>NZ_JBSFBQ010000004.1:0-346979 GCF_053593015.1 Streptomyces sp. NPDC002403 | reverse complement strand
CAGCCGGCCGCACGGGCACGCCCATCCCTTCGCGAGCCGGTACGACGAACAGGACGCGATGCTGTTCTTCGACGACGTGACCGTGCCGTGGGACCAGGGGGATCGAGCCTCGCCGGACCGGCGTCTTCCGTACTGCCGGGCCGTGACCCCGGACGGTCAGCGCCCGCTGACCCGCCCGTGCAGGAGCAGCGAGAGCGCCGAGTGCACATCGTCGATCGAACGCTCCGGCTGGAACGCCTGCCAGTCCAGGGCCGCCACCAGCACCATGCCGACGAGTGCGGCGGCCGTCAGCGGGATGTCGATCTCCTCGCTGAGCTCACCGTTGCCCACGCCCTCGCGCAGCACCCCCTCGACCACCGCGACCGCCTCCTGACGCACCACCAGGAGGGTTCCCTGCCAGGCCCGGTTGGTGCGCCACAGCTCCGCGACGTACAGCTGGGTGAAGGCCGGATAGCGGTCGATGAAGACCAGACCGGCCCGGATCATCGCGTCCAGGGCCTCGACCCGGGTGCCGCCGCGCTCCCCGGTCTCCTCGGCCGCGGTGCGCAGCGAGGCCGTGAGCAGGCCGACGCCGTGGCGCAGCAGTTCCTCGAAGAGCTCGGTCTTGCTCTTGAAGTTGTAGTAGACCGTGCCCTTGGCGACGCCGGCGCGCTCGGCGATCTCGTCCACCGTGGTCGCCGAGAAGCCCTTCTCGGCGATGAGGGTCACGGCCGCTTCGTAGAGCTTCTGCCGGGTGGCCCGGCGACGCGTGGTGCTACTGCTTTCCATGACCCCGATTCTCACAGGTTCCGGCGTGCTCACAGGCTCAGCTCCGGGTGGAGCCTGTCCAGCGTCCACACCTGCTTGCGGCGTGCGGCCACCGCGGTCAGTGCGAGCGCCCCCGCGGTGAAGGCCAGCAGGACCGCACTGCCCTGCCAGACCGGGCCCAGGCCGCCGCCCGTGATCAGCCGGCGCAGCCCCTCGACGATGTAACTCATCGGCAGGTAGGGGTGGATCGCGTTGAAGAACCCGGGGCTGGTCTGGACGGGATACGTTCCCCCGGCCGAGGTCAGCTGGAGCATCAGCACCGCCAGTACGAGAATCCGTCCGGCGGCTCCGAACCGGGCGTTCAGCCACTGCACGATCGCCGCGAAGCAGCAGGTCACCAGTGCCAGGAAGCCGACCGTCCCGGCGGCGCGGGCCATCTGCAGACCGAGCCCCCAGTGCAGTACGGACATCAGGGCGGCCACCTGGAGCAGACCGATCGCGGCCACCGGCAGCCAGCCCGCGAAGGCGATCCGCCAGGCGGAGGCCCCGGCGGCGAGCGCGCGCCGGTTGAGCGGCTGGATCAGCATGTAGGCCACCATCGCGCCGACCCAGAGGGAGAGGGGGATGAAGTAGGGCGCGAAACCGGTGCCGTAGTTGGGGGCCGCGTGCAAGGACTGGGAGGCCAGCTGCACCGGGTCGGCCATGACTCCGGTCCGGGCGTCGCGGTCCTTCTTGTCGTAGTCGGGGATCTTGCCGACGCCGTCGTTGAGCCCCTGGGCGAGGGTGGCCGAGCCGTCGCCGAGCCGGATCAGCCCGCCATCCA
Source organism: Streptomyces sp. NPDC002403 (assembly GCF_053593015.1). Lineage (NCBI taxonomy): Bacteria > Bacillati > Actinomycetota > Actinomycetes > Kitasatosporales > Streptomycetaceae > Streptomyces > Streptomyces sp. NPDC002403. Next base: position 345,409 of record NZ_JBSFBQ010000004.1, on the reverse strand, counting down.
GATTCGCCGCGCCCTTCTTGAGGTTGCCCACGCCGCTGTCCAGGTCGGCGGAGCCGGTCCTGGCCGTGCCCAGGCCGGTGTGCAGATCGTCGGCCCCCTTCGCGACCTTGTGGGCGCCGGTGTTGAGCGCGTTGACCTTCTTGACGGCGGACTCCAGGTCCTCGTCCAGGTGCGGCGCGCGCTCGGCCAGGTCGTCGGCCTGCCGCTGAAGGGTGGTCAGCTGGGTGCGCAGCTTCTTCAGATCGCCGTTCTGGTTGGTGACCAGCACGTTCACGTCGTCGGCCACGTCGGCGACATCGGCCGCCGCGGTCCTGGCACGCTTCAGCGGCGGGCAGACGGTGGAGTCGGGGACCGGCTCCTGCGTGCAACTGGTGCGGTAGACCTCGGCCAGGTCGTCGGAGGCGGTGCGGGCGGCGGTGGCCGCGGTGGGTGCCGCCTTCACCAGCAGGTCGAGGTTGTCCCGCACGGTCTTCGAGGAGTCGGAGACCAGCCGTGCGGTGTCGCCGATGGACTTGCCGTTGTCCTTCAGGAACGGGCGGACGTCGGCGGCGACCCCGTTCACCTTGTCGGCGAGCTGCTGGGTGCCGTCGGCCACCTGCCGGGAGCCGGTTTCGAGGTCGCTCGCGCCCTTGTTCAGCTGGACGATCCCGCCGGCCAGCCTGTTGCTTCCGGCCTTGGCGTCCTTCAGCCCGTCCGCGAGATCCTGCGAGCCCTTCTTGGCCTTGCCGATGCCGCCCTTGAGGTCGTCGGCGCCCTTGGCGGCCTTCGCCGTCGCGTCGTGGAGGTCGGAGAAGTTGATGAAGATCCGGTCGTAGAAGCCGCGCGAGGCGTTGGTCGACGCGGCGGTGCGCACCTCGGAGAAGACCGAGCGGGAGATCTGCCCGACGATGTAGTTGTTGGCGTCGTTGGTCCGCACCTGGAGGGCGCCGGCCTCGGGGGAGTCGCCGGAACTGGACGCGATCCGCTTGCTGAAGTCCGACGGCATGGTGAGCGAGAGGTAGTACGTGCCGTCCTCGACGCCCTTGTGGGCCTCGGCGGAACTCACCTCGTGCCAGTCGAAGACCTTGGAGTCCAGGAGCTTGCCGGTGATCTCGTCACCGGCCGCGACGTGCTTGCCGGCCGCGGTGGCGCCCTTGTCGTTGTTGACCAGCGCCACGGGGATCTTGTCGAGGCGGCCGTACGGGTCCCAGAAGGACCACAGGTACAGGGCGCCGTACAGCAGGGGCAGGAGCAGCAGCGCGACCAGTGCCGCGCGCGGGAGCCTTCCCCTGCCGAAACGCCTGAGCTCAAGCGCGGCCAGTCTCGGCGAACGCATCGGCCGTTCCTTCCTCGGTCGTGGTTTCCCCGGTCGCGTTCTCACCGGCCGCGGCCCTCGCGGCCGTGCCGGAGGCGTCGTCCGTGTTCTGAGTGCGCAGGGTGATCGCGCCCCCGGGCGCCTGGCTGCAGACGGCGAGCACGGTCGTGCCGCTGTCCGCGACGGACCGCAACAGGTCCCAGGCCTCGGCGCGTTCGGTGTCGGAGAGCTTGAGATCGGTGTCGTCCACCGCGAGCAGCCGCGGGGTGCCGATCAGCGCGAGGGCGACGGAGAGCCGCAGTGCCTCCAGCCGCTCCAGATCCCGTACGGAGGTCCGCCCGGCCTTGGGCAGGGTGTCCGGGTCGAGTCCGGCGGCGTCCAGCGCCGCGTCGATCCGGGCCCGGGCGGCGGCGACCCGCTCGGCACGCGGCCGCAGCAGGGCGCGCAGCGAGCCGTCGAAGCGGCGCTGCAGCAGGGCCCGCTCGCGCAGGTGCTCGTCGACGGTGAAGGCCGGGTCGAGCTCGCTGACGCCGGGGACCGGGCCCAGTGCGGCGATGCGGCGTACGGCGGCCATCTTGCGCGGCAGACGCAGCCCGCCGACCTTCGCCTGGCCCTCGGTGGGGCGCATCCGGCCGGTGAGAGCGAGCAGCAGGCAGGTGCGGCCCGAGCCGGACGGGCCCTCGATCGCCACCAGCGAGCCGGGTCCGGCGTCGATGTCCAGGCCCCGGAAGGCCCAGCCGCGCGGCCCCTTGAGTCCGAAGTCCTCGGCGGTGACGGATGCCCCGTGCGGGCTGTCCACAGACTCCCCCTTGTTTTGAACTGACCAGTCAGTTCAAAAAGGTAGCCCGAACTTGCGAACGAAGCAAAAGCGCTGGTCAGAGGGGGGTTCGGATCGATTGTCAGTGGTGCCCCTCACGATGGATACATACGGCCACGGAGCCGTTACACGAGACAGGAGGTTTCGTCATGGCCCACTCGTCCGCAGCAGCCGCACCCCGGCGCCGCGCAGACGGCCCTGCCCCCTCACTGACCGGCCCGGCAAGCGATGTCCACCCCGTTCTGCGCCGCACCACGGCGCCGCCCGCCGCCCTCGATCTGCTCGCCAAGGCCCGGACCGGCCTCGACGAGGCCGCCGTTCTCGATGTGCCGAACGAGCGGTATGCCACCGCCCACCTCGCAGCGCTGCGCACCGCGGCCGCGGTGCTCGCCGCGCGGGGCCGCCCGGAGACGTCCAGGCGGCGCCGGGAGCGCATCCGCAGCGCCTGGGAGGTCCTGCCCGAAATAGCCCCCGAGCTGACCGAATGGAGCGCGCTGTTCGCCTCCGGTGCCCGCCGCAGGGCCCGTGCCGAAGCCGGGATCCCCGGTGCGGCCAGCCGGCGGGACGCCGACGACCTGCTGCGTGACGCGGCGATGTTCCTGCGTCTGGTCGAGCGGCTCCTGGTGCTCCAGCCGGTGCTCCCGCAGGCCAGGAGGGAGCGGTCCGACGCGGGATGACGGCAGCGGCGGCGCGAGGCAATAGGGTGGGCAGCGCTCGTACCACCTGCACTGTTCACGCTCCGCCGTCACAGGCGGCACCGTGCCGAGGAGTCATCTGCCGTGTCGGACCAGCTGCGCCCCCGCGCCTCCCTCCGTACCGCCGTGGTCTGGGAGGTCCTCAAGGACGCCCTCGACCGCCGGGTGAAGGTGACCGGCAGGGACGCCCTGGACGTCCTGGACACCGGCGGCGGCACCGGGAACTTCGCGGTGCCCGTCGCCCGCCTCGGCCACCGCGTCACCGTCGTCGACCCCAGCCCCAACGCGCTCTTCGCGCTGGAGCGCCGCGCCGCCGAGGCCGGGGTCGCCGACCGCGTCCGCGGCGTCCAGGGCGACATCCACGGCCTGTTCGAGGTGGTCGAGCGCGCCGGGTACGACGCGGTGCTCTGCCACGGCGTCCTGGAGTACGTGGACGACCCCGCCGAGGGCGTGCGCAACGCGGTGGCGGCGCTCCGGCCGTCCGGTGCGCTCAGCCTGCTCGCCGCCGGTCTCGGCGGTGCCGTCCTGGCACGGGCACTGGCCGGTCACTTCACCGAGGCCCGGCAGGCGCTCGGCGACCCGGCGGGCCGCTGGGGCGAGGGTGACCCGATGCCCCGGCGCTACACCGCGGAGCAGCTCACCGAGCTGGTCTCCGGGGCCGACGTCGAGGTCGGTGCGGTCCACGGCGTACGGGTCTTCGCCGACCTGGTGCCGGGCGTCCTGGTGGACACGGAGCCCGGTGCCATGGAGGCCCTGCTCAAGCTGGAGGCCGCCGCGGCCGAACTGCCCGCCTTCCACTCGGTCGCGACGCAACTGCACGTCCTGGGCACGAAGCGCGCCTGAGCGCGAGCCGGTCCGGTCCGGCGGCTCCGGACGCAGCACGGCTGATCAGCGGCGCAGCGGCAGACGGAGTACGCACCGGGCCCCCCGATCGGGCGCTTCGCCCCGTATGATCGGGGGACACCATCCGGCATGACGGATCGGAGGTTGGGGAATCAACGCCTCAGCAGCTGAGCCGTTGTGGCGGCCCGGACTGGCTGATGGGCAAGAAGGCGGGTTTCACGGGGGCGATTCCCTGCCTATCCTGGAAGGGCCGCATACCGGCCGCCCCCCGCGGCCGACGACGAGGAGGACTCCGTGCCGCTCTCGGAGCACGAGCAGCGAATGCTCGAGCAAATGGAGCGAGCGCTGTACGCCGAAGATCCCAAGTTCGCGACAGCGCTCGAGGGAAGCGGGCTGCGTACGTACACCCGGCGACGGGTCTACCAGGCGGTCGCAGGCTTCCTGGTGGGTATCGCGCTCCTCATGGCCGGAATGGTCGCCCAGCTCATCTGGATCAGCGTGGTGGGGTTTCTCGTCATGCTGGGCTGTGCGGTCCTTGCGGTCACGGGTTGGCGCAAAGCACCCAAACCGGGCGAGCATCCGGCAGCCGGAGCCGCCGGTGAGCGCGGTCGGCCCAAGCAGCGCCGGACCGTGATGAACCGCATCGAGCAGCGGTGGCAGCGCCGCCGCGACGAGCAGGGTCAGTAGGCCCCCGGACACACTTGGATGAGGGGCGGCCGCGTCTTCGCGGCCGCCCCTCATGCGTGCCCGGCACAGACCGCCGCGGGCGGCCACCCGGGCCCCGACTTCCTTGCGGGCGGGCCCTCGCGAGTGCCCGCCCGCTACCAGTCACCCCTGCTGGCGCGAAGGCCGCCGCAGCAGGCCCGTCCAGCGGCCCCGGAGCGCCGTCCAGCTGCCGGTGACCGCCGCCCAGCGGTCCGAGGCCGCCCAGATCACCCGAACGGCCGAGCGCGGTGCCACGACGGCCCGGATCCGGGTGAGCCGGTCGGCAGAGGTCCGCAGACCGGCTCGTACCGTCTCCACGTCCTCGGCCAGCCCGGTGCCAGGACGCGGCTCGGGGGCGTAGAGGACCTGCTCCACCGCGCCGGCGACCCGGTGCACCGCGGCGGCCGCATCGGGTCCCAGCTGCCCCAGCCGCACCACTCGGTCCGCCGCCTTGCGCGGGGTCCGGGAGTCGTCCGGCTCGATGCCGTGGTCCCAGGCCGTATCGGTGATCTCCTGCCAGGCCGCGAGCGTGCCGGACATCGCGTGCACCGGCACGCGGCCCGGACCGGCGCCGTGCCCCGGGCCGGTGCCGTCGGTGTCCCGGCCGGTGGGCCGCGTACGCCCGGTGGAGAGACCCAGCCTGCGCCTGCGGGCCCGCAGCCGCCAGACCAGCGGCAGCAGCGGCAGCGCGAGGACCACCACGGCGAGCAGGACCAGACCGGCGACCGTGCCCGTCGGTGTCCCGGAGTCCGTCGGAGCCGCCGCCCCGGGCGCCGCCGTGCTGCCGCACTCGCCCTGCTTGCGCATCTGCGCCGGGCAGCTGTCCGGGACGGACGGCGCTGCCGAGGGAGCGGCCGAGGAGCCCTTCTCCGGCGGGGCCGGGACGTCCGTGTCACCCGTGGGAACGGCCTGCTGGGTGTACGACGGGGTGCTGCCCCGCGTCGGAGTCGGCTCGAAACGGGTCCACCCGACGCCCTCGAAGTAGAGCTCGGGCCAGGCATGCGCGTCGCGCAGCCCCACCGAGACCGAGCCGTCCGACTGCCCGGTGCCGGGGGTGAAGCCCACCGCGACCCGGGCCGGAATGCCCAGCGTCCGTGCCATCGCGGCCATCGCGAACGAGAAGTGGACGCAGAAGCCCTGCTTGTCCTTGAGGAACCGGCTGATCGCCGCGCTCCCGGTGCCCGAGTTCACCGAGGTGTTGTAGGTGAAGCCGCCGTCCGAGGAGAAGTAGTCCTGCAGCTTCACCGCCCGCTCGTAATCGTTGGCGGCGCCCTTGGTCACCCGGTCCGCGGTCTCCTCGACCACCTTCGGCAGGGAGGCGGGTACACGGGTGTACTCGCGCCGCAGGGCGGCCGGCGCCGGCGGCGCCGCGGCGAGCTGCTCGGCGGTCGGCTCGACCACCAGACTGGAGACCTGGTACTGCGCCCCGCGGGTCGTCTCCCCGCGGTCACCGACGAGCGTCCGCCCCTCCGGTTCGTACCGCCAGCGCCCGTTGATCCTGACCTCGGTCGCCGGGTAGGGGAGCGGCAGATAGGTCTGCTGGTAGGAGCCGGAGGCGGAGACGTTCGTCCTGACCTCCGTCACCGCCACGTCCGGGCCGAGGCCCGCCGGATCGGGGAGCCGCTTCGGCACGTCCCTCAGACGGCGCGTGGAGGGCCGCCACTCGCTTCCGTTGAACTGGTCCAGGGCCAGAATCCGCAGATAGAAGTCCTGCGGGGCGCCGGAGTTGGTGCGGTAGGACATCACCTGCCGGTTCTCCGGCTGGTTCAGGTTGTCCTGCAGCGAGACCAGCGGGTTCACCGCGGAGATGGTGCCGCCGCCCCCCTTGCCGTTCCCGCCGCCTCCCGTACCCGTCAGCAGACCGCCGCCGAGTCCCGGCAGCGCCGCCGGGACGACCAGCGAGACGCCCAGCGCCAGTGCGCCGATGCGGCGGCCGGTGCGGACCGGGGCCGTCGGACGGCCGCCCGAGAGCGCCGCACCGACCGCCGGACCCCCCGGGGACCTGGCGGCCGCGCCGCTGAAGACCCGGCCCCACTGGGAGAGCCGGTCCCGGCCCTCGGCCAGCAGAAGCAGCAGGTAGCCACCGGCCGCCAGCAGGAACCAGAGCCAGTCCGCCCCGCCCTCGGACAGCCCCGCGGCCACCGAGTAGAGCGCGAGGAGCGGCAGACCGGCCGGGGCCGCGCTGCGGAACGTCACCGCGAGGGCGTCCACCGCCAGCCCGACCAGCAGCACACCGCCGATCAGCATCAGCCGGATGCCGTCCGTCACGGGAGCCGGAGCGGCATACCTTCCGACGTCCTCGGCGCCCGACGTCAGCAGATGGGCGAGCCGCTGGACGGCCTCCGGGCCCGGCAGCAGACCGGCCGTCGCCTGCTGTCTGGCGAAGACCACCGTCAGCACGACCAGCGTGACCAGCGCCTGCGCCGCGACAATCAGCACCCGGGGTACGGGCGCCCGGCGGACGAGCGCCCCCGTCCCGCTCTGGACCGCCAGCAGGAACGCCGCCTGCAGGATCCACCCGGCCGGCTCGACCAGCGGCAGCATCGAGGCCGCCGCCATCAGCGTCGCCGTAAAGGCGCACAGCGCCAGCCGACCACGACTGCTCATGACCATCCCCCGGAGAAACCTGTCGTGCCGTCCGCGGCGCCGCCGACGGCGGCGGACTGCGCCGCCACGTCCTGGTGCCCCGCCTGCTGCCAGTAGCGGGCGAGACCGGTCCCGGGCGCCACCGCCACAGCCGTCCAGCCCGATTCCCGCAGCAGCCGCAGCCGCCGCTCGGAAGCCTCCCGCGCCCCCGCACGCGGCACATCGCCCTGCACCCAGTCCGTGCTGTCCAGGACGAAGGCGACGGCGCCGCCGCTGCGCTGCCGCATCCGCGCCGCCACGGCCGCCTGCTCCTCGTCCAGATCGCCGAAGAAGGCGATCAGCAGCCCTTCGTTGCCCCCGCGCAGCACGTCGTACGCGCGCGACAGACCGCTGCCGTCGGAGTGGTCGACCACCGCCAGGGTGTCCAGCATCAGCCCCGCGGACTCGGCGGACTCCTGCGTCGAACCGGCGAAGCCGCCCGCGCCCTCGCCGGGGACCGCGTTCCCGTCGTCGGTGAGCAGCCGGACGGCGAAACCCCGCTCCAGCATGTGCGTCAGCGCGGACGCGGCCCCGGACACCGCCCACTCGAAGGCGGAGTCGGGCCCCGTCCCCTGAAAGGCGGTCCGCCGGGTGTCCAGCAGCACCGTGCACCTGGCCCGCTGAGGCTGCTCCTCGCGGCGCACCATCAGCTCGCCGTAACGCGCGGTCGAGCGCCAGTGGACCCGGCGCAGATCGTCGCCGTGCCGGTAGCCGCGCGGGATCACGTCGTCGTCACCGGCCAGCGCCAGCGAACGCTGCCGTCCCTCGCCGTACCCCGAGGCCTCGCCTGCCAGTCGCACCGGCGGCAGCGGCTCGGTCCGCGGAATGACCACGAGGGTGTCGTACGCGCTGAACGAACGCGTCAGCTCGCACATCCCGAACGGATCGCTCAGCCGCAGCTGCAACGGCCCGAGCGGATAGCATCCGCGCAGATCCGACCGCACCCGGTAGGACACCTCGCGGCGGCCGCCCGCCTCCACCCGGTCCAGAACGAACCGGGGCCGCGGCCCGAGCACATAGGGCACCCGGTCCTGGAGCATCAGCAGCCCGGTGGGCATCCGCGACACGTTCTCCATCCGCAGATGGACCCGCGCCTCGGTGCCGGCCGGGACCCGGGAGGGCGTGAGCCGCCGGGTGCCCGCGACCCGGTAGCGGGTGCGGAGGAGCACCACCACACAGACCAGCGGCAGCGCGGCGAGCAGCAGCCCGACCCGCAGCAGATCCGCCTGGCCGAGCACATAGGCGCAGATCGCCGCGGCGATCCCCGCCGCCAGAAAAGAACGCCCACGGGTGGTCAGCCCGCTCAGAGCGGCCCGCAGACCGCCCTTCTCGTCGCCGTCGTCCATCGCGGCCGGCCCCCCGGCCGTCATCACACCCGCCGTGCGCCGGGCTGCTGCCGGCCGTAGGCCGGACGGCCCGGCCGGTGCTGCGGCTGCACCTGGGTGACGCCGCCGCTCGCGGTCGGGACCGGCGTCTGCTGGAGGATCTCCAGCACGACCTGCTCGGCGGTGCGACGGTTCAGCTGCGCCTGGGCCGTCGGCAGCAGCCGGTGCGCGAGCACCGCGACCGCCAGCGCCTGCACATCGTCCGGCAGGCAGTAGTCCCGGCCGCTCAGCGCCGCGGAGGCCTTCGCCGCGCGCAGCAGATGAAGGGTGGCCCGGGGCGAGGCGCCGAGCCGGAGATCGGGATGGCCGCGGGTGGCCCCGACGAGCTCCACCGCGTACCGCCGCACGGCGTCGGCCACGTGGACCGTCCGCACCGCGTCGATCAGCTTCACGATCTCGTGCGCGTGCGCCACCGGCTGAAGGTCGTCGAGCGGCGAGAGACCGCCGTGCACATCGAGCATCTGCAGCTCGGCCTCCGCCGTCGGATAGCCGATCGACACCCGTGCCATGAACCGGTCGCGCTGGGCCTCGGGCAGCGGATAGGTGCCCTCCATCTCCACCGGGTTCTGGGTGGCCACCACCATGAACGGGTCGGGCAGCTCGTAGCTGTGCCCGTCGATGGTGACCTGGCGCTCCTCCATGGACTCCAGCAGCGCCGACTGGGTCTTCGGCGAGGCGCGGTTGATCTCGTCGCCGATCACGATCTGGGCGAAGATCGCGCCCGGTTTGAATTCGAAGTCGCGCCGCTGCTGGTCGAAGATGGACACACCGGTGATGTCCGAGGGCAGCAGGTCCGGTGTGAACTGAATGCGCCGCACCGAGCAGTCGATGGACCGCGCCAGCGCCTTGGCCAGCATCGTCTTGCCGACCCCGGGGACGTCCTCGATGAGGAGATGCCCCTCCGCCAGCAGTACGGTCAGCGAAAGCCGTACGACCTCGGGCTTGCCCTCGATCACGCTCTCCACCGACCTGCGCACCCGCTCCGCAGTCGTGGTCAGATCTGTGAGGCTCGCTCGATCGTCATAGGTCGTCACCCGGCCCTCCTCGGCCCTGCCCCACGCTCACCAGGAGCAGGGGATACCCCATTCACGGGCCGACGCGCACACAGCGGTCCGGCCCACCCCGAAACATGGACACCACTCCCGGACACGTCCGGCGGGATGTCACACGGGCATTCTTGTTGCCGTTACCGCTTCGTGTCACTCGCCTGTGGACAAGTGGGGGTGAAATGCCGGTTTCGGTGGGGTTTTCGGTTCCGGGAGGGCGGTGTCCGGCCGGTCAGGAGGCGGGGAGGATCTCCCGCAGCAGGCCGGTGGTCACATCGAAGACGAAGCCGCGGACGTCGTCCGTGTGCAGCAGGAACGGCGAGGTGCGCACGCGCTGCATCGACTGACGTACGTCCTGGTCGGCGTCCTTGTACGCCTCGACCGCCCAGACCGGACGCTGGCCGACCTCCACCTCCAGCTCCTGGCGGAATTCCTCGGTGATCGATTCCAGGCCGCAGTTGGTGTGGTGAATCAGTATGACGCTGCGCGTGCCGAGGGCCCGCTGGCTGATGGTCAGCGAACGGATCACGTCGTCGGTGACCACGCCGCCCGCGTTGCGGATGGTGTGGCAGTCGCCGAGCGCCAGGCCGAGCGCGTCGTGCAGGTCGAGCCGGGCGTCCATGCAGGCGACCACGGCGACACGCAGCACCGGCTTGGCGTCCATGCCCGGGTCTTCGAAATCGGCGGCGTACCGGACGTTCGCCTCGACGAGGCGGTCGGTGACCGTGTCTCCGGAGGGGGCCGGGGCGGCAGGCCCGGCGGGGGATTGCGCGGAAGTCGACATGGCTATGACGTTAGCTTCCGCACCTGCGTCCGTCGTGCTGTGGGAAGGGACAAAGAACGTCAACGAGACTTGTTGTGAGGTAACCCACAAGCCTCACACCGTGCGTCCGGGCGGGTGAACCGGGGGGCCGGGCGACGCGCAGCCGGGTTGATTGATCGGGAATCGATCGAATGGCAGGGTGGACTAAAGTGACGGGAAGTTACCGACACCCTGCACATTCCGTAGAATTCCCCTGTGTGTGCGGCGTACGTACGGGCCCGGCCCTCTCCCGCTCGCCGGCCGGCCGGCGCTCCTTCCCCGCGCCTGCCGACCTCCCCTTCTGAGCGGGCGGGGACCAGGCCGTACGTGCGGCCACACGGGACCTGAGCCTGAGAGGGCGCATGAGCCAGACCCGACACGTCCCGGTGATGCTCCAGCGGTGCCTGGACCTGTTGGCCCCGGCTCTGGAAGCGCCTGGCCCGCAGGCGCCCGTGGTCGTCGACTGCACCCTCGGCCTCGGCGGGCACAGCGAGGCCCTGCTCTCCGCCTTCCCCTCCGTACGGCTGATCGGGCTGGACCGGGACAAGGAGGCGCTGCGGCTGTCCGGCGAGCGGCTCGCCCCGTACGGCGACCGGGCCACTCTGGTGCACGCGGTCTACGACGAACTGCCCGAGGTGCTCGACAGGCTCGGCATCCCGAAGGTCCAGGGCGTCCTGTTCGACCTCGGCGTCTCCTCCATGCAGCTGGACGAGGCCGACCGCGGATTCGCGTACGCCCAGGACGCCCCGCTCGACATGCGGATGGACCAGACGACCGGCATCGGCGCGGCCGAGGTGCTCAACACCTATCCGCCGGGCGAACTGGTCCGGATCCTGCGGGCGTACGGCGAGGAGAAGCAGGCCAAGCGGATCGTCTCGGCGATCGTGCGCGAGCGCGAGAAGGAGCCGTTCAGCAACAGTGCCCGGCTCGTCGAGCTGATCCGCGACTCGCTGCCCCAGGCCGCCAAGCGCACCGGCGGCAACCCCGCCAAGCGGACCTTCCAGGCGCTGCGCATCGAGGTCAACGGCGAGCTCACCGTCCTGGAGCGGGCCATTCCGGCCGCCGTGCAGAGCCTCGCGGTCGGCGGCCGCATCGCCGTCCTCTCGTACCACTCGCTGGAGGACCGGCTGGTCAAGCAGGTGTTCGCGGCGGGCGCCGCCACCACGGCACCGCCCGGACTGCCGGTGGTCCCCGAGCGCTACCAGCCCCGGCTGAAGCTGCTGACCCGCGGCGCGGAACTGCCCACCGAGGAGGAGGTCGCCGAGAACCGGCGCGCCGCCCCCGCCCGGCTGCGCGGCGCCCAGCGGATCCGCGAGGAGGAACGATGAGCGTCCGGCGACCGGGGACCCGGAAACCGGCGGCGCACGGGGCGGCGCGGTGAGCGGACCGGCCGGGCAGTTGAAAGGGCGCGCCGCGCGGCTCGCCCGGCTGATGCCGTCCGGGCCCAGCAACGCGGCCCGTACCCCCTTCGTCCTGCTGGTCGTGGTGCTGCTCGGCGGCGGCCTGATCACCCTCCTGGTGCTCAACTCGGCCCTCAACGAAGGGTCGTTCAGGCTGAGCGAGCTGAAGAAGCGGACCACCGAGCTCACCGACGAGCAGCAGGCCCTCCAGCACGACGTCGACAACTACTCCGAGCCGGACGCCCTGGAGCGGCGCGCCCGCGAGCTGGGCATGGTGCCCGGCGGCAGCCCCGCCTTCCTGAATCCGGACGGCACGGTCCACGGCGTACCCGCCGAGACCACCGCCGAGCCCGTCCCCGCCCCGCCTCCGGCGAAGAGCAGTACGCCGGCGGCGCCCCCCGCGACCGCGCCGCCCACCACCGCCCAGGGCACCGCCGCGTCGCCCAGCACCTCCGCGAGCCCGCCCGCCGGGCCGCGTACCCCGGCAGACCAGCCCCCGACGAGCCCCGGCAGGTGACGCAGTGCCGCCCAAGGATCCACCGCGCCGCCGGGTCCCCGGCCCCGCGCGCCCGCGCAGCGGCGCAGGCGGGCAGGGGCGCCCGCGGCCCGCGGCCCGCCGCCCGTCCTCCCCGGCACGGCGCCCCCACCCGCCCCGCGGCCGGACCGGGAGTCCGCTGCGGCTCGGCAACCCGCGCCCCCGGCTCCGTCTGGTCAGCCTCGCCCTGACCCTCGTCATGCTGACGTTCGTCGTCCGGCTGCTCCAGGTCCAGGCCGTCGACGCCAGCGCGTACGCGGCCAAGGCCAAGGTGAACCGCTACCTCAGCTACACGATCTCCGCCGAGCGCGGCGAGATCACCGACCGCAGCGGGATCGCCCTGGCCACCAGCGTCGACGCGTACAACATCACCGCCGACCCGTCGATGTTCACGCCCGAGTTCAGCAAGGCCCCCGACGCGCCCCAGCAGGCGGCGGCGCTGCTCGCCCCGATCCTCGGCACCGACGCCACCGAGCTGACCCGGAAGCTGTCCGGGAAGGGCCGCTACGTCGTCCTGGCCCGCCGCCAGACCCCGCAGGTCTGGAACCAGATCAAGGACCTCAAGTCCGTCTTCGCCGAGAAGGCGGGCAAGGACCGGGCGAGCGGAGGTGCCGGAGCCAATGTCCTCGCCGGGATCTTCCAGGAGGCGACCACCAAACGGGTCTACCCCAACGGGGGCCTCGCCGCCGGGATACTGGGTTACGTCAACGCCGACGGCAAGGGCGCGGGCGGCCTCGAATCGCAGCTGGACAAGGAGCTCGCGGGCGAGGACGGCAAGATCAGCTACGCCCAGGCGGGCGGCCGGCGGGTACCCACCGCAGGCACCAAGGAGGTCCCGGCCGTCCCCGGGGCCGACATCGAGCTGACCATCGACCGCGACATCCAGTGGGCCGCCCAGCAGGCCATCAGCGACCAGGTGAAGAAGTCCAAGGCCGACCGCGGCTACGTGGTCGTCCAGAACGCCCGGACCGGCGAGGTCCTCGCCATGGCCAACGCGCCCGGCTTCGACCCCAACGACCTCTCGCAGGCCGACGCGGCGTCGCTGGGCAACGCGGCCCTCCAGGACGTCTACGAGCCCGGCTCCACCAGCAAGGTGATGTCGATGGCCGCCGTGCTGGAGGAGGGGGCCGCCACCCCGGGCACCCATGTCACCGTCCCCAACCGGCTGCACCGCGGCGACCGGCTCTTCAAGGACGACATCGACCACGCCACCTGGTACCTCACGCTCAACGGCGTACTCGCCAAGTCCAGCAACATCGGCACCATCCTGGCCACCGGCGAACTGGGCAGGACCCAGGCCGAGGCCAACAAGGTCCTCTACTCCTACCTGCGCAAGTTCGGGATCGGCTCGCCGACCGGGCTCGACTATCCCGGCGAGACCCCCGGCATCCTGGCCAGGCCCGAGGACTGGTCGACCTCGCAGCAGTACACGATCCCGTTCGGCCAGGGCCTCTCGCTCAACGCCATGCAGGCCGCCTCCATCTACTCGACGATCGCCAACGGCGGGGTCCGTATCGCGCCCACGCTGGTACGCGGTACCAAGGGCGCCGACGGCCACTTCAAGGCCGCCGATCCACCCGAGCGGACCAGAGTGGTCAGCGCGAAGACCGCCAAGTCGCTCGCCGCCATGCTGGAGTCGGTGGTCGGCGACGAGGAGGGCACCGGAACGAAGGCCAAGATCCCGGGATACCGGGTGGCGGGCAAGACCGGTACGGCCAACCGGGTCGACCCGGTGCGCGGCGGCTACCACGGCTACACCGCGTCCTTCGCGGGCTTCGCACCCGCCGACAACCCGCAGATCACCGTCTACTGCGCGATCCAGAACCCGACCAAGGGCAGCTATTTCGGCGGCCAGATCTGCGGACCGATCTACAAGCAGGTCATGGAGTTCGCGCTCAAGACCCTCCAGACCCCACCATCCGGCAGCAGGCCGGCCAGGCTGCCGGTGTCCTTCGATCCCGGCGAGTGAACTCGGGGAAACCATCCAGTGACAACCATCACGCCCGATCCCGGGAACCGGAACGGGAACCACCGGAACCCCGGCCCCTCACTTCGCGAGAGGCCGGGTACGCCCGGTACGCTCACCGCCGTGCCCCACGCTGATCAGTTCCAAACCACCCAGAAGGCCGCCCCTGTGAACTACCCGGGAGCGCCCCGCCCGGACCGGATCGGACCGACCTCGCTCGGCGAACTGGCGGCCCGGCTGGGAGTCGAGCCGCCGGGAACCGGAGAGGTCACCGGCATCACCCACGACTCCCGGGCGGTACGCCCCGGCGACGTCTACGCGGCCCTGCCGGGCGCCCGCCTCCACGGCGCCGACTTCGCGGCCCAGGCGGCCGGTCTCGGCGCGGCGGCGATCCTCACCGACCCCGCGGGCGCCGAGCGTGCCGCGGCCACCGGACTCCCGGTGCTGGTCACCGAGGACCCGCGCGGCCAGATGGGTGAGCTCGCCGCCGACATCTACGGACGGCCCGGCGCCGGTCTGCTCCAGATCGGCATCACCGGAACCTCCGGCAAGACCACCACCGCCTATCTGATCGAGGGCGGCTTCCGCGGCGCCGGACGCGCCACCGGGCTCATCGGCACCGTGGAGATGCGGATCGGCGACGAGCGCATCAAGTCCGAGCGCACCACCCCCGAGGCCACCGACCTGCAGGCCCTGTTCGCCGTCATGCGCGAGCGCGGCGTCGACTCGGTGACCATGGAGGTCTCCAGCCACGCCCTGGTGCTCGGCCGGGTCGACGGCTGCGTCTTCGACGTCGCGGTCTTCAACAACCTCAGCCCGGAACACATGGAGTTCCACTCCGGGATGGAGGACTACTTCCAGGCCAAGGCACAGCTCTTCACCCCGCGGCGCAGCAGGCGGGGCGTCGTCAACTTCGACGACGAGTACGGCCGCAGGCTGATCGGCGAGGCGTCCGTCCCGGTCGTCACCTTCTCCGCCGAGGGGCACCCGGACGCCGACTGGCGCGCCGAGAACGTCGAGAGCGGGCCGCTCGGCTCGACGTTCACCGCCGTCGGTCCCCAGGGCGAGCGGATCGCCGCCAAGGCCCCGCTGCCCGGCCCGTTCAACGTCGCCAACACCCTCGCCGCGATCGTCACGCTCGCCGTCGCGGGCATCGACCCGCAGGCCGGGGCCGACGGGGTCGCGGCCGTTCCGGGTGTGCCCGGCCGGCTGGAGCGGGTCGACGCCGGACAGCCGTACCTCGCGGTCGTCGACTACGCGCACAAGACCGACGCCGTCGAGTCCGTGCTGCGCTCCCTGCGCAAGGTCACCAAGGGCAGGCTGCACATCGTCCTGGGCTGCGGCGGCGACCGCGACACGACCAAACGCGGCCCGATGGGCGCGGCCGCGGCCCGCCTCGCCGACACCGCCGTACTGACCTCCGACAACCCCCGTTCCGAGGACCCCCTCAAAATCCTCGCCGCAATGCTCGCGGGCGCCGCCGAGGTGCCCGTCGACGAGCGGGGCGACGTCCTGGTCGACGCCGACCGGGCCGCCGCCATCGCCGCCGCGGTCGCCCGCGCCGAGCCCGGTGACACGGTGCTGATCGCCGGCAAGGGCCACGAGCAGGGCCAGGACATCCACGGCGTGGTACGCCCCTTCGACGACCGCGTGGTCCTGCGCGCGGCCATCGAGCGCTCCACGGGGCACGAGCGCACCGAGAGCGCCGACCACCGCGCCCACACCCACGAGAACAACAGTCAGGGATGACCAAGTGATCGCCCTTTCCCTCGCCGAGATCGCCGAAATCGTCGGCGGGCAGTCGCACGACATACCCGATCCGGCAGCAATCGTCAGCGGGCCCGTCGTCATCGACTCCCGAAAGGTGGAGCAAGGCAGTCTGTTCGTCGCCTTCGCCGGTGAGCGGGTCGACGGCCACGACTACGCGCAGCGCGCCGTCGAGGCGGGCGCGGCAGCCGTGCTGGCCACCCGCCCCGTCGGTGTTCCGGCGATCGTCGTCGACGACGTCGTGGCCGCACTCGGCGCGCTCGCCCGCACCGTCGTGGGCCGCCTCGGCACCACCGTCGTCGCGCTCACCGGCTCCGCGGGCAAGACCTCCACCAAGGACCTCATCGCCCAGCTCCTCGAACGCAAGGGGCCCACCGTCTATCCGGCGGGCAACCTCAACAACGAGATCGGTCTGCCGCTCACCGCGCTGCGCGCCACCGAGGACACCCGCCACCTCGTCCTCGAAATGGGTGCACGCTACATCGGCGACATCCGCTACCTCACCGGACTCGTCCCGCCCCGCGTCGGCCTCGTCCTCAACGTCGGCACCGCCCACATCGGCGAGTTCGGCGGCCGGGAGCAGATCGCACAGGCCAAGGGCGAGATGGTCGAGTCGCTGCCCGAGGACGGCGTCGCCGTACTCAACGCCGACGACCCGCTCGTACGCGCCATGTCCTCCCGCACCAAGGCCCGGGTGCTGCTCTTCGGGGAAGCCGCGGAAGCGGACGTACGGGGCGAGAAGGTCCGTCTCACCGACGACGGACGCCCCGCTTTCCAGCTCCACACACCCACCGGGTGCAGCGACGTGACCATGCGCCTGTACGGTGAGCACCACGTGTCGAACGCGCTCGCCGCGGCCGCCGTCGCCCATGAGTTGGGCCTGTCCGCAGACGAGATCGCCGAAGGGCTCTCCGAGGCGGGCACCCTCTCCCGCTGGCGCATGGAGGTCACCGAGCGTCCGGACGGCGTGACGTTCGTCAATGACGCCTACAACGCGAACCCCGAATCCATGAAAGCCGCGCTGCGCGCGCTGGTCGCCATGGGGAAGGGCCGTCGTACGTGGGCGGTGCTCGGCCAGATGGCCGAGCTCGGCGACGCCTCGCTCGCCGAGCACGACGCGGTCGGACGGCTCGCCGTCCGGCTCAACGTCAGCAAGCTCGTCGCGGTCGGGGGCAGAGAGGCCTCCTGGCTGCAACTGGGCGCATACAACGAGGGTTCGTGGGGTGAGGAGTCGGTGCACGTGTCCGACGCACAGGCCGCGGTCGACCTGTTGCGCAGTGAACTGCGCCCGGGAGACGTCGTGCTGGTGAAGGCGTCCCGGTCGGTCGGCCTGGAGCAGGTCGCCATGGCACTGCTGGAGAACGCGTCCGAGGGCGAGGTCACCGGCCGATGAGGCAGATCCTCTTCGCGGGGGCCATCGGGCTCTTCCTGACCCTGGTCGGGACTCCGCTGCTGATCAAGCTGCTGGCCCGCAAGGGATACGGGCAGTTCATCCGGGACGACGGCCCGCGCACCCACGGGTCCAAGAAGGGCACGCCCACCATGGGCGGTATTGCCTTCATCCTGGCGACGATCATCGCGTACGTCGCGGCGAAGCTGATCACCGGCGAGGAGATGCGATTCTCCGGCGTGCTGGTGCTCTTCCTGATGGCCGGCATGGGCCTCGTCGGCTTCCTCGACGACTACATCAAGATCGTCAAGCAGCGTTCGCTGGGGCTGCGGGCCAAGGCGAAGATGGCCGGCCAGCTGATCGTGGGCATCGCCTTCGCGGTGCTCTCGCTCCAGTTCGCAGACGCCCGCGGCAACACCCCGGCCTCCGACAAGCTGTCGTTCGTCGCGGACTTCGGCTGGTCGATCGGCCCGGTGCTGTTCGTCGTCTGGGCCCTGTTCATGATTCTGGCCATGTCCAACGGTGTGAACCTGACGGACGGTCTGGACGGCCTGGCCACCGGTGCGTCGGTGATGGTCTTCGGCGCGTACACCTTCATCGGGCTGTGGCAGTTCCAGGAGTCCTGCGCCAACGCGGACACCCTGACCAACCCCAACGCCTGTTTCGAGGTACGCGATCCGCTCGACCTCGCGGTCGTCGCCTCCGCGCTGATGGGCGCCTGCTTCGGCTTCCTGTGGTGGAACACCTCGCCCGCCAAGATCTTCATGGGTGACACCGGCTCCCTGGCCCTCGGCGGCGCCCTCGCCGGTCTGGCGATCTGCTCCCGCACCGAGTTCCTGATGGCCGTCCTCGGCGGCCTCTTCGTGATGATCACCATGTCCGTGGTCATCCAGGTCGGTTCCTTCAAGATGACCGGCAAGCGGGTCTTCCGCATGGCGCCGCTCCAGCACCACTTCGAACTCAAGGGGTGGTCCGAAGTCCTTGTCGTGGTCCGCTTCTGGATCATCCAGGGCATGTGCGTGATCGTCGGACTCGGACTCTTCTACGCGGGATGGGCAGCCGAGAAGTGAGCAACCAGGACTGGCAGGGCAAGCACGTCACCGTCGCGGGACTCGGGGTCTCCGGGATCCCCGCGGCCAAGGTGCTGCGCGGCCTCGGGGCCGTCGTCACGGTGGTCAACGACGGGGACGACGAACGTTCCCGTACGCAGGCCGCGGAGCTGGAGGCGCAGGGGATCACCGTGCGCCTCGGCGACGGGGCGACCCTGCCCGAGTCCACCGAGCTCATCGTCACCACCCCGGGCTGGAAGCCCGACAAGCCGCTCTTCACCGCAGCCGCCGAGGCGGGCGTCCCCGTCTGGGGCGACGTCGAACTCGCCTGGCGGCTGCGGGGCCCCGGTGCGGCACCCTGGCTCGCGGTCACCGGCACCAACGGCAAGACCACGACCGTACGGATGCTCGCCTCGATCCTTCAGGCGGCCGGGCTGCGCACCGCGGCCGTCGGCAACATCGGCGTCTCCCTCCTGGACGCCGTCCTCGGCGACGAGGAGTACGACGTGCTCGCCGTGGAGCTGTCCAGCTACCAGCTGCACTGGGCACCCTCGCTGCGCGCCCACTCCGCCGCCGTCCTCAACCTGGCCCCGGACCACCTCGACTGGCACGGTTCCATGGCGGCGTACGTCGCGGACAAGGGCCGGATCTACGAGGGGAACCGGGTCGCCTGCGTCTACAACGCGGCCGACCCGGCGACCGAGGACCTGGTCCGCGAGGCCGACGTCGAGGAGGGCTGCCGGGCCATCGGCTTCACCCTGAACACCCCTGGCCCGTCCCAACTGGGCGTCGTCGACGGCATCCTCGTCGACCGCGCCTTCGTGGCGAACCGGCAGAAGCAGGCCCAGGAGCTCGCCGAGGTCAAGGACGTCGACCCGCCGGCCCCGCACAACATCGCCAACGCCCTCGCGGCGGCGGCCCTGGCCCGCGCCTTCGGCGTCGAGCCCGCGGCCGTACGCGACGGACTGCGGGCCTTCCGCCCCGACCCGCACCGCATCGAGCACGTCGCGGACGTCGCCCGGGTCGCGTACGTCGACGACTCCAAGGCCACCAACACCCATGCCGCCGAGGCCTCCCTGGCGGCCTACGACCCGATCGTCTGGATCGCCGGCGGCCTCGCCAAGGGCGCCACCTTCGACGAGCTGGTGACCGGGGCCAGGGGAAGGCTGCGGGGCGTCGTACTGATCGGCCGGGACCGGGAGCTGATCCGTGAAGCCCTCACGCGACACGCCCCCGAGGTCCCGGTGGTGGACCTCGGCCGGACCGACACTGGGGCGATGTCCGAGGCGGTCCGCGAGGCGGCACGGCTCGCCCGGCCGGGAGACACCGTACTGATGGCCCCGGCCTGCGCCTCGATGGACATGTTCGTCAATTACAACAAGCGGGGCGAGGCGTTCGCGGACGCGGTCCGCGCGCTCGCTGCCGAGAGCGCCTGACGGGCCCGGCCTCCGCGCACGAAGCAGTGGAGGGGACAGCGACAATGCGGGCCGAAGAGAGCTCTGCCGGACCCCG
Organism: Streptomyces sp. NPDC002403; assembly: GCF_053593015.1. Lineage (NCBI taxonomy): Bacteria > Bacillati > Actinomycetota > Actinomycetes > Kitasatosporales > Streptomycetaceae > Streptomyces > Streptomyces sp. NPDC002403. The sequence goes on along the minus strand of NZ_JBSFBQ010000004.1, from coordinate 325,578 downwards.
TGGGGACCGCTCACGGGCCACCGCGGCGATCAGCCGGGCAATCGCCCCGCCACTGCTCGTGGGAGCGGGAGCGGGCGCCCCGGCGGCGCTCGGCCCCGTCCTGCGGGTCCGAGCGGCCACCGGCTCCCGGCGCCCGACGGTGCCGCGCTCCAAGGGGCGCTCGACCGGCGGCCCGCGTGCTCCCCGCTCGCCCCGCGGTGGCGTGCGGCGGATCCACGAGCGGGTTCGCCGGGCCTGGGACCGCCCTCTGACCGCCTACTACCTGATCCTGGGCGCAGGCCTGCTGATCACCGTGCTCGGCCTCGTGATGGTCTACTCCGCCTCGATGATCAAGGCCCTGGAGCTGGACAAACCGGGAACCTACTTCTTCCGCAAGCAGTTCCTCGCCGCCGTCATCGGCGCCGGACTGATGGCGCTGGCCGCCCGGATGCCCGCCAAACTGCACCGGGCGTTCGCCTACCCGCTGCTCATGGGAACCGTCTTCCTGATGGTGCTGGTCCAGGTGCCCGGGATAGGGATGTCGGTCAACGGCAACCGGAACTGGCTCTACCTGGGCGGCCCCTTCCAGCTCCAGCCCAGCGAATTCGGCAAGCTCGCCCTGGTGTTGTGGGGCGCGGACCTGCTCGCCCGCAAACAGGACAAACGACTGCTGACGCAGTGGAAACACCTGCTCGTCCCGCTCGTCCCCGTCGCCTTCATGCTCCTCGGGCTGATCATGCTCGGCGGCGACATGGGAACTGCGATCATTCTCACCGCGATCCTGTTCGGACTGCTCTGGCTGGCCGGGGCGCCCACCCGGCTCTTCGGAGGGGTGCTGGGCTTCGCCGCGCTGATCGCCTTCGTGCTGATCAAGACCAGTCCGAACCGGATGTCCAGGCTCGCCTGCATCGGCGCCAGCGAGCCCGGACCGGGCGACTCCTGCTGGCAGGCGGTGCACGGGATCTATGCTCTGGCGTCCGGCGGATGGTTCGGTTCCGGACTCGGTGCGAGTGTGGAAAAATGGGGCCAACTACCTGAACCGCACACCGACTTCATCTTCGCCATCACCGGGGAGGAACTGGGGTTGGCGGGGACGCTGTCGGTACTCGCCCTCTTCGCGGCTCTAGGCTATGCGGGTATCCGCGTGGCCGGACGCACGGAGGACCCCTTCGTGAGGTACGCCGCGGGAGGTGTGACCACCTGGATCACGGTGCAGGCCGTGATCAACATCGGTGCGGTGCTCGGCCTGCTGCCGATCGCCGGTGTCCCGCTCCCGCTGTTCTCCTACGGAGGATCGGCCCTGCTGCCGACCATGTTCGCCGTCGGGCTGCTGATCGCGTTCGCGCGAGAGGATCCCGCAGCGAAGGCGGCCCTGGCCATGCGGAGGCCCGGGGTGAGATGGAAGACGATGAGACGGCGCGTCAAGAAGCGTCCGTCCGGAGAGCGGTGAATTTCGGTGCATGTCGTACTCGCCGGTGGGGGGACCGCCGGCCACATCGAGCCCGCGCTTGCCCTCGCGGACGCCCTGCGCAGGCAGGACCCGACCGTGGGAATCACTGCCCTCGGCACGGAGCGCGGACTCGAGACCAGGCTCGTACCCGAGCGGGGGTACGAACTCGCCCTGATCCCGGCCGTGCCGCTGCCGCGCAAGCCCACCCCGGAACTGATCACCGTCCCGGGACGGCTGCGCGGCACCATCAAGGCCGCCGAGCAGATCCTGGAACGCACCAAGGCGGACTGCGTCGTCGGCTTCGGCGGCTACGTCGCCCTGCCCGGCTACCTCGCCGCCAAGCGGGCCGGTGTGCCGATCGTCGTCCACGAGGCCAACGCCCGCCCCGGCCTGGCCAACAAGATCGGCTCGCGGTACGCCCACGGCGTCGCCGTCTCCACCCCCGACAGCAAGCTGCGCGGCGCCCGCTACATCGGCATCCCGCTGCGCCGCACCATCGCCACCCTGGACCGGGCCCGGGTCCGCCCCGAGGCGCGTGCCGCCTTCGGTCTCGACCCCAACCTGCCGACGCTGCTGGTCTCCGGCGGCTCGCAGGGCGCCCGCCACCTCAACGAGGTGGTCCAGAGAGTCGCTCCGCTGCTGCAGCGCTCCGGCATCCAGATCCTGCACGTGGTCGGACCGAAGAACGAATTGCCGCGCGTCGACAACATGCCCGGGATGCCGCCCTACATCCCGGTACCGTACGTGGACCGGATGGATCTCGCGTACGCCGCGGCCGACATGATGCTCTGCCGTGCCGGCGCGATGACCGTCGCCGAACTCTCCGCCGTCGGGCTCCCCGCCGCCTACGTCCCGCTGCCCATCGGCAACGGCGAACAGCGGCTCAACGCCCAGCCGGTGGTCAACGCCGGCGGCGGTCTGCTGGTGGACGACGCGGCGCTCACCCCCGAGTGGGTGCAGGGCAACGTCCTGCCGGTGCTCGCGGATCCGCACCGGTTGTACGAGATGTCCCGCGCCGCCGCCGAGTTCGGCCGCCGGGACGCCGACGACCTGCTCGTCGGCATGGTGTACGAGGCGATTGCCGCACGCCGAGGCGCGTGAGGCGGACGGGTCCGGGGGCGGCGCCCCCGGACCCGGCGTAAGGAGCGAGCGTGGCCGGACCGACGACCGCCCAGCGCGGCACAGGGCAGCGGAAGGACTCCCCGGCCCGCCCGCCGCGCCCGCGCCCCGAAGGGCGCCGACTGCCCAGTCGCAGAACCCTGATCGTGAGCGGCTTGCTGGTGCTGCTGCTCGCCTCCGGTGTCGTGTGGGCGCTCTACGGCTCGTCCTGGCTCCGGGCCGAACAGGTCAGGACCACCGGTGTCGACGTACTGACACCGGCCGAGGTGGAGGCCGCCGCGGCGGTCCCGATCGGGGCCCCGCTGGTCTCCGTCGACACCGACGCCATCGCCGCGCGATTGCGCCAGAAGTTGCCTCGTATCGATTCCGTGGATGTCGTACGGTCATGGCCGCACGGAATCGGACTTAAGGTGACGGAACGACAGCCGGTCCTGTTGGTGAAAAAGGGTGCGAAATTCATCGAAGTGGACGCGAAAGGCGTGCATTTCGCAACTGTGGACAAGTCGCCCGGACGCGTACCCCTGCTGGAACTGAAACCCGATCGGTCCGCCGGTCTGCGCCGCTTCGGCAGGGACCGGCTGGTGCGGGAAGCGGTCCGGGTCGCGGGCGGACTTCCGGGTGCTGTCGCCAAGGACACCGAGGTCGTACGGGTCACTTCGTACGACTCGATCTCCCTGGAGCTCACCCGGGGGCGCACGGTGATCTGGGGCAGCGGCGAAGGGGGTCCGGTGAAGGCGAGAGTTCTCACCGCACTCATGAAAGCCGCACCCAAAGCGGGACACTTCGACGTGAGTGCGCCCACCGCCCCTGCGGCGTCGGGCAGTTGACGCACATTTGGCCTGGCCAGCACCCTGGTTGGTCAGCGCTACGGGTGATCACATAGGGTGAAAAGAAAAACGGGAGGTTCGGCGTGTTCGTTGAACGTGCGCCACTTGTCGACTTAGTGTCCTGTTCGGAAGAGTCCATGAAGCAGACACACTGGTAACCCTAAACTTCAACGTTAGGGTTTGGGTCGGCGTTTCGGACCGCCCCAATCGGCATCCGTCGTCGCGGCGGGACTACCGCGAAGCGACGACACGTAACTCGAGGCGAGAGGCCTTCGACGTGGCAGCACCGCAGAACTACCTCGCAGTCATCAAGGTCATCGGTGTCGGCGGCGGTGGTGTCAATGCCATCAACCGAATGATCGAGGTCGGTCTCAAGGGCGTCGAGTTCATCGCGATCAACACGGATGCGCAAGCCCTGTTGATGAGCGACGCCGACGTCAAGCTCGACGTCGGCCGTGAACTCACCCGCGGCCTTGGCGCCGGCGCCAACCCGGCAGTCGGTCGCAAGGCGGCAGAGGACCACCGTGAGGAGATCGAGGAGGTCCTCAAGGGGGCCGACATGGTCTTCGTCACCGCCGGAGAAGGCGGCGGCACCGGCACCGGCGGCGCACCCGTCGTCGCCAACATCGCGCGCTCGCTCGGCGCCCTGACGATCGGCGTGGTCACCCGCCCGTTCACCTTCGAGGGCCGACGGCGCGCCAACCAGGCGGAGGACGGCATCGCCGAGCTCCGCGAAGAGGTCGACACCCTCATCGTCATTCCCAACGACCGGCTGCTGTCCATCTCGGACCGCCAGGTCAGCGTGCTCGACGCCTTCAAGTCGGCCGACCAGGTGCTGCTCTCGGGTGTCCAGGGCATCACCGACCTCATCACGACCCCGGGTCTGATCAACCTCGACTTCGCCGACGTCAAGTCGGTCATGTCCGAGGCCGGATCGGCGCTCATGGGCATCGGCTCGGCCCGCGGCGACGACCGCGCGGTGGCCGCCGCGGAGATGGCGATCTCCTCGCCGCTCCTGGAGGCGTCCATCGACGGCGCCCGCGGTGTCCTGCTCTCCATCTCCGGCGGCAGCGACCTCGGTCTCTTCGAGATCAACGAGGCCGCCCAGCTGGTGAGCGAGGCGGCGCACCCCGAGGCGAACATCATCTTCGGCGCGGTCATCGACGACGCACTGGGCGACGAGGTACGCGTCACCGTGATCGCCGCGGGCTTCGACGGCGGGCAGCCGCCGGCCCGGCGCGAGAACGTCCTGGGCGCCAACTCCGCCAAGCGCGAGGAGTCGGCCGCGCCGGTCCGGACCCCGGAGCCCGTGCGTCAGGGCGGTGGACTGGGCTCCGTGCCCATCCGCGAGGAGCCGTCGGCCCAGGCGGAGCCCGTACCGGTGGCGAGCGAGACCCACCTGCCGCCGGTCAGCGCGCCGCACGTCCCGCCGGCCCGTCCCGCGTACCAGGACTCGCAGGCCGAAGAGCTGGATGTTCCGGACTTCTTGAAGTGATAGCTCAGCACCACGCACGGTCCTCGGCGGGCGGCGCCCACTTCTCCTTCACCGACAGGTGGGGCGGAGTGAGCGCCGCTCCGTACGAGGAGCTCAACCTCGGCGGCGCGGTCGGAGACGACCCCGCCGCCGTTCTGGCCAACCGCGAACGTGCCGCCCGGGCCCTCGGCCTGGATCCGGCGCGGGTCGTCTGGATGAACCAGGTGCACGGGCGGGACGTCGCGGTCGTCGAGGGGCCGTGGACGGATGCCCCGGAGATCCCCGCGGTGGACGCGGTGGTGACCGCGCGGCGCGGGCTCCCGCTCGCCGTGCTCACCGCCGACTGCACCCCCGTACTGCTCGCCGATCCGGTCGCCGGTATCGCGGCCGCGGCGCACGCGGGCCGTCCGGGCCTGGTCGCCGGGGTCGTCCCCGCCGTGGTCGAGGCCATGGTCGGGCTCGGCGCCGACACCTCCCGGATCGTCGCCCGCACCGGGCCGGCGGTCTGCGGACGCTGCTACGAGGTCCCGGCCGACATGCGGGCCGAAGTGGCCCGGAGCGTCCCGGCCGCCTGGTCCGAGACCAGCTGGGGCACTCCGGCCGTGGACGTCACCGCCGGGGTCCATGCCCAGCTCGAAGCACTCGGGGTCGTGGACCGGCGGGCCTCGCCGGTCTGCACCCTCGAATCGAGTGACCACTTCTCGTACCGCCGCGACCGCACCACCGGGCGGCTCGCCGGATATGTCTGGTTGGACTGATAGGGCATGACGGACCGTAAGGCTCAACTCGCCGAAAATCTGGCGCGGGTGGAGGAACGCATTGTTTCCGCCTGTGCCGCCGCCGGTCGCGGGCGGGAGGAAGTGACCCTCATCGTGGTCACCAAGACCTATCCGGCGAGCGATGTGCGGATTCTGCACGAACTGGGTGTACGTCATGTCGCAGAGAATCGTGACCAGGACGCGGCGCCCAAGGCAGCCGAATGCGCGGATCTGTCGCTGACATGGCACTTTGTCGGTCAATTGCAGACGAACAAGGTTCGTTCTGTGGCGGGTTATGCCGATGTCGTGCAGTCGGTGGACCGGGTCAGACTGGTCACGGCACTCTCGGCCGCCGCCGTGCGCGAGGGACGCGAACTCGGCTGTCTCATCCAGGTGGCGCTCGACGCCGAGAGCGGCGAGCGGGGCGACCGGGGTGGCGTCGCGCCGGACGGGATCGAGGAGTTGGCCGCCGCGGTCGACGCCGCGCCCGGGTTGCGGCTCGGCGGTCTGATGACTGTCGCACCGCTCGCCGGGCCGTACGCGGGACGGCAACGGGCCGCCTTCGACCGGCTGATGGAATTCTCATCCCGCCTGCGCGGGAACCATCCGGCTGCGAACATGGTCTCTGCGGGAATGAGCGCGGACCTCGAGGACGCGGTCGCGGCCGGAGCGACACATGTGCGCGTCGGTACGGCGGTACTCGGAGTCCGACCCGGGCTCGGGTAACGTCGCCAAGCAGGTCGGACCACAGCAGAAAATATGGTCATTCCCGCCCATGGCGGGCAGGCCTCAGTGGATCGCGGGGCACTTGGTGACAGATGCCGATCCACCACAGAGCGGAGGACTCAGAGCATGGCCGGCGCGATGCGCAAGATGGCGGTCTACCTCGGCCTCGTGGAGGACGATGGGTACGACGGTCCGGGGTTCGACCCCGACGACGAATTCGAACCCGAGCCGGAGCCCGAGCGCGACCGGCGGCGGCACCAGCCCGCGCATCAGGTGGAGCGGGACCGGGAACGGGACGAACCGGTGCGAGCGGTGCAGCCTCCCGCACAGCGGGAGCCGGTTCAGATCCCGGTGGAAAGAGAGCGACCCGCCCGGATCGCACCCGTGGCATCCATCACACCTGAACGCCCGAACATGGAGAAGAACGCACCGGTGATCATGCCCAAGGTCGTGTCCGAGCGGGAGCCCTACCGCATCACCACGTTGCACCCCAGGACCTACAACGAGGCCCGTACCATCGGGGAACACTTCCGTGAGGGCACTCCGGTGATCATGAATCTCACGGAGATGGACGATACGGACGCAAAGCGACTTGTCGACTTTGCCGCAGGACTCGTCTTCGGTCTCCATGGCAGCATTGAGCGCGTGACGCAGAAGGTGTTCCTGTTGTCGCCTGCTAACGTCGATGTCACGGCGGAGGACAAGGCCCGCATCGCTGAGGGCGGATTCTTCAACCAGAGCTGAGAACACGACACCGGGAACGACCCGGCCGCGAGGCCGGAGCTTACGAGAGCCAGGGGAGAGGGAAGCGCGAAATGGGCGTCGCACTGCAGGTTGTCTATATCGCGCTGATGTGTTTCCTCATCGTGCTGATCTTCCGGCTGGTCATGGACTACGTCTTCCAGTTCGCACGTTCATGGCAGCCCGGCAAGCCGATGGTGGTCATACTTGAGGCCACCTACACTGTCACCGATCCACCGCTCAAGCTTCTGCGGCGATTCATCCCGCCGCTGCGTCTCGGGGGCGTGGCACTCGACCTGTCCTTCTTCGTTCTGATGATCATCGTCTACATCCTGATCAGCATCGTGATCAGGCTGTGAGCGATACGGTCTTGCCGACTGCCGACGACTACGTAGAGGTGAAGAAGAGATGCCGCTGACTCCTGAGGACGTGCGGAACAAGCAGTTCACGACCGTCCGCCTCCGAGAAGGCTATGACGAGGACGAGGTCGATGCCTTCCTCGACGAGGTCGAGTCCGAGCTGACCCGCCTGCTCCGTGAGAACGAGGACCTGCGCGCGAAGCTGGCCGCCGCCACGCGTGCCGCCGCGCAGAACCAGCAGCAGGGCATGCGCAAGCCGGAGCCGCAGGACCGGCCCGGGGCACCTGTGCCCGCCGCCATATCGGGTCCGCCGGTCCAGCAGCAGCCCCCGCAGATGGGTCCCCCCCAGCTGCCCGGTGGTGCTCCGCAGCTGCCCGCCGGTCCCAGCGGTCACGGTCCTGGTCCCCAGGGCCCGCACGGCCCCGGTCCGCAGGGCCCGCACGGCCCCGGTCCGATGCAGGGCGGCCCCATGGGCGGCCCGATGGGCGGCCCCATGGGTGGCCACGCCCCGCAGCAGCAGATGCAGCAGATGCAGCAGCCGCAGATGCAGCAGCCCGGTCAGGGCCCCGGTGGCGACAGCGCCGCCCGTGTTCTCTCGCTCGCGCAGCAGACCGCCGACCAGGCGATCGCGGAGGCCCGTTCCGAGGCCAACAAGATCGTCGGCGAGGCGCGCAGCCGTGCCGAGGGCCTGGAGCGCGACGCCCGTGCCAAGGCGGACGCCCTGGAGCGGGACGCGCAGGAGAAGCACCGCGTGGCGATGGGCTCGCTGGAGTCGGCCCGCGCGACGCTGGAGCGCAAGGTCGAGGATCTGCGTGGCTTCGAGCGTGAGTACCGGACCCGTCTGAAGTCCTACCTGGAGAGCCAGCTGCGTCAGCTGGAGACCCAGGCGGACGACTCGCTGGCTCCGCCGCGGACTCCCGCGACCGCTTCGCTGCCGCCGTCGCCCTCGCTGGCTCCGGCCGGTGCGGGTGCCATGGGCCACACCATGGGCGGCAACCACGGCAACCAGCCGATGGGCGGCGCCCCGTCCATGGGCGGTGGGCCCTCGTACGGTGGTCAGCAGCAGATGTCGCCGGCGATGACCCAGCCGATGGCGCCGGTGCGGCCGCAGGCGCCGCAGCCGATGCAGCAGGCTCCGTCGCCGATGCGCGGGTTCCTGATCGACGAGGACGACAACTGAGCCGGGTGCGCGCGATGAGCGCGTAGCCGTCGGCAGGCTGAGGGCCGGGCCCCGGGGTTTCCCCGGGGCCCGGCCCTTTTGCCGTGCGCGGGGCGGGACGGGTCGCTTTGCGGGTGGTGCCGGTGCGGGTGTTGTGGGGTGCGGGCCGCTGCGCGGGGCTGTTCCCCTCCTCGCTCCTTCCCGGACCTGGGGCTCTGCCCCGGACCCCGCCCCTCGATCGCCGGAGGGGCTGAAGGGGACGCCGGGCTCGCCGAAGGGGACGCCGGACGGGTTGGAGGGGTGAGAGCGGGAGGGGCTGGAATCGCGGCGCTGGGAGACCGGTGAAACACCGGGAGGGCCCGGCCGGACATCGGTCCGGCCGGGCCCTCCCGGTGTGCGCGGGTTACTGATCCGTCTTGCGGAGGCGGAACGTCAGGGACAGGCCCTCGTCCTCGAACGGCTCGCCGTACGTCGGGTCCGCCTCGCCCTGGGCGTAGTCCAGGGCCAGGACCTCGTCCGCGATCAGGGCGGCGTGTTCGGTCAGGGCCTCCACCGTGGCGGGGGAGGCCGACGTCCAGCGGACGGCGATGCGGTCGGCGACGTCCAGGCCGCTGTTCTTGCGGGCCTCCTGGATGAGGCGGATCGCGTCACGGGCGAGGCCCGCGCGCCGCAGCTCCGGGGTGATCTCCAGGTCCAGGGCGACCGTGGCGCCCGAGTCGGACGCGACCGACCAGCCCTCGCGCGGGGTCTCGGTGATGATCACCTCGTCCGGCGCGAGGGCGACCGTCTCGCCGTCCACCTCGACCGACGCGGTGCCCTCGCGCAGGGCCAGCGAGAGGGCCGCCGCATCGGCGTTCGCGACCGCCTTGGCCACCGCCTGGACACCCTTGCCGAACCGCTTGCCGAGCGCCCGGAAGTTCGCCTTCGCCGTCGTGTCGACCAGCGAGCCGCCGACCTCGGACAGGGAGGCCAGCGAGGAGACGTTCAGCTCCTCGGTGATCTGGGCACGCAGTTCGGGGGAGAGCGACTCGAAGCCGGCCGCCGCGACCAGGGCCCGGGACAGCGGCTGGCGGGTCTTCACACCGGACTCGGCACGGGTGGCGCGGCCCAGCTCGACCAGGCGGCGCACCAGTGCCATCTGTGTGGAGAGGGACGGGTCGATCGCCGCCGGGTCGGCCTTCGGCCAGCCGGAGAGGTGGACCGACTCGGGGGCGTCCGGCGTGACCGGGACGACCAGGTCCTGCCAGACCCGCTCGGTGATGAACGGGGTGAGCGGGGCCATCAGCCGGGTCACCGTCTCGATGACCTCGTGGAGGGTGCGCAGCGCCGCCTTGTCGCCCTGCCAGAAGCGGCGGCGCGAGCGGCGTACGTACCAGTTGGAGAGGTCGTCGACGAAGGCGGACAGGACCTTGCCGGCGCGCTGGGTGTCGTAACCCTCCAGGGCCTGCGTGACCTGGTCCACCAGCGCGTTCAGCTCGCTCAGCAGCCAGCGGTCCAGGACCGTGCGGTCCGCCGGGGCGGGGTCGGCCGCGGAGGGGGCCCAGTTCGACGTACGGGCGTACAGGGCCTGGAAGGCGACCGTGTTCCAGTACGTCAGGAGGGTCTTGCGGACGACCTCCTGGATCGTGTTGTGGCCGACGCGGCGCGCCGCCCACGGGGAGCCGCCGGCCGCCATGAACCAGCGCACCGCGTCAGCGCCGTGCTGGTCCATGAGGGGGATGGGCTGGAGGATGTTGCCCAGGTGCTTGGACATCTTGCGGCCGTCCTCGGCGAGGATGTGGCCCAGGCAGACCACGTTCTCGTAGGACGACTTGTCGAAGACCAGGGTGCCGACCGCCATCAGCGTGTAGAACCAGCCGCGGGTCTGGTCGATGGCCTCCGAGATGAACTGCGCCGGGTAGCGGCTCTCGAAGAGTTCCTTGTTCTTGTACGGGTAGCCCCACTGCGCGAACGGCATCGAACCCGAGTCGTACCAGGCGTCGATGACCTCGGGGACGCGGTACGCCTCCAGCTGGCAGTTCTCGTGCGAGCAGGTGAACGTGATCTCGTCGATGAACGGGCGGTGCGGGTCGAGGCCCGAGAGGTCGGCGCCGGTCAGCTCGCCGAGCTCGGCGCGGGAGCCGACACAGGTGAGGTGGCCGTCCTCGCAGCGCCAGATCGGCAGCGGGGTGCCCCAGTAGCGGTTGCGGGACAGCGCCCAGTCGACGTTGTTGTTCAGCCAGTCGCCGAAGCGGCCGTTCTTGACCGAGTCCGGGAACCAGTTGGTCTTCTCGTTCTCCTGGAGCAGCCGGTCCTTGACGGCGGTCGTGCGGATGTACCAGGACGGCTGCGCGTAGTAGAGCAGCGCCGTGTGACAGCGCCAGCAGTGCGGGTAGCTGTGCTCGTACGGGACGTGCCGGAAGAGCTTGCCGCGGGCGGCCAGGTCCTCGGTGAGCGTCTCGTCGGCCTTCTTGAAGAAGACGCCGCCGACCAGCGGCAGGTCCTCCTCGAAGGTGCCGTCGGGGCGGACCGGGTTCACGACCGGCAGGCCGTACGCCTTGCAGACCAGGAGGTCGTCGGCGCCGAAGGCGGGGGACTGGTGGACCAGACCCGTACCGTCCTCGGTCGTCACGTACTCGGCGTTGACGACGTAGTGCGCCTCGGCGGGGCTGTGCCCGTTGCTTCCCTCGCCGACGCTCGGGAAGTCCACCAGGGTGAAGGGGCGCTCGTAGGTCCAGCGCTCCATCTCGCGGCCGGTGAAGGTCTCGCCGGTGGTCTCCCAGCCCTCGCCCAGCGCCTTCTCGACGAGCGGCTGCGCGACGACGAGCTTCTCCTCGCCGTTCGTCGCGACGACGTAGCTGACGTCGGGGTGCGCGGCGACGGCGGTGTTGGAGACCAGGGTCCAGGGGGTGGTCGTCCAGACGAGGAGGGACGCCTGGCCGGCCAGCGGGCCGGACGTGAGGGGGAAGCGGACGAAGACCGACGGGTCGACGACCGTCTCGTACCCCTGCGCCAGCTCGTGGTCGGAGAGGCCGGTGCCGCAGCGGGGGCACCAGGGGGCGACGCGGTGGTCCTGGACCAGCAGGCCCTTGTTGAAGATCTCCTTCAGCGACCACCACACCGACTCGACGTACTCGGGGTCCATCGTGCGGTACGCGTCGTCGAGGTCGACCCAGTAGCCCATGCGGGTCGTGAGCTCGGTGAACGCGTCCGTGTGGCGGGTCACGGACTCACGGCACTTGGCGTTGAACTCGGCGATGCCGTACGCCTCGATGTCCTTCTTGCCGTTGAAGCCCAGCTCCTTCTCGACCGCGAGCTCGACCGGCAGCCCGTGACAGTCCCAGCCGGCCTTGCGGCCGACGTGGTAGCCCTGCATGGTCCGGAAGCGGGGGAAGACGTCCTTGAAGACGCGGGCCTCGATGTGGTGGGCGCCGGGCATGCCGTTGGCGGTGGGCGGGCCCTCGTAGAAGACCCACTCGGGGCGGCCCTCGGACTGTTCGAGGCTCTTGGCGAAGACCTTGCTGTCGCGCCAGAAATCGAGCACGGCGTGCTCCAGCGCGGGCAGGTCGACCTGGGCGGGTACCTGGTGGTACTGCGGCGATGTCATGGGCGGACTTCCTCCGGCGGACGTTTTCCACTTCCGTCGGAGGGACGAGGGCCTCATCGGCTCCCGCGGTACCACCCTCCTTGGCCCCGGGCGCGTGCCCGTGACCCCCTCATTGGGGTCGCGATGCCGGTTCTACTCGCCCTGCGGCTTTCTTCCGACGGCTCCGGGTGATCTTCACGACGCGCTCGCCCCCGGGCTTCCACCGTCCCCGGGTCGCTCCTGGCTGCGTACGACGCTACTCGTCCCATCCACGCCTCTCGCTGGGGCCAGTGTACGGGCCCGTACGGGGGACGGCCGACCGGTTTAACCCGAGGGGCGGGGCGTGACCCGAATGGGCAGAGGGCGGGGTACGGAGTCGGGGCGGCGCACCGGGAGACGGATTACCCGGCGGTGGGCTGGGCACAACGCAGGCAGGCAGGCCGTTGTCCGGACGCGGGGAGGACCGATTCGGCGGCGTGCCCCGTTGCCGCGGGGCTGGGGTCGATTTATCGTCCCAGCACGATTCGCGTGCAAGATCACAATATGTGAAGGGGCCGCGGCCATGGTGGCGAAGAAGACCGCCGCAGAGAAGACGGCGTCGCCCGGTTCCACGGGCGCGCCGGACGGCGACGCGGGCACGGAGACCGTCCCGGAGGCCGGTGCGGCGAAGGCCGCCGTGAAGAAGACAGCCGCGAAGAAGCCTGCGGCGAAGAAGACCGCGGCCGGGAAGACGGCGTCCGCCGGGCACGGGACGCCGGCCAGGAAGGCGGCTGCGAAGAAGACCGCGGCCAGGAAAGCTTCGAAGAAGGTCGCGTCCGCGGCCCAGGGGGCGGCCGAGGCCGCCGAGAAGACGGGAGCCCACACGGTGGTAGCCAAGAAGAGCGCGGCCCGGACCCGCACGGCAGGCACGGGCGCGGCGCCCGTGCCCCCGGCAGGCGGTCTCGCCACGACAGTCCCCGGCGAGCTGGCGGTCCGGCCCGGCGAGGACCCCTGGACCCCGGAGGAGGTGGCCGAGGCGCGGACGGAGCTGAGCAGCGAGGCCTTGCGGTTGCGCAGTGAGCTGGAGGCCGCGAGCACCGCGCTCGCCGGGCTGATGCGTGACTCCGGCGACGGCGCGGGTGACGACGAGGCGGACACCGGCACCAAGAACATCACCCGCGAGCACGAGATGTCGCTCGCCGCCAACGCCAGGGAGATGCTGGACCAGACCGAGCGGGCCCTGGCCCGGCTCGACGCCGGGACGTACGGACTCTGCGAGATCTGCGGCAATCCGATCGGAAAGGCGCGGATGCAGGCGTTCCCCCGCGCCACGCTCTGTGTCGAGGACAAACAGAAGCAGGAACGACGCGGTTGATCCCGCAGGGTGTGCCGTACCCTCGTCCTCAGTCAGGAACCTAGGTTGAGGGATTCACGTGGCAGAGGCGGAGCGCACCATCGATACGCCGGACATCCCCGATACGGGGGGGACCGAAGGGGACGAGGCCGCGGACCGGGCCGATGACCGGAGCGGCGAGAGGGCTCCGGGCCGGGGCGGGCGGAAGGTCGCGGTGCTCTTCGTCGTGGCCGTGTTCGCCTATCTCCTCGACCTGATCAGCAAGATGATCGTGGTCGCGAAGCTGGAGCACCACGAGCCGATCGAGCTCATCGGTGACTGGCTGCAGCTCAGCGCGATCCGCAACGCCGGTGCCGCGTTCGGTATCGGTGAGGCCTTCACCATCATCTTCACGTGCATCGCGACGACCGTCATCGTCGTGATCGCCAGGCTCGCGCGCAAGCTCTACAGCCTGCCGTGGGCCATCGCGCTCGGTCTGCTGCTCGGCGGTGCGCTCGGCAACCTCACCGACCGCATCTTCCGCGCCCCCGGCACCTTCCAGGGCGCGGTGGTGGACTTCATCGCCCCCGCGCACTTCGCCGTTTTCAACCTCGCCGATTCCGCGATCGTCTGCGGCGGCATCCTGATCGTGATCCTCTCCTTCAAGGGCCTGGACCCCGACGGCACCGTGCACAAGGACTAGTGGCCGCAAGGCATACTCGAACGGTGAGTACGTATCCCGAGGTCCGCACCCTGCCCGTACCCGATGGCCTGGAGGGCGAGCGTGTCGACGCCGCCATCTCCCGGATGTTCGGTTTCTCCCGCACCAAGGCCGCCGAGCTCGCGGCCGCCGGGAAGGTGCAGGTGGACGGCTCGGTGGTCGGGAAGTCCGAGCGGGTCCGGGGCGGCGCCTGGCTGGAAGTGGAGATGCCGCAGGCCCCCGCTCCGGTGCAGATCGTCGCCGAGCCCGTCGAGGGCATGGAGATCGTGCACGACGACGACGACATCGTCGTGATCGTGAAGCCGGTCGGGGTCGCCGCCCACCCGAGCCCCGGCTGGACCGGCACGACCGTCATCGGGGGGCTCGCCGCCGCCGGGTACCGGATCTCGACGTCCGGTGCCGCCGAGCGCCAGGGCATCGTCCACCGCCTCGACGTCGGTACCTCCGGCCTGATGGTCGTCGCCAAGTCCGAGCGCGCCTACACGCTGCTGAAGGCGCAGTTCCGCGACCGGGTCGTCGAGAAGAAGTACAACGCGCTGGTGCAGGGCCACCCGGACCCGATGAGCGGCACCATCGACGCCCCCATCGGACGCCACCCCAACCACGACTACAAGTGGGCCGTCACGGCCGAGGGCAAGCCCTCCGTGACGCACTACGACCTCATCGAGGCCTACCGCTCCGCCAGCCTCCTGGACATCAAGCTGGAGACCGGCCGTACGCACCAGATCCGGGTGCACATGTCCGCCCACCGCCACCCCTGCGTCGGTGACCTCACCTACGGCGCCGACCCGACGATGGCCAAGCGCCTCGGCCTGACCCGGCAGTGGCTGCACGCCGTCCGGCTCGGTTTCGAGCACCCGTCCGACGGCAGCTGGGTGGAGTTCACCAGCAGCTACCCGGACGACCTCCAGCAGGCCCTGGACCGGATCGCGGCGGAGAGCGAATGACCGGCACACCCGCCTCGTACACCACGCGTACCGCCGTCGGCGAGCAGGACCTCGCGGCCTGCTTCCTGGTCCGCAAGGACGTCTTCGTCGGTGAGCAGGACGTGCCCGAGGAGATCGAGTACGACGAGTACGACGCGGTCGCCCTGCATGTCGTCGCCGTCGCGGCGGACGGCTCGCCGCTCGGCACCGGGCGGCTGCTGCACGGCCCGGCCGCCGCGGCCAGGACCGGCGGCGACCCGGCCGTCGGCTCGCTCGGCAGGCTCGCGGTGACCAGGGAGGCACGCGGCCTCGGCGTCGGCGCGGCGCTGGTCCGGGCCATCGAGGACGCGGCCCGTGAGCTGGGCCTGGCCGCCGTCGACCTGCACGCCCAGACCCATGCGCTGGGCTTCTACGAGCGCCTGGGCTATGTGGCGTACGGCCCCGAGTTCCCGGACGCGGGCATGCCCCACCGGGCGATGCGCCGCACCCTGCGGGACTGAGACCGGCAGGGACCTACTCCGGCAGGCCCCACCGGGTCCACGCGCCGTTCGACGGCACATCGCGCGGGTCCGTCCGCGGGCGGCGCGAACCCCGCGGAGTGACCACCGCCGTACCGCCGCGCGGCAGGGCGAGAGCGATCCGGCCCGGTCCCGTCTCCCGCCAGTGCAGCGGACGCCCGTGCGCGTCCCGTACCTCGATCCGGCCCTTGATCGAGTGGTCCAGGGTCAGCGGCGCGCCCGCCTCGCTGTGCACCCGTACCCAGCGCGTCGCGCCGTCCGAGCGGTCCGCGTCCACCAGGAAGGCGCCCTGGGTGCGCAGTGACGCGACCGACGCGTCGGCCCAGCGCTCCGAGACGGACGGGAAGACCTTCACCACCCCCTCGTGGCCCTGCACCACCATGTCGAGCATCGACTGGGCGGCGGACAGCGGGCTCTCCAGGGCGAGGTTCTTGCCCTCCCGGTACATCGTGTTGACCGTCATCCGGCAGTCCGCGACCACGTTGAGGTCGGTGAAGAAGGTCAGGTGGTCGAGGGCCTTCTCCGGCTCGTCCATCACCGCGTACATGGACGAGGCGGTGGCGTAGCTGTAGCCGTGCCACAGCTGCCGCATGGAGACCCAGTGGTCCATCGAGCGCCGCATCACCCCGCGGTCCGCGGGCCGGTCCCAGCTCCGTTCGCGCAGCGGGTACAGCCAGAGCAGGTGCGAGTGGTGCCGGTGCGAGTCGGCGAGCGGGACGTCCTTGCCGATCATGACGCCGGCCGCCGGGTCCTCGGCGTACGGGGTCAGGCGCCGTTCGATGTCCTGCCAGCGTCCCAGCCGCGGATCGTTGTTCCGCAGCAGTTTCGCCGACGCGATCAGGGTGCGCACGCCCCAGCGGATCAGCGAGAGGTCATAGGTGCAGTCCACGGCGTCGGCGTACTCGGGGGAGCGTGTCTCTGGCAGGTGCAGCCGGCCGTCCGGGCCCTCGTGCAGGAAGTGCGCGTAGAAGTTGACGGCCTTCGCGAGGATCGGGTGGACCACGTCGCGCAGCACGGACAGGTCCATCGAGTGCAGGTAGGACTGCCAGACGTTGTGCAGCGCCCAGGTGAGGTTGCCGAAGTTGTCGGAGACGTGGGACGAGCCGGGGGCGCCGACGTCGTAGGTGTCGCCCGCGCGCAGCTGCCAGTCGGAGGGGTGGCCCAGCGCGTAGCTCTCGCCGTCGCGGTAGTCGGCCGGGACCGAGGCGGGGAGGTTGTGCTCGAAGCGGCTAAAGGCACCCGTCACCGAGTCGAGTTCGGGGTGGTTGGAGCCGTGGACAGGGGCCATGCCGATCTGGACGTTGAGGTTCCACCAGACCGCGGTCCAGTTGTTGCCGACCTCGGGGAACCACGGGCCCCATTCGGAGATCGTCGGGCCGTCGGCCCTGGTCGCCGCGGCGAGCTTGTAGAGCTGGATGAGGTAGAAGCTCTGCAGCCGCTTGTCCGGAACGGAGAGGAAGCTGCGCCGGTAGTACGCGTGCCACCAGCGGCGGTGGCGGTCCACCAGCCGCTCCGGGCCGGTGGCCAGGGTGCGGTCCACGGCCCGCAGCGCGTCGGCCGTCGCCTCGGACACCCGGCCGGGGAAGCGGTGGACGAGGTGCGCGGCGAGCAGCCGGCCGGTGCCCTCGCGCCGTTCGCGCCAGGCGGTGGTCCAGCCGCCGCCCGCGAGCAGCGGCTGCTCGACGAAGCCGTCACCGGTCCGGGGGTCCGGGTTCGGTGTGTAGTCCTCGGGTCTGCCGCTGGTACGGGTGGTGGCGGCCCGCAGCCAGTGGAAGGACCAGGCCGCGGACTCCTCGCCGGTGGTGGGGCGGGTGGAGACCAGCAGGGCGCCGGTGTCGTTCTGGACGAGGGCGCAGAAGGCCAGCGAGCCCCGGGTGGTGGTGACGGTGCCGCGCAGCTCGGCGTCGTACAGGTCCAGGGTCCAGTCGACGGCGGTGATCTCCCCGGCGAGGGTCAGGGTGAAGTACCCGATGGGGAGGCGGGAGTAGCCGATGCCGCCGCGCCACTGGCCGCGCTGGTCCTGCACCTGGCTGTGACTGATCATCAGCTTCAGTGTGTTCGCGGTCGTTCCGGCGTACAGCTGGGCGCCGAGGTAGCCATTGGCGAGGAACGGGGCCTGCTGCCAGTCGGCGGGGAGCGTGCGCCAGATCATGGCGGCGTCGCGGACGGTCCTCTCGTGGATGTCGCTGCCCGGGTGCTCCGCCGGTGCGGGGCCGGCCGATGCCCATGAGGTGGGGGAGCCGGCCATCCAGAGCGCGGATGTTCCGGCGGCGGCCGTGGAGACGAAATGCCTTCGGGAGAACGGGGTCACGTGGTCTCTCCTGCCAGTCATGTATGTGGTGAGAGTTCCTGTCCCTGAATCACGCACGCCGCATACTGCCCGCCCCGAGAGGGCAGCGGAAGGGGGTCGACCGCATATACATCGGAGGAATGCTGTTCGGCGAGGCTGGAATGAGGGGGTGTTGTCTGGATTGCGGGCCTTGCGTGGCAGGCTTTGACCCCAGATCCGCCGATCACGGAGGTCGGCGACCCGCGCTCCGGAAGGCACCTCGTGGACCAAATGGCACTGCTCCTCCTGCTGTTGCTCGGGGCTGTGGTCACGGTGCCGCTGGGGGAGCGTCTCGGGCTGCCCGCGCC
The DNA here is from genome assembly GCF_053593015.1 of Streptomyces sp. NPDC002403. Taxonomy (NCBI): domain Bacteria; kingdom Bacillati; phylum Actinomycetota; class Actinomycetes; order Kitasatosporales; family Streptomycetaceae; genus Streptomyces; species Streptomyces sp. NPDC002403. The sequence goes on along the minus strand of NZ_JBSFBQ010000004.1, from coordinate 307,307 downwards.
GGTGCTGATGACCCTCGCCGGGGTCGGCATGGCGTTCCTCAGCTTCGTGCCGAACGTGGAGATCCCGCCCGAGATCATCCTTCCGGCGCTGCTGCCGCCGCTGCTCTACGCCTCGGTGCAGCGAACGTCCTGGCGGCAGTTCGCCGCCAATAAACGACCGATCTTTCTGCTGGCCGTCGCGCTGGTCTTCGTCACGACGGCCGCCGTCGCCGCGGTCGCCAACGCGATCGTCCCGGGGCTGCCCATCGCCGCGGCCGTGGCGCTCGGCGCGCTCGTCGCCCCGCCCGACCCGGTCGCGGCGACGGCCGTCGCCGGCTCGGTCGGGCTGCCGCGCAGGCTCGTCTCCATCCTGGAGGGCGAGGGGCTGTTCAACGACGTGACCGCGATCGTGCTGTACCACGTGGCGATCGCCGCAGCGGTGAGCGGGAGCTTCTCGCTGCCGGAGGCGTTCGGGCTGCTGATCCTCTCCGCGGTGGTGGCCGTGGTGGTGGGTCTGGTGCTCGGCTGGCTCACCATCAAGCTCATGGGCCTGCTCGGCGACGCCACGCTCCAGGTCGGCCTCACCCTGCTGGTGCCGTTCGTGAGCTATGTGCTCGCGGAGGAGCTGATGGGGTCGGGCGTCCTCGCCGTCCTCACCACCGCGCTCTTCCTCGCCGAGCACACCGCCGACGCCGACGACGTCCTCGGGCGGCTCACCGGCCGCACCTTCTGGGAGATCGTCGACACACTCGTCACCGGGGTCGCCTTCGGGCTGATCGGTCTCGAACTGCACAACGTCTTCGGCACGGCGGACGGGCGCGAACTCCGGATGCTGGGCTGGGGACTCGTGGTGGTCGCGGTGGTCGTCGGCGTACGGCTGCTGTATCTGCTGCCCGCCACCTGGCTGGCCAAGCGGCTGCACACCCGCCGCGACGTCAGCGAGGAGATCCCCACCAGCTGGCGGGAGACCGTCGTCATGTGGTGGGCCGGGATGCGCGGGGTGGCCTCGGTCGCGCTGGCGCTCGCGATCCCGCTGAAGACGGACGACGGGAAGCCGTTCCCGGGCCGCGACGAGATCGTCTTCATCGCCTTCGCGGTGATCATGGCCACGCTGGTCGTCCAGGGGCTCACCCTGCCCTGGCTGGTCCGCAAGCTCCGCGTCAAGGCGGACACGGACGCCGAGGAGGCGCTGGAGAAGGACCTTGCGATCCGCGCCGCGAAGGCCGCGAAGCAGCGCCTCAAGGAGATCCAGGAGGTCGAGGAGTTCCCGGACGAGGTCACCGAGCGGCTGCACCGGCTGGCGTACGACGTAGGGGCGCGGATCAGCCCCGACATGGTCGACGACGAGCGCCGCGAGGCGTACGCGCAGCGGGCCGAGCGCTTCAAGGCGGTCAGCCGCATCCAGCGCGAGATGATGTCGGCCGCCCGCCACGCGGTGCTGTCGGCCCGCAACGAGGCTGGGGCGGACCCGGAGATCGTCGACCGGGTCCTGCGGCAGCTGGACGTCCGCAGTCTGCGGTGAGGCGGGGGACGGCCGCGCCCGCCCGCCCGGTCAGCCGCGTCCCGTGCGCGGGGACCTGTTCCGGTCCGACGGCATCTCGTGCCCCGGGCCGGGCGGATGCGGCCGCCACTCGCTGCGTGGCGGCAGCGCCGCGGGCGCCGTCGCGACCCTCGGCAGCGCGTACGGGTGATGGTCCCGCAGCCAGCCGATGAGCTGCTCCCGTACGGCGCAGCGCACCGTCCAGATGTCGCTCGGGTCCTTCGCCGTGACCACCGCGCGGACCAGGATCGTCGACGGTGTGGTGTCCGTGACGGCGAGGGACCAGTCGCGGCCGTCCCAGGCGGCGCACTCGCCCAGGACGTCCCGCAGCCGCTCACGCATCGCGGCGACCGGGGCCGAGTGGTCGAGGTGGAAGAAGACCGAGCCGGTCATCTGGGCGCTGCCGCGCGACCAGTTCTCGAACGGCTTGCTGGTGAAGTACGAGACCGGCATCGTGATCCGCCGCTCGTCCCAGGTCCGCACCGCGAGGAAGGTCAGGGTGATCTCCTCGATCGTGCCCCACTCGCCGTCCACCACCACCGTGTCACCGATGCGCACCATGTCGCCGAACGCGATCTGCAGCCCCGCGAAGAGATTGCCGAGCGTCGACTGGGCGGCCACCCCCGCGACGATGCCGAGCACACCCGCCGAGGCCAGCATCGAGGTGCCGAAGGTCCGCATCGCGGGGAACGTCAGGAGCATCGCGCCGAAGGCGACCGTCGCCACGATCGCGGTGACCACCCGCTGGATGAGCGTCACCTGGGTGCGGACCCGCCGCACCCGCGCCGGATCGGCGGTGTTCGCGGCGTACCGCGCGAACAGGGAGTCGACGACGGCCGTCGCGATCCGCACCACCAGCCAGGCCGAGGCCCCGATCAGCACCAGTGTCAGGACCTGACCGATCCCCGCCCGCTGGTCCTGGGTCACTTCGAGCCGGGTGTGGGTGTACGAGCCCCGCAGCAGCGCCGTGCAGAGCGTCAGCTGGAGCGGGATCCGGCAGCGCCGCAGCAGCCCCCACAGCGGGGTGTCGTGGTGCCGGCCGTCGGCCCGTCTGAGCAGCAGATCCACCAGCGCGCCGACCACCAGCGTGATCACGACCGAGCCGCCGACGACGATCAGCGGGCGCAGTATGTTCTCCATCCCGTCGTTCTCCATGCCCCTGACCGTAGCTGGCACCATGGGACCCATGAACATCATGCTTTTCCACTCGACGTACGGTCTGCGCCCCGCGGTGCACGCCGCTGCCGACCGGCTCCGCGCCGCCGGGCACGAGGTGCAGGTGCCCGACCTCTTCGAGGGGCGCACGTTCGAGACCGTCGAGGAGGGCCTGGCCTTCAAGGAGGAGGTCGGCAAGGACGAGCTGCTCAAGCGGGCCGTGCTGGCCGCCGCCCCCTACTCCGACCGGGGCCTGGTGTACGCGGGCTTCTCGTTCGGCGCCGCCACCGCGCAGACCCTGGCGCTCGGCGACGAGAAGGCCCGCGGCCTGCTGATGTTCCACGGCACCTCGGAGATCGCCGAGAACGCCTCCGTGGACGAGCTGCCCGTACAGCTGCATGTCGCCGACCCGGACCCGTTCGAGACGCATGACTGGCTCAACTCCTGGTATCTGCAGATGCAGCGGACCGGTGCCGATGTCGAGGTCTACCGCTACCCGGGCGCGGGCCATCTCTTCACGGACGCCGAACTGCCCGACTTCGACCGGGCGTCGGCCGAGCTGGCCTGGAAGGTCGCGCTCGGTTTCCTCGCCACGCTGTGACGCGGGGAGGGGCCCCGCACCGCGCAGGGCCCCTCGGGCGGGTCAGCCCCGGTAGGCGGTCCAGCTGTCGCTCATCCGCTGGACCTGGCCCGCGGTGAACTGGGTCATGCACGAGTCGTAGGTGTAGTCCATGAAGTTGTGGATCGGGTCGACCCCTGTCTTGTTGGTGCAGGTGTCGCGCCCGGTCGGGCACTCGTACGCGGCGCTCTTCTCGGCCGGGGTGTCGGCGACGTAGTCGCCGTTTCCGTTGCAGCCGCCCTGGAAGGTGTGGTAGAGCCCCATCCAGTGGCCGACCTCGTGGGTGGCGGTGTCGCCCTCGTTGTAGTTGGTGGCGGAGCCGCCGGGCAGCGAGGCGTCGAGGATGACTACGCCGTCGTCCGAGGGGTTGGACTTGTACGAGCTGGGGAAGGTGGCCCAGCCCAGCAGCCCGCCGCCGAGGTTGGCGGTGTAGATGTTGAGGGCGTTGGCGCCGCCCTTGCGCAGCGAGGACTTCATGGCCGTCTCGGCGGCGGAGCCCGGGGAGACGCCGTTGTACCAGGAGCTGTTGTCCGTGTAGTCCGTGCCGGCCAGCGTGTACTGGAAGCCGGAGTTCGTGTTGCCCGAGCCCTGTCCGCTGTAGGCGGCGTTCAGGACGTTCATCTGGCTGTTGATCGCGGACGCGCTGAGCTTGCCGGTCGTCCCGGAGTGCACGACGTGGAAGTAGACCGGGATCGTCGCGCCCGCGGCGAGCGAGGGGCCGCTGAGCCGGCGGTCCGCGAGTCTCTGCTTCAACTGCGCGTCCATGGACTTGGCCTGGGCCGCGGTCAGTTCGTTGGGGTCGTCCGTGTGGGCGGCGCCCGAGGGGCGGGCCTCCCGTGCCGTGGCGCTGGTGCCCGCGTCGTCCCCGCACTTCTGGGCGGACGGGGCGGAGACCTTGGAGGCGGCGGAAGCGGCGGAGCCGGAGGGGGCGGAGAGCGGTGCCAGGGCCAGGGTTCCGGCCAGAACGGCGGTGCCGATCGCACGGTTACGCATACGTGGCGATATACGGGCAAGAGTGCGCACGGGGACTCCTCGCGGATGTGTGGGAGAGGCATTTCCTCACCCGCCGCCGGGAGATTACGTGGGCATGTCATCCCCGGAGGAGGAATGATCAGGCCCAATCAGATATTCGCCAAAGGGTTGAAATCGGGAGGAATCTTTCTTCGCATTCCAGAGTTTGAGATGGCGACGTAACCGTAGGCGTTACCCCGGCGGGTGGTGTGTCCCCATTCGGGCCGTGGGACACACCACCCGCCGTAGCGATGTCATGCACCGTCAACATGTGCGGGGGTGGCCGAAAAAGATCCCTCAGCGCACCGGGCTGTCCACCCGCTCGACCTTCTGCGTTCCACTGAGCGTCCGGTACGAACGCGTCCAGGCGGAGGTCGCGTCCCGCTTCGTCCGGTCGGAGACCGCGTAGTAGTCCATCTGCGAGCGCTCGGCGGTCACGTCGAGGACGCCGTAGCCGTGCGAGTCCATGTCCACCCACTTCACATGGCGGTTGGCGGCCTTGACCGCGGCGGCCGCGACCACCGAGACCGTCTGCGGCGCCACATGCAGGATGTCGTCGATGTTGTCCGAGGTCACCGATGTCACCACGAACTCGGTGGCGGCCGAGGCGGAGAGCGGATACGTCGCCGCCTTCACCGGCACGTCATTGGCCCACGCCATGTGGATGTCGCCGGTCAGGAAGACCGTGTTGGTGATCGACCGGTCCCGCAGGTGCGAGATCAGCTCCTTGCGGTCGTCCGTGTAGCCGTCCCACTGGTCGACGTTGACGGCGAGGCCCTCCTTGGGCAGCCCCAGCAACTCGGCCAGCGGCGCCAGCAGATGCGCGGGCACGGAACCGAACGCGATCGGCGAGATCATCACCGAGGTGCCGACCAGCTGCCAGGTGGCGTCCGAGCCGGCCAGCCCCGACTTCAGCCAGTCCAGCTGCGCCCGGCCGGTGATGGTGCGTTCCGGGTCGTCGACCGCCCCGCTGCCGATCGACGACTGCTGGGAGCGGAAGCTGCGCAGGTCGAGAAGGTGGAGATCGGCGAGGTTGCCGAAGCGCAGCCGCCGGTAGACGGTGCCCTCGGTGGCGGCGCGGACCGGCATCCACTCGAAGTACGCCTGCTTGGCGCCCGCGGCCCGGTCGGCCCAGGAGCCCTCCGTGCCCGGGGTGTGGTTCTCGGCCCCGCCCGACCAGGCGTCGTTGGCGAACTCGTGGTCGTCCCAGATCGCGATCACCGGGTGCGTGGCGTGCAGGGTCTGGAGGTCGGCGTCCGTCTTGTACGTGGCGTGCCGGGTGCGGTAGTCGGCGAGGGTGAGGATCTCGTGCTTCGGCTCGTGCGGCCGTACGACGTACTTCGCGTCCGGGTAACTGCCCGAGGCGTACTCGTAGATGTAGTCGCCGAGATGCAGCACCGCGTCGAGATCGGCGCGGGCGGCGAGGTGGCGGTACGGGGAGAAGTACCCGGCCTCCCAGTTGGCGCACGACACCACCCCGAACCGCACACCGGGCGTGGCCGCCCCCGCCGCGGGCGCCGTCCGGGTGCGTCCGGCCGGTGAGACGACCGGTGTGCCGTCGCCCGCCGTGAAGCGGAACCAGTACGCGGTGGCGGGGGCCAGGCCCCGCACATCGGCCTTGACGGTGTGGTCGGAAGCGGCCCTCGCGACGGTCGTGCCCCGTGCCACCACCCGGGCGAAGTCCTTGTCCTCGGCGACCTCCCAGCGCACCGCCGTATCGGCGCCGCGGCCCGAACCGGGCACCGCGTCGGGGGTCGGGGTGACGCGGGTCCAGAGGAGGACGCCGTCGGGAAGGGGATCGCCGGAGGCGACGCCGTGCAGGAAGGCGGGCCCGTCCGCGGCGCGCGCGCTCGCGGCGGAACCCAGCACGGGGGCCGCGACGACGGTGGCGGCAGCGGCCTTGACGACCGTGCGGCGGCTGGGGGAGGAGGACGGTGAGAAGCGCTGTCGACTGGTCACGGTCAAAAATCCTACTGGCGGGTAAGGCGAACGGGCAGGCGAACGAGGGAAGTTCGCCTGCCCGTGGGGGAGCCGCCGCCGTGAGGTCGCCGGCCGGTCAGCCCTTCAGCGCGGCCGTGATCGCGGTGTTGAAGGCCTCCACCGTCATCGGAGCGTTCTCGCTCTGCCCGTCGGTGAGCGCCTTGCCGTCCATCTTCAGCGTCGGGGTGCCCTTCACGCCGCTGTCGTCGAACTTCGCCGACATCTTCATGGCCCAGCCGTCGAACGTGCCGTCCTCGACGTTCTTCTTGAAGGCGGCGTTGCCCTTGAGCGCGTCCACCGAGTCGGCGACCTTGATCAGGTAGGAGTCGTCCTTGAACTTGTCGTCGGTCTCCTCCGGGTGGTACTTCGCGGAGTAGAGCGCGTACTTGTAGTCGAGGAAGGCCTCGGGGCTGACATCGAGCGCCGCGCCGAGCGCGCTCAGCGCGTTCTTCGAGCCCTCGCCGTTGGCCGCGTTGTCGATGAACGTGGCGCCGATGTACTGGATCTTGTACTTGCCGGCGTCGACGTCCTTGTGGACCGTCTCGCCGACGGTCTGCTCGAACGTTCCGCAGATCGGGCAGCGCGAGTCCTCGTACAGCTCCAGGGTCTTCTTGGCGCTCGACTTGCCGATGACGACCGTGGTGCCGTCCTTGCCCGAGGTGTTCTTGGGCGCGGTCACGTTCTTCTCGTCCTTGGCCGCCTCCCAGTGGGACGGCTTGTTCAGCTGCATGACGCCCCAGATGACGCCACCCACGACGGCCAGCACGCCGACGATCGAGACGCCGACGATGATCTGCCGGCGGGCCTTGTCCTTCTTGGCCTGGCGCTCGCGCTCGGCGCGCAGCCGCTCGCGGGCGGCCGACTTGTTGGCCTGGCTGTTGCGCTTGCTCATGTCTGTATCTCCATGGTGTGAGGGGTACGTCGTCGGGGATGTGCGTGCTCAGGCGATGGCGCAGGCCGAGCGCGGCGGTCCCCTCCGTCCCACGGAGTGCACGAGCAGACGGGCGTGTACGAGCAGGTGCGGGCCGGGTCCGGCGGGCCGCACCCGGCGGCGTACCGGACGGCGGGCCGTGCCGACCACGGCGACCGCGACCAGCAGCGGCCGGAACGCCAGGGCGGCGGCTGCCTCCAGCAGACGGGCCAGCGCGGACTCGCCCCGCCGGAGCCAGGCCGCGGCGAGCAGTCCGACCGTCACATGGGCGGCGAGCAGCAGCCACGGCACCGCGGGTCCGGGCGAGGCCAGCAGCGCGGCCGTGGTGTGTCCGGCGTCGGCCACCGAAGCGAACGAGGTGACATCGGCACCCGCCCGGGCCGCCCCGGTGCCGATCGCGCCGCCGCACAGCATATCGACGCCGACCGAGCGCAGCGGGCCCGCGATCGGGCCGCCGGCCGCGCCGTAACAGACGTGCTGACCGGTGGTGAGGAAGGTGTCGGCGGCCAGCTCCAGCGGGACCAGCAGTCCGGCGATCGCCCCGAAGCCACGCTCCCGGCCGGCCAGCGCGTACGCCACGGCGAAGACCGCGCCGGCCAGCAGGGCCACGGCGGTCAGCGGCAGCGGGACCCGGGAGAGCAGCACATGGGACGCGACGGAGAGCGTCACGACGAGCGCTGTGAAAAGCGCCGCGCGAACGACTCTGAGGTGCGTCCCGGATATGTCCATCGCCGAGGAGTGTCGCACGCCAACCTGTAAGTGACCCCTAAAGGGGCGGACAACGGGGGGCTACAGCCCCGGAATACGGCCATTGCGGAAGAGATCCACGAAGATCTGGTGGTCGGCGCGGGCCCGGGCGCCGTAGCTGTGGGCGAAGTCCACCAGCAGACCGGCGAAGCCCTCCTCGTCGGCCGCGATCGCCGCGTCGATCGCCCGCTCGGTGGAGAACGGCACCAGCGAGTGGCCGCTCTCGTCGTCCGCCGCGGAGTGCATCGTCGCCGTCGCCCGGCCCAGATCGGCGACGACCGCCGCGATCTCCTCCGGCTCGTCGATGTCGGACCAGTCCAGATCGACCGCGTACGGCGACACCTCGGCGACCAGCTGGCCCGCCCCGTCCAGCTCGGTCCAGCCGAGCCACGGGTCGGCGTGCGCCTGCAGGGCGCGCTGCGAGATCACGGTGCGGTGGCCCTCGTGCTGGAAGTACTCGCGCACGGCGGTGTCCGTGATGTGCCGGGAGACGGCAGGGGTCTGCGCCTGCTTGAGGTAGATCACCACATCGTTCTCCAGGGCGTCGCTGTTGCCCTCCAGAAGGATGTTGTACGAGGGCAGCCCGGCCGAACCGATGCCGATGCCGCGACGGCCGACGACGTCCTTCACCCGGTACGAGTCGGGGCGGGTCAGGCTCGACTCCGGCAGCGTCTCCAGATAGCCGTCGAAGGCGGCCAGCACCTTGTAGCGCGTCGCCGCGTCCAGATCGATCGAGCCGCCGCCCGGGGTGAACCGGCGCTCGAAGTCCCGGATCTCCGTCATCGAGTCCAGCAGCGAGAACCGGGTCAGCGACCGGGCGTCGCGCAGCGCGCCCAGCAGCGGGCCCTCGGCCGTGTCCAGCGTGAAGGGCGGCAGCTCGTCGTTCTTCGCACCCGTCGCCAGCGCGTGGATCCGCTCCCGGTAGGCGGTGGCGTAGACCCGCACCAGCTCGCTGATCTGCTCGTCCCCCAGCGCCTTCGCGTACCCGATCAGGGCGACGGAGGCGGCGAACCGCTTCAGGTCCCAGGTGAACGGGCCGACGTACGCCTCGTCGAAGTCGTTCACGTTGAAGATCAGCCGGCCGTTGGCGTCCATGTACGTGCCGAAATTCTCCGCGTGCAGATCGCCGTGGATCCACACCCGGCCGGTCCGCTCGTCCAGGTACGGGCCGCCGTGCCGCTCCCGCTCCAGGTCGTTGTAGAACAGGCACGCCGTGCCCCGGTAGAAGGCGAAGGCCGAGCCCGCCATCTTGCGGAACTTGACCCGGAAGGCAGCCGGATCGGCGGCCAGCAGCTCCCCGAACGCGGTGTAGAAGACCTCAAGAATCTGCTCCCCGCGCTGTGCCGCGCCGGTCTGCGCTTCCGACATCTCTGGGTGCCTCCTGGTACCTGGCGTGTATGACGAAGTACATGACAAATGGGACGGGCTTCCTCGCCCTTCCAACGCGCGACCGTACCCGGGAGTGCCCGTCGTCCGTCACCTCGAAGACGTAGACTTCCACGCTGTCCCCCCAGCCCGCCATCGCCCGTTTCCCGGAGGCACAGCGCCGTGACCAAGCCGCCTTTCACGCACCTTCACGTCCACACCCAGTACTCGCTGCTGGACGGTGCCGCGCGGCTCAAGGACATGTTCGCTGCCTGTAACGAGATGGGCATGTCGCACATCGCGATGACGGACCACGGCAACCTGCACGGGGCGTACGACTTCTTCCACTCGGCGCAGAAGGCGGGCGTCACACCGATCATCGGCATCGAGGCGTACGTCGCCCCGGAGTCGCGCAAGCACAAGCGGAAGATCCAGTGGGGCCAGCCGCACCAGAAGCGCGACGACGTGTCGGGTTCGGGTGGTTACACCCACAAGACGATCTGGGCGGCGAACAGCACCGGGCTGCACAACCTCTTCCGGCTCTCCTCCGACGCGTACGCCGAGGGCTGGCTCCAGAAGTGGCCGCGCATGGACAAGGAGACCATCGCCCAGTGGTCCGAGGGCCTGATCGCGTCCACCGGCTGCCCCTCGGGCGAGGTGCAGACCCGGCTGCGGCTCGGCCAGTTCGACGAGGCCGTCCAGGCCGCCTCCGACTACAAGGACATCTTCGGCGAGGGCAAGTACTTCCTGGAGCTGATGGACCACGGCATCGAGATCGAGCGCCGGGTCCGTGACGGGCTCCTCGAAATCGGCAAGAAGCTGAACATCCCGCCGCTGGTGACCAACGACTCGCACTACACCTACGCGCACGAGGCCACCGCGCACGACGCCCTGCTCTGCATCCAGACCGGCAAGAACCTCTCCGACCCCGACCGCTTCCGCTTCGACGGCACCGGCTACTACCTCAAGACGACCGACGAGATGTACGCCGTCGACTCCTCCGACGCCTGGCAGGAGGGCTGCGCCAACACCCTGCTGGTCGCGCAGCAGATCGACACCGCCGGCATGTTCGAGAAGCGCGACCTGATGCCGAAGTTCGACATCCCGGACGGCTACACGGAGATCACCTGGTTCCAGGAAGAGGTCCGCGTCGGCATGGACCGGCGCTTCCCGGGCGGCGTCCCCGAGGACCGGCAGAAGCAGGTCGAGTACGAGATGGACATCATCATCCAGATGGGGTTCCCGGGGTACTTCCTGGTCGTCGCCGACTTCATCATGTGGGCGAAGAACAACGGCATCGCGGTCGGCCCCGGCCGGGGCTCCGCCGCCGGTTCGATCGTGGCGTACGCGATGGGCATCACCGACCTCGACCCGATCGAGCACGGGCTGATCTTCGAGCGGTTCCTCAACCCCGAGCGCGTCTCCATGCCCGATGTCGACATCGACTTCGACGAGCGCCGGCGCGTCGAAGTGATCAGGTACGTGACGGAGAAGTACGGCGCCGACAAGGTCGCCATGATCGGCACGTACGGCAAGATCAAGGCGAAGAACGCCATCAAGGACTCCGCCCGGGTCCTCGGCTACCCGTACGCGATGGGCGACCGGCTCACCAAGGCCATGCCCGCCGACGTCCTCGGCAAGGGCATCGACCTCAACGGCATCACCGACCCCAAGCACCCGCGCTACAGCGAGGCGGGCGAGATCCGGGGGATGTACGAGAACGAGCCGGACGTCAAGAAGGTCATCGACACCGCCAAGGGCGTCGAGGGCCTGGTCCGGCAGATGGGCGTGCACGCCGCCGGCGTCATCATGTCCAGCGAGCCGATCGTCGACCACGCCCCGATCTGGGTGCGGCACACCGACGGCGTCACCATCACGCAGTGGGACTACCCGCAGTGCGAGTCGCTCGGCCTGCTGAAGATGGACTTCCTGGGCCTGCGCAACCTCACCATCATGGACGACGCCGTGAAGATGGTGGAGTCCAACAAGGGCGTCAAGCTGGACCTGCTCGGCCTCCCGCTGGACGACCCCAAGACGTACGAGATGCTCTGCCGCGGTGACACGCTCGGCGTGTTCCAGTTCGACGGCGGGCCGATGCGCTCCCTGCTGCGCCAGATGCAGCCCGACAACTTCGAGGACATCTCCGCCGTCTCGGCCCTGTACCGGCCGGGCCCGATGGGTATGAACTCGCACACGAACTACGCGGAGCGCAAGAACGGCCGCCAGGAGATCACCCCGATCCACCCGGAGCTGGAGGAGCCCCTCAAGGAGGTCCTCGGCCTCACCTACGGCCTGATCGTGTACCAGGAGCAGGTGCAGAAGGCCGCCCAGATCGTCGCCGGCTACTCGCTCGGCGAGGCCGACATCCTGCGCCGTGTGATGGGCAAGAAGAAGCCCGAGGAGCTGGCGAAGAACTTCGTCCTCTTCGAGGCGGGGGCCAAGGAGAAGGGTTTCTCCGACGCCGCGATCAAGGCCCTGTGGGACGTGCTGGTCCCGTTCGCCGGATACGCGTTCAACAAGGCGCACTCCTCCGCGTACGGCCTGGTCACCTACTGGACCGCGTACCTCAAGGCGAACTACCCCGCCGAGTACATGGCGGCGCTGCTGACCTCGGTCAAGGACGACAAGGACAAGTCGGCCGTCTACCTCAACGAGTGCCGCCGCATGGGCATCAAGGTGCTGCCGCCCAATGTGAACGAGTCCCTGTCGAACTTCGCCGCCCAGGGCGACGACGTGATCCTCTTCGGCCTCACCGCCGTGCGCAACGTCGGTCAGAACGTCGTCGACTCGATCATCCGGTGCCGCAAGGCGAAGGGGAAGTACAGCACCTTCCCCGACTTCCTGGACAAGGTCGAAGCGGTCGTCTGCAACAAGCGCACCGTCGAATCGCTGATCAAGGCCGGCGCCTTCGACGAGATGGGCCACACCCGCAAGGGCCTGGTCGCCCACCACGAACCGATGATCGACAACGTGGTGCAGGTCAAGCGCAAGGAGGCCGAGGGACAGTTCGACCTCTTCGGCGGCATGGGCGAGGAGGAGAGCGACGAGCCGGGCTTCGGGCTCGACGTGGAGTTCTCCGACATCGAGTGGGAGAAGTCCTACCTGCTGGCCCAGGAGCGCGAGATGCTCGGGCTGTACGTCTCCGACCACCCGCTCTTCGGTCTGGAACACGTGCTGTCCGACAAGGCCGACTCCTCGATCTCCCAGCTGACCGGCGGCGAGCACGCCGACGGCGCCATCGTCACCGTCGGCGGCATCATCTCCGGCCTCCAGCGCAAGATGACCAAGCAGGGCAACGCCTGGGCCATCGCCACCGTCGAGGACCTGGCCGGTTCCATCGAGTGCATGTTCTTCCCCGCCACCTACCAGCTGGTCTCCACCCAGCTCGTCGAGGACACCGTCGTCTTCGTCAAGGGACGCCTCGACAAGCGCGAGGACGTGCCCCGGCTGGTCGCCATGGAGATGCAGGTCCCCGACATCTCGTCGGCAGGCACCAACGCCCCCGTGGTCCTCACCATCCCCACCGTCAAGATCACCCCGCCGATGGTCAGCCGCCTCGGCGAGGTCCTCAGCAGCCACCGGGGCGACACCGAGGTACGGATCAGGCTCCAGGGCCCCCGCAAGACCACGGTGCTCCGGCTCGACCGGCACCGGGTCAAGCCCGACCCGGCGCTCTTCGGTGACCTGAAGGTGCTGCTCGGCCCGTCCTGCCTGGCCGGCTGAGCCGGCTCTCCCGCACGGACGTACGAGAGGGGCGCCCCGCGAAAGCGGGGGCGCCCCTCTCGGTCATCGGGCCGCAGTCCGGACCAGGGACGGCTCCGGTCAGTTGTGGCCGAAGCGCCGCTGGTGCTTACGGGCAACGTCGGCAGGGCTGCCCTGGGCCTGCGACTGGGGCTGTATCTGCGACTCGTACGCGCTCGTCTTGGTCTCTTCCGCGCCGCGCTCCGGACCGGACGCGTGGTTCTGCCGGCTGCTCTGCTTGCGGTTCTTGTTCTTGGCCATGGTGTTCCTCCTACGGGGACTCTCGGGGCCAGGACCGCGTTCAGATTCACATAGCGGGGTAACCCGTGCATTTTGGATCATTACCGTGCGTAGTGAGGGGCGGGGACGCGTCGTTTTCCCGATCCGCCACGCCGATGATCGAGTTCCGGACGTCAACCCCTGCGCGGTCGGGCAGACTCGAAGGAAACCCTTGGCAAAGACCGCACCCGAACTTCCGGAAGAGGGTGGATCGCGTGGACCGTTGCGTCGTTCTGGTGGACGCCGGGTACCTGCTGGGCGCAGCGGCGAGCCTGCTGGCCGGGGAGCCCGCCCGTTCCCGCATCACGGTCGACCACGCGGCCCTCATCCGGGGCCTGCGCGAGCGCGCCGAGGCCGATACGCAGCAGCCGCTGCTGCGGATCTACTGGTTCGACGGCGCCCCCGACCGCGTGCCGCAGCCCGAGCACCGCAGACTGCGCGTGATGCCCCGGGTGACCGTCCGGCTCGGCGCCCTGACCCGCAGCGACGGGCGCTGGGCGCAGAAGGGCGTCGACGCCGCGATGCACGCCGAGCTCACCGAGCTCGCCAGGAACCGGGCCTGCTCCGACGTGGTGCTGGTGACCGGCGACGGCGACCTGCTGCCCGGTCTGATGTCCGCCAAGGAACACGGCGTCGCCGTCCACCTGTGGGCCGTCCAGGCCGCCGACGGCGACTACAACCAGTCCGAGGACCTGGTGGCCGAGGCCGACGAACGAAGGGTGCTGGACCGGGCCTGGATCACCCAGGCCGTACGGCCCAAGGAGACCGGCGGTGTCTGCGCCCCGCCGCCCGCGCCCGGCCCGGAGATCGCCGCGATCCTCTCCGCACCGCTGCCCGAGGCCGCCCTCGCCGCCTCCGCCGAGCGGGCCGCCGAGGCCCGGGCGGCAGCCGACGACGACGCGGCCCCGCCGTCCGGGCAGAGCGCCGCCACCGACCGCCCCGTGCACGCCGCCAAGGGCGTCCCCACCCCCAAGGACCTGGCGGGCAGCCTGCGCGGTCCCGGCACCCAGCCCGACCGGCACCTCCCGCAGCCCGGCGCGACCCTGCGCTGGTCCTCGGACAAGAGCTGGACGGACCGCGGCGGACCGCTGGGCGAGCCCGCCGAGACCGCGTCCCTGCCGACGCTGGCCCAGCTCACCAGCGCCGAGCAGCGCTGGGCGGACCGCGAGGAGGACATCACCACCGTCGGCGGAGACCCCTTCGAGGTGGGCCAGGTCTTCGCCCGTCGCTGGATGGAACGGCTTCCGGAGACCGTCCACCTGCAGAAGCTGTCGACCATGTACCCGCGCATCCCGCACCGGATCGACGGCGAACTGCTGCGATACGCGGCACGGTTCGGCCTGCTCGCCCACAAGGACGACCAGATCGACGAGCACGACCGCTACGCGATCCGGGCGGGGTTCTGGCGGGAGATCGATGTACGCGCCGCGGCCGAGCACACCCCCGCGGCGGAGCGGACGACCCCGTCCGCCGGCTGACCGCCGGGCGCGGCCACGGACGGGCGACCCGGGCGCCGATCGCCCCGGCGGAGCCCGGCCGGTGTGGCCCCGGGCGCATTACGGGGCATCCGACCCCGTACCCTCGTACCTCGTGAGTACGGGCACAGCACAGGCGCAGCCGGCGACCGGGACCGTGTGCGCGGTGCGTGATCTGGTCAGGACCTATCCCGCCGCCCGCGGCCGCCGCGGTGCACCCGCCACACCCGAGGTACGCGCCACCGACGGGATCTGCCTGGACGTGCGGCGCGGCGAGATCTTCGGACTCCTCGGCCCCAACGGCGCCGGCAAGTCCACCCTCGTACGGCAGCTCACCGGACTGATGCGCCCCGACTCCGGCAGCGTCACCGTGCTGGGCCACGACCTCGTACGCCACCCGGAGCGGGCCTCCCGGCTGATCGGCTACCTCGGGCAGGAGTCCACCGCCCTCGACGAACTGACCGTGTCGCTCGCCGCCGAGACCACCGGGCGGCTGCGCGGCCTCACGGCGGCGGACGCCCGCGCCGAGCGCGACGCCGTGCTCGACGAACTCGGCCTCACCGAGATCGCGGGGCGCCCGCTGAAGAAGCTCTCCGGGGGGCAGCGGCGGCTCGCCTGCTTCGCGGCCGTGCTGGTGGGCGAGCGGCCGCTGCTGGTGCTGGACGAGCCGACGACCGGCATGGACCCCGTCGCGCGGCGCGCCGTCTGGGCCGCGGTGGACCGGCGCCGGGCCGAGCGCGGCACGACGGTCCTGCTCGTCACCCACAACGTCATCGAGGCCGAGACGGTCCTCGACCGGGTCGCCGTGATCGAACGCGGCAGGGTCATCGCCTGCGACACCCCGGCCGGGCTCAAGGAACGCGTCGCGGGCGAGGTCCGGGTCGAGCTGGTGTGGCGCGAACGGGCGCCCCTGGACGTACCCGAGGTGGCCGCGCTGCGCGCCTCGGCCCAGGAGTCCGGGCGGCGCTGGGTGCTGCGGCTCGGCCCCGACGAGGCACGGGCGGCGGTCGCCGCGGTCACCGGCGGCGCGGCCTTCGCCGCCCTCGACGACTTCACGCTGGCGACGCCCAGCCTGGAGGACGTCTATCTCGCGCTCGGCGGGGACGCGACCAAGGGACTGGTGAAGTCATGACCGCGGTGAGCGGGACGACCGGGTGCGGGTACGCGGCCGGACAGGGAGCGAACAGGAGCAGCGCCAGGTGACGAGCATCGTTCCCGCGCACGCGGTGACCGGACCCGTCCGGGCCGCGGAGGACGGCCGGGCCGGTCCCTCCGGTGACGGCGCCGCCGACGAGGGGGCGCCGCCCGCGCCGCTCGCGCCGCGGGCCCGGCTGTTCCCCGCGCTCGCGGCCGTCTACCGTGCCCAGCTCTCCAGGGCCAGGGTCGCCCGTATCCCGCTGCTCTTCGTCGCGACGTTCCAGTCCGTCGGCATCATGGTGCTGATGCGCGGGGTCGTCGACGGCGGCTCCGAGGCGCGGGCTGTCGTGGCCGGCTCCAGCGTCCTCGTCGTGGCCTTCGTGGCGCTCAATCTCCTCGCCCAGTACTTCGGACAGCTGCGGGCCGGCGGCGGACTCGACCACTACGCCACCCTGCCGGTGCCGCCTGCCGCGGTGGTGCTCGGCGCGGCCGGGGCGTACGCCTCCTTCACCGTGCCCGGCACGATCGTCACGGCCGTGGCCGGCAGTGTGCTGTTCGGGCTGCCGCTGACGCATCTGTGGGTGCTCGTCGCCGTCATCCCGCTCTCCGGGGCGGCGCTCTCCGGGCTGGGCGCGGCGCTGGGGCTGCTCGCTCCCCGGCAGGAGCTGGCCACTCTCCTCGGGCAGCTGGGCATGTCGGCGGCGCTGCTGCTCGGTGTGCTCCCGGCCGACCGGCTGCCCGCGCCGGTGGACTGGGCGCGCGATCTGCTGCCCTCGACCTACGGTGTCGAGGCGCTCTCGCGGTCCTTCGACGCCCACCCGGACTGGGCGGTCGTCGCGCTGGACCTCGCCGTCTGCGCCGTCGTCGGCGTCCTCTCGCTGGCCGTGGCGACCTGGGCGTACCGCAGGGCAGCGGTCCGGTGAGGCGCGGTGCGGGGGCGCCTGGCACGATGGCACGGTGACCGCACCTCTGACACCGCCTCACCAGCCCTCGTCCAACGATCCCTGGCAGACCCCGCCGAACTGGGGTGGCCCGGGGGGCTCCCACCTGATCGGTGCGCACCAGCCGAAGGGGCTGCCGGGAGCGCCCGAGGAGAAGGCTCTCGCGCCGGAACTGCGGCGGGCCGTGGTCGTCGCCCTGCTCCTCGTCGTCGCCGGTGTCGCGCTCGGTCTGCTCTGGCTGTGGCTGGCACCGAAGGTCCCGCTGATCTCCGACAGCACCGCCGTCTATCTGAAGGACAGCGAGGGCGAGGAGGCGATCGGCGCCGACGGTACGTTCGTGCTGCTGGGCCTGGCCTTCGGGGCGGTCTCCGCGGCGCTGGTCTTCTGGTTCCAGCGGCGCGGCGGGATCGCCCTGGTGGTGGGGCTCGCGCTGGGCGGGCTGCTCGGTTCGCTGCTGGCCTGGCGGCTGGGGGTGTGGCTCGGTCCGACCCAGGACGTGGTCGCGCACGCGCGGGCGGTCGGCAAGGGTGTGGTCTTCGACGCGCCGCTCCAGTTGCGGGCGAAGGGCGCGCTGCTGGCGTGGCCGCTGGGGGCGATGGCGGTGCATCTCGGGCTGACCGCGTTGTTCGGGCCGCGGGATCCGGAGCCGGAGTGGGGGGTGTTCCCGGGGGTGCCGGGTGCGCCCGGGGCACCCGGGGGCGGGGCGGCGGTGCCGCCGGCGCAGTCGTAGCGTGCCGGACGGGCTCGGAGCCCGGCTATCCCCGGCCGATCTCCGCGAACACCGCGCCCGTCAGTGATGCCAGGTCCGCTGCGGAGAGTTCGACCTCCAGGCCGCGGCGGCCCGCCGAGACGCAGATCGTCCTGTGGGCCCGTGCCGACGCGTCCAGCACCGTGCGCAGCCGCTTCCGCTGGCCCAGGGGGGAGATGCCGCCCCGCACGTAGCCGGTGGTGCGTTCGGCGGCCGCCGGGTCGGCCATGGTGGCCCGCTTGCCGCCCACCGCTGAGGCCAGGGCCTTGAGGTCCAGGCTGCCGGCCACCGGGACGACCGCCACGGTCAGGGTGCCGTCGACGTCCGCCACCAGGGTCTTGAAGACCCGGTCGGGGGATACGCCCAGCGCCTGGGCCGCCTCCTCGCCGTAGGAGGCGGACGCCGGGTCGTGGTCGTAGGAGTGGACGGTGAACGCCGTGCCGGACGCGGTCAGGGCGACCGTGGCCGGGGTGCCGCCGGACTGTTGCTGCTTCTTCGGCTTCTTCGCCACGGGGGAACGGTCCTCGATCGGTCGGATCAGTTGGGGTGGGACGGGGCGCGGGTCAGCTCCACCGCGGGCAGCGACGGCAGATGACGGATGACGGCGGTCTCGGAGCGCAGCAGCGTCAGTTCCTCGCGCAGCCGGGTCGCGGTGTCGGGCGCCTGGAGCAGCCGTTGCTTGGTCGGTACGTCGAGCACGGCCGCCGCCGCGACCAGGTAGGAGACGACGGTGGGGTCGTCGGGCAGGTCCGCTCCGGTCGTGAGGGACCGTTCGCTCGCCCCGGCCAGCCGCTTCTGGTAGTTGCGGAAGGCCCGCAGCACGCCCTCGGCGAGCGCCCCCGCCTCCTCGCCGGGCCCCTCGTCCAGTTCTTCGAGCTCGGCCGTCAGGAAGGGGCCGCTCGCGTCGACGGAGAGCAGCCTGACCCGGGTGGTGCCGGTCGCCAGGACCTCGAAGCTGCCGTCCGGCCGTTCCCGGATCTTCGCCGCGTCGGCGATACAGCCGACCCGGTGGAAGGTCTGGACCGGGTCGGGGCCGAAGCCGTCGGCGGGGCCGCGCTCGGCGGGGACGTTCACCGCGTCCGGCATTCCGGCGCCCGTCGGGGCGGTCTCGCGGCCGTCGCGGATCGCGACCACGGCGAAGCGGCGGGGTTCGTCCTCGTCGGTCTTCAGGAGCTCGCGCATCATGGCGCGATAACGCTCCTCGAAGACGTTCAGCGGCAGCACGAGGCCGGGGAACAGCACCGCGTTCAGCGGGAACAGAGGCAGGCGAGCGGTGGTCACAACGGTCAAGCGTAATGGCCGCCGGGCCCGCGTCGGTCGGCCCGTCCCGGGATCGGTGTCGCGCAGGCCGCCCGGAGCCGCGTGTCGTCCCGTGCCGCCAGGAACCGGTCGAGCGGATCCTCGGCGACCGAGGACCACGGGAACGACGCCGCGTGGGGTCCGATCCGCCGGAACTGTTCCAGCGCCTCGTCCCAGCGGCCCCGGGTGACCAGCACGAACGCCAGCAGGTTGCGGACCTCGGCGGGCCAGGGGTCGCCCGGCGCGAACGTGGCGGACAGCGCGATGGCCAGATCCGCCGCCGCGTCGATCCGTTCCTCCTGCACCGAGGTGGTCCGGGCGCCGGGCCCCTCGATCAGCAGTGCGAAGGCGGCCCGCAGCGGCAGCGCCTGCACCAGCGAGCCGGGCAGCGAGTCCTCGGCCGCCCGCTCGGCGAAGTCGAAGCACTCGCGGTGCGAGCCGTACCAGGCCGCGGAGAGGTACCGAAGTGCCGCGACATGACAGCCGTAGTGGTGCGGGGAACGCCGTATGGCCTGCTCCCACAGCGCCTCGAACACGGTGTGCGTGGCGTGGGTGCCGCGCGCGTGGTCGAGCGCGAGGCGCCAGGGCACCGGGTCGCGCGGATCGCTCTCGGCCGCCGCGGTGATCAGCGGCCCCACCTCGCGCAGTTGTTCGGCCCGGGCGGGCGACTCCCAGGCCCGGCCGACCGCCAGCTGGGCCTTGACGAGCAGCGCGTCAGGGTCGTGCGGGGCGGCGGCGAGCCAGTCGGACAGCCAGCCGTCGCGGCTGCGGGCGAAGGCGACGAGCCTGCCGAGGTAGCGGTCACGGTTCTCCCACTCGGCACCGTCCCGGGTGGTGGCGAGGAGTTTCGCGGCCGGTCCGTACTCCCCGAGGGCGGCGGCGACGAGGGCGGGGGAGAGCCGCTCGTCGGGGGCGTCGAGCAGCACCTCGTCGTCCGCGGGCAGTCCGGCGGAGCCCTGTGCGGGGCGCCGGAGCGTGCACGCGGCACGGAACAGGGCACGAAGGTTCGGCATGGTGCAGACCATTGAAAAGCGCTGGTCGGGACGGCGCCAGAGGCTCGCTGTGAAGCTTTGGTGCCGAGTGAATGGGTTGTATCGGACTGAGTCAAGAAGAAGTAAAGGAAAGTGGGGAATCTGGCTTGTTCCTGTTGTTTCAGGCCGATGGTCTCCGGTGGTCCGGACGTGGCTCGGGCGATCGTTCGACCACGGCCCACGGGCGCCGTGCCGACCGTCCGGCGGTGAGGGCCACGGGCGGTCGGCCGGCCCTCGTCCGGCAGCCCGTGGCCGGTTTTCACATCATCCCCGGCGCAGCAGCCGTGAGGCGCCCGCGGCGACGGTCGTCGCGAGTATCCAGCCCAGCAGGACGATCACCGCCGACGCCCACTGCCAGCCGCCCTCCATCCGCCAGTAGCCGTCCTGGCCCAGATTGATCACCGGGATCAGCAGATCCAGCGCGTACAGCGCCGGGTTCCACTGCGGATGCTCGTCCTGTTTGATCGCCGCCGGGACGTGCTGGGAGAAGGCCAGCGTCCCCGCCGCCCACAGCAGGGCCATCCACACCGCGGCCCGCCCCGGCCGGTAGCCGTACGCCACCGTCCAGTCCTGGAGGAAGCCCCAGAGCTTCGCGGCGAGCGGCAGCGTCTCGCGCCGCCGCCGCTGCTTGGCCAGCAGCACCTCCCGGGCGTCCGCGTCCTCCCCGCAGTTGCGCAGCACCGTCGCGAGCCGCTCGTACGGCTCCGGGACGTACTCCGGGGTCGCCGCCGCCACCCACTCAAGGCGCCGGGAGAGCGGGAAGTGCCCGTACGGGACGAGGTTCTCGTACACGAAGCCGCCCATCGCCAGCCCGCCGGGCCCCGGCCAGCTGGTCGACACGTCGATCAGCGTGACGACCCTCGCGCCGTTCAGCACGACCCGGCCCTCCTCCGGCCGTTCCACGTTGAACCGCAGCTCCGGGGTGACGATCCGGCGCAGCGACAGCTCCTCGTGCCGGCCCAGCACGAACCGCGCCTTGTGCAGATCGACCGCGTCGCCGAACCGGCCGTCGTCCAGGCGCACCCCGCCCCGGCACTCGAACCCCTGCGCACGGGTGCCGTTCGCCGGGGTCGACGCCATGACGATGCCGAACGGGGGAGTGGTGCCCTGGATCCCGGTGTCGACGCTCACCCACGCCTCGCTCATGTACAGCGTCCGCTCCACGGTCAGCTGCGGGGCGTTCAGCGCGCGCCGCCCCTCCCTGCCCCGCAGCCGGCTGCCGCGCAGGCTCAGCGAGCCGCCGACCTTCGCCCCGCGCAGACTCAGCTCGCCGCGCGCCTCGATCAGCTCCGCCTGGAGGTCCTGGGCGACCGCCAGCCCGTCACCGGCCAGCGCCCGCCCGCCCCGGTCCGGGCCGATCTCGATCTGGTTGACCAGCAGATCGGTGCCGATCTGGGCGTCGGTGAGCCGGATCCCGCGCGGGATCCGGCAGCGCGGCAGATGCAGGTCGCCCTCGGTGCGCAGCCGGGCCGCCTCCAGCCTCGGCATCGCACAGCCGACGATCCGCAACGTCGTGAAGTGGCACTCCGGCAGCACCACCTCGTTCTCGAAGCGGCAGCCGGTCATCTCGACGTACGGCGCGACGCGCCCGCCCGCGAGATCGAGTGTCCCGGTGATCCGCACGCCCCGGAGCTTCAGCGCCGCGACCCGGCCGGGCCGCGGCGGCGGACCCGAGAGCAGCAGACGGGCGACGACTCGCCCGTCCACACTGCGCTCGGGACCCCAGACGCGCGGCGCGAACGGATCGTCCTGCGCCGGGTCCCGGGCGCGCAGATCGTAGGTGCTGCCGTTCCGGAAGGCCTGCCACATACCCAGCTCGGCTGCGCTCAGACCGTCCGGGAAATCGCCGTCGTGCGGTTCGGTCACGGGTGCCCCTTCCGCTCGGAGCTGTTCTTCCCCCTGGGTGACGACCTGAACGCTATTGGTCAGCAGTGACGTCCGGAACATGTATCAGCCAGTGATACGGGCGACCGGACGCCACAGGCGGTCTGCGAGAATTGCGGTGTGATCTCTCGAATCGATCTGCGCGGCAACACCCTCCCCGAGGGCGGAGCCCTGCGCGACCTGCTGCCCCGTGCCGAGTTCGACGTGGAAGCCGCCCTGGAGACGGTGCGGCCCATCTGCGAGGACGTACGCCATCGTGGCTCCGCGGCAGTGATCGAGTGGGGGGAGAAATTCGACGGCGTACGGCTCGACTCGATCCGGGTCCCGGCCGGGGCGATCGCCGAGGCCCTCGAAGGGCTCGACCCGGCCGTGCGCGCCGCCCTGGAGGAGTCGATCCGCCGGGCCCGCCTCGTCCACCGCGAGCAGCGCCGCACCACGCACACCACCCAGGTCGTCCCCGGCGGCACCGTCACCGAGAAGTGGGAGCCGGTCGAGCGCGTCGGCCTGTACGTCCCGGGCGGGCGCTCCGTCTACCCGTCGTCCGTGGTCATGAACGTCGTACCGGCCCAGGAGGCGGGCGTCGAGGGCATCGCCGTCGCCTCCCCGCCGCAGAAGGACTTCGGCGGCCTGCCGCACCCCACCATCCTCGCCGCCTGCGCCCTGCTGGGCGTCGACGAGGTGTACGCGGCGGGCGGCGCCCAGGCCGTCGCGATGTTCGCGTACGGAACGGCCGAATGCCCTCCGGTGAACCTCGTCACCGGCCCCGGCAACATCTACGTCGCCGCCGCCAAGCGCCTCCTCAAGGGCCGCGTCGGCATCGACGCGGAGGCCGGCCCCACCGAGATCGCGATCCTCGCGGACTCCACCGCCGACCCGGTGCACGTCGCCGCCGACCTGATCAGCCAGGCCGAGCACGACCCGATGGCCGCCGCCGTCCTCGTCACCGACTCCGCGGAACTGGCCGAGGCCACCGAGGCCGAGCTCAAGCCCCAGATCGCCGCGACCAAGCACGTCACCGACCGGATCGAGCCCGCGCTGGCCGGCCGCCAGTCCGCGATCGTCCTGGTCGACGACCTGGAGGACGGCCTCAAGGTCGTCGACGCGTACGCCGCCGAGCACCTGGAGATCCAGACCGCCGACGCAGCCGCCGTCGCCGACCGGGTCCGCAACGCCGGTGCGGTCTTCGTCGGCCCCTGGTCCCCGGTCTCGCTCGGCGACTACTGCGCCGGCTCCAACCACGTCCTGCCCACCGGCGGCTGCGCCTGCCACTCCTCGGGCCTCTCCGTGCAGTCCTTCCTGCGCGGCATCCACATCGTCGACTACACGCGCGACGCGCTCGCCGAGGTCACGCATCACGTCGTGACCCTCGCCGAGGCGGAGGACCTCCCCGCCCACGGCGCCGCGCTCAAGGCCAGGTTCGGCTGGAAGGTCCCGCAGCAGTGACGAACGGCAACACCCCCCGCACCCGCATCGACGATCTCCCGATCCGCGACGAGCTGCGCGGCAAGTCCCCCTACGGGGCGCCGCAGCTCGACGTGCCCGTGCGGCTGAACACCAACGAGAACCCCTACCCGCTGCCCGAGGCGCTCGTCGACCGGATCGCCGAGCGGGTCCGCGAGGCCGCCCGCGACCTCAACCGCTACCCCGACCGGGACGCCGTCGAGCTCCGTACCGAACTGGCCCGCTACCTCACCCGCACCGCCGGGCACGAGGTCGCCCTCGCCAACGTCTGGGCGGCCAACGGCTCCAACGAGGTGCTCCAGCAGCTCCTGCAGACCTTCGGCGGCCCCGGCCGCACCGCGATCGGCTTCGAGCCCTCGTACTCCATGCACGCCCTCATCGCCCGGGGCACCGGCACCGGCTGGATCTCCGGACCGCGCAACGAGGACTTCACCATCGACGTCGAGGCCGCCCGCGAGGCCATCGCCGAGCACCGCCCCGACATCGTCTTCATCACCTCTCCCAACAACCCCACCGGCACCGCCGTCGACGCGGAGACCGTGCTCGCGCTCTACGAGGCCGCCCAGGCGGCCAGGCCGTCGATGGTCGTGGTCGACGAGGCGTACGGCGAGTTCAGCCACCACGCCTCGCTGCTCCCGCTGATCGAGGGCCGGCCGAACATGGTGCTCTCGCGCACCATGTCGAAGGCCTTCGGCGCCGCCGGACTGCGCCTGGGCTACCTCGCCGCCGACCCGGCCGTGGTCGACGCGGTCCAGCTGGTGCGGCTGCCGTACCACCTGTCCTCCGTCACCCAGGCCACCGCGCTCGCCGCCCTGGAGCACACCGATACGCTGCTCGGATACGTCGCGCAGCTCAAGAACGAGCGCGACCGGATCGTCACCGAGCTGCGCGCTCTCGGCTACGACGTCACCGACTCGGACGCCAACTTCGTCCAGTTCGGCCGCTTCGCCGACAGCCACACCGCCTGGCAGCGGATCCTCGACCGGGGCGTCCTGGTCCGGGACAACGGCGTACCGGGATGGCTGCGGGTCTCCGCGGGCACCCCGGCAGAGAACGACGCGTTCCTCGATGCGGTACGCGAACTGAAGAAGGAGCACGACGCATGAGCCCCCGCGTAGGCCGCGTGGAACGCACCACCAAGGAGACCTCGGTACTGGTCGAGATGAACCTCGACGGCACCGGCAAGGTCGATGTCTCGACCGGGGTCGGCTTCTACGACCACATGCTCGACCAGCTCGGCCGGCACGGGCTCTTCGACCTCACGGTCAAGACCGACGGCGATCTGCACATCGACTCGCACCACACCATCGAGGACACCGCCCTCGCCCTCGGCGCCGCGTTCAAGCAGGCCCTCGGCGACAAGGTCGGGATCTACCGCTTCGGCAACTGCACCGTCCCGCTGGACGAGTCGCTCGCCCAGGTCACCGTCGACCTGTCCGGCCGCCCCTACCTGGTGCACACCGAGCCGGAGAACATGGCGCCGATGATCGGCGCGTACGACACGACGATGACCCGGCACATCCTGGAGTCCTTCGTCGCCCAGGCGCAGATCGCGCTGCACGTCCACGTGCCGTACGGGCGCAACGCCCACCACATCGTGGAGTGCCAGTTCAAGGCGCTCGCCCGCGCCCTGCGCTACGCCAGCGAGCACGACCCGCGCGCCGCAGGCATCCTTCCCTCCACGAAGGGCGCGCTGTGACCGGCCTCAACACCATCCTGATCGTCGTCGGCCTCTTCCTGGCCGGCGGCGTCTACTCCTTCGCGAAGCAGGGCATGCCCAAGGGGGTCGTCGTCCTGCTCTCGCTCGCCTCCGTGATGTGTCTGGTGGCAGGCATTCTGCGGATCCAGGGACTCTGGGACTGAGGGAAGAAGCTGTGAGCGACAACAAGAAGGTCGTCGTCTTCGACTACGGCTTCGGCAACGTCCGCTCCGCCGAGCGGGCCCTCGCCCACGTCGGCGCGGACGTCGAGATCACCCGCGACTACGAGAAGGCGATGAACGCCGACGGGCTGCTGGTGCCCGGCGTCGGCGCGTTCTCCGCCTGCATGGACGGGCTCAGGAAGGCCCGCGGCGAATGGATCATCGGCCGCAGGCTCTCCGGAGGCCGCCCCGTCATGGGCATCTGCGTCGGGATGCAGATCCTCTTCGAGCGCGGCATCGAGCACGGCGTGGAGACGGAGGGCCTGGACGAGTGGCCCGGCACCGTCGCCCCGCTGAAGGCCCCGGTCGTCCCGCACATGGGCTGGAACACCGTACGGGCCCCCGAGGACTCCCAGCTCTTCGCCGGCCTCGACCCCGAGGCCCGGTTCTACTTCGTGCACTCCTACGCGGTGCACGACTGGAGCCTGGAAGTCACCAACGCCAAGATCCGTGCCCCCCGGGTCACCTGGGCCACCCACGGCGAGCCGTTCGTCGCCGCCGTGGAGAACGGCGCCCTGTGGGCCACCCAGTTCCACCCCGAGAAGTCCGGCGATGCCGGCGCCCAGCTGCTGACCAACTGGATCGAGACACTCTGATGCCGAAGCTCGAACTGCTCCCCGCCGTCGACGTCCGCGACGGCCAGGCCGTCCGCCTCGTCCATGGCGAATCCGGCTCCGAGACCTCCTACGGTTCCCCGCTGGAGGCCGCCCTCGCCTGGCAGCGCGCCGGGGCCGAGTGGCTGCACCTCGTCGACCTGGACGCCGCCTTCGGCACCGGGGACAACCGGGCGCTGATCGCCGAGGTGGCCGGCGCCATGGACATCAAGGTCGAGCTCTCCGGCGGCATCCGCGACGACGCCTCGCTGGCCGCCGCCCTCGCCACCGGCTGCCGCCGGGTCAACCTCGGCACCGCCGCCCTGGAGACCCCTCAGTGGGTCGCCAAGGTCATCGCCGAGCACGGCGACCAGATCGCCGTCGGCCTCGACGTCCGCGGCACGACGCTGCGCGGCCGCGGCTGGACCCGCGACGGCGGCGACCTCTACGAGACGCTCGCCCGCCTCGACGCCGAGGGCTGCGCCCGCTACGTCGTCACCGACATCGCCAAGGACGGCACGCTCCAGGGCCCCAACCTGGAGCTCCTGAAGAACGTCTGCGCCGCCACCGACAAGCCCGTCGTCGCCTCCGGCGGCGTCTCCTCGCTGGACGACCTGCGGGCCATCGCCTCGCTCGTCCCGGACGGCGTCGAGGGCGCGATCGTCGGCAAGGCGCTGTACGCGAAGGCGTTCACCCTCGAAGAGGCGCTGCAGGTGGTCTCCGGATGAGCGACTCCGTCAACCGCGTCTCGTCCGGCGCCCCCTGGGAGGAGAAGTTCGGCTACTCCCGAGCGGTGGAGCTGCCGAACGGCCTCGTCCTGGTCGCCGGCTGCACCTCGGTGGAGAACGGCCAGATCTCCGCGGGCGGCCCGTACGAGCAGACCGTCACCTCCTTCAAGGTCGCCTTCGACGCGCTGAAGCAGTTCGGCCTGGGCCGCGAGGACGTCGTCCGTACCCGGATGTACATCACGCACGCCCGGGACGTGGACGAGGTCGGCCGCGCCCACAAGGAGCTCTTCGACGACGTGCGCCCCGCCGCCTCGATGATCATCGTGTCCGGTTTCGTGGACCCGAGCCTGGTCGTCGAGGTCGAGGTCGAGGCCTACCGGGCGGGTGCGCGATGAGCCTCGCGGTACGCGTCATCCCCTGCCTGGACGTCGACAACGGCCGGGTCGTCAAGGGCGTCAACTTCCAGAACCTGCGCGACGCGGGCGACCCCGTCGAGATGGCGAAGCTGTACGACGCCGAGGGCGCCGACGAGCTGACCTTCCTGGACATCACCGCCTCCAGCGGGGACCGGGAGACCACCTACGACGTGGTGCGCCGCACCGCCGAACAGGTGTTCATCCCGCTCACGGTCGGCGGCGGCGTCCGCACCGCCGACGACGTCGACAAGCTGCTGCGGGCCGGCGCGGACAAGGTCGGCGTCAACACCGCCGCCATCGCCCGCCCCGACCTCATCCGGGAGATCGCCGAACGCTTCGGCCGCCAGGTCCTGGTGCTCTCCGTGGACGCCCGGCGCACCCCCGCGGGCACCTTCGAGGTCACCACGCACGGCGGCCGCAGGGGCACCGGCATCGACGCCGTCGAGTGGGCGCACCGCGCCGCCGAGCTGGGCGCGGGCGAGATCCTGCTCAACTCGATGGACGCGGACGGCACCAAGGACGGCTACGACACCGAGATGATCACGGCGGTACGGAAGCACGTGACCGTCCCCGTCATCGCCTCCGGCGGCGCCGGCCGGCTCGCGGACTTCGCACCCGCCATCGAGGCGGGCGCCGACGCGGTGCTCGCCGCCTCCGTCTTCCACTTCGGCGATCTGCGGATCTCCGAGGTCAAGGACGCGCTCAGGGAGGCCGGACACCCGGTCCGCTGAGCAGCCGTACGTACGAGCCCGACGCCGGGCGGAGCCGGGGAACCGGCCCCGCCCGGCGTCGGGCTCTTTCTGCCCATGATTCCGCAACTTTTATTGCGCAATAAAGATTGCGCAAGTTTTCTTTTCCATCTACGGTCGGGGCATGGCAAGCAAGGAATCACGCCGGGTCTCGGACCTGGAGACCCTGAAGGCGTTCGGACACCCCCTGCGGATGCGCCTCTACCGGGCGCTCTACATCGCCCGCAAGGCCACCGCCTCCCAACTGGCCGACCAGGTCGACGAGGCGGTCTCGCTCGTCAGCTACCACCTGCGCAAGCTCGCCGACCACGGCCTGATCGAGGAGGCCGAGCAGCAGGGCGCGGATGCCCGCGAACGGTGGTGGCAGCCCGCCTCGAAGGGGCTGAACTTCCACGAGGAGGACTTCACCGACGCCCCCGAGAAGGCCGCCACGCACGCCGCCGTCGGCCGGCTCTCCTTCGACCAGCACATCGAGCTGTACCGCCGCTACCTCGACTCGGCCCCGAGCTGGCCGCTGGAGTGGCGCAGCGCCGCCTCCAGCTCCGAGTACCTGGCCCGGCTCACCGCCGAGGAGCTCGCCGCGCTCACCCGCGAGATGCACGAGGTGGTCGACCGCTACGAGGAACGCGGCCGCGCCCGCGAGGAGGCCGGTGACACGGAAGGCCGCGAGAACGTCGCCGTACACCTGTACACATTCCCGTTCCGCCCCTGACCCGCCGTCCCGGGAGGCCGACCCCATGACCGTCACCGACACCGGAACGACCGCCCCGGCCGCCGGACGCCCCGCCCACCGCGACGGCAACGTCCTGCGCTGGCTCGGCGCCTACACCGCCTCGATGATCGGCGACAGCGTCTACTACATGGCGCTCGCCTGGGCCGCAGCCCGCACCGGCGGCGACACCCGGACCGGGGTCGTCCTCGCCGTCGGCTCCCTGCCCCGGGCCGTACTGATGCTCGGCGGGGGAGTGCTCGCCGACCGGATCGGACCGCGCCGCGTCGTCATCGGCAGCGACGCCGTCCGCTGCCTGGTCGTCCTCGCCCTGGCCGGCACGCTGCTGCTCACCTCGCCCGCCCTGTGGATGCTGATCGCCGTCGCCCTCGTCTTCGGCGTGGTCGACGCCCTCTTCCTGCCCGCCGTCGGCGCCCTGCCGCCCCGGGTCACCGCCACCGGACAGCTGGCCCGCGTCCAGGGGATGCGCGGCCTGGCCACCCGGCTCGCCAATGTCGTCGGAGCCCCGCTCGGCGGCGTCGCGGTGGCCCTCGGCGGACCGGCGGCCGCCTTCGCCGCGGCCGGAGTGCTCTTCGCGGTGTCGCTGCCGCTGCTGATGTCCCTGCGGATCCGCCCGCTGCCCGAGCAGGCCGGCGCCGAACCGTCCGGCACCGCCTGGCACGACCTGGCCGACGGGCTGCGCCACATCCGCCGCCACCCGCTGCTCGGCCCCCTGATGCTCGTCGTCGCCGTCAGCGAACTGGGCTTCGTCGGGCCGCTCAACCTCGGCCTGATCCTGCTCGCCCAGGAGCGCCACTGGGGCGCGTCCGGCATGGGCTGGATCATCGCAGCCTTCGGGATCGGCGCCGGTGCGACGGCACTGCTGCTCGCCGTGCGCGGCCGGGTGCCGCGCGCCGGACTGGTGATGTGCCTGGCCGTGCTGGTCGGCGCGGTCGCCATCGGCACCCTGGCCCAGCTGCCCTCGGTGGCCCTCGCCGCCGCCGCGGCGGTCTGCGTCGGGCTCTTCGCGGGCCTCGGCGGCTCGCTGTGCGGGGCCCTGATCCAGACCGTCACCGAACCCGCCTATCTCGGCCGGGTCACCTCGGTCTCGACGCTCTTCACCCACGCGATCGCCCCGCTCAGCTACCCGGTCACGGGAGCCGCCGTCGCGATCTGGGGGACCGGCCCGGTCTTCACCACCAGCGCCGCGCTGTGCGCCGCCGGAGCGCTGACGGGCCTGGCCTTCACCCGGCTGCGCCGCGCGGAACTCCCCGGCTGAGCCCGCCCCCGTACGCCCTACATCCCCAGCTCCGCCGTGTGCAGCCGGTCCACAGCCTCCTTGTCGCCCTCCAGGCCCACCACGGCCGCGTCCTGCCGCCCGAACGCGAAGAGCAGCAGCTCGCCCGGCTCGCCGGTGACCGTCACCACCGGGGTGCCCTTGTGCGCCACCGCCGTCTGGCCGTCCGGGCGGCGCAGTACCAGTCCCACCGGGGACCTGCGGCCCAGCAGCCGGGCCGTCCTCTCGGCGCGCGACCACAGCAGATCGGCGAAGACCGGGTCCAGCTCGCGCCGCGACCAGTCCGGCTGGGCCCGGCGGACGTCCTCCGTGTGGATGTAGAACTCGACGGTGTTGGCGGCCTCGTCGACCTGCTTCACGGCGTACGGGGAGAACCTCGGCGGTCCCGTACGGATCAGCTGGATCAGCTCCTCGTAGGGCTTCGCGGCGAATTCGGCCTGCACCCGTTCGAGCCGGTTCCTCAGCACAGCCAGCAGGATCCCGCCCGCCGCGTCCGGCCGGCGCTCCCGGACCACCACATGGGCGGCCAGGTCCCGGGTCGTCCAGCCGTGGCACAGGGTCGGTGCCTCCGGCCCCGCCGCCTCCAACAGGTCGGCGAGCAGAAGTCGTTCGCGCTTCGCATGGGTCGACATGGTCGCCAGCGTACGACCGTCGCGCGCGGTCCGCCCAGTGGACGCCGCACGGAAACGGCCCCGCGGCCACGGCACAATGGGCGCATGACCAGCGCGCCCACGCCCAGCACTCCGCCGCCGTCCGGCAACCTCGATCCGGCCATCGCGGCCCGACTCAAGCGCGGTGCCGACGGACTCGTCCCGGCCATCGCCCAGCAGTACGACACCGGCGAGGTACTGATGCTCGGCTGGATGGACGACGAGGCCCTGCACCGCACCCTCACCACCGGCCGTTGCACCTACTGGTCCCGCAGCCGCCAGGAGTACTGGGTCAAGGGCGACACCTCGGGCCACATCCAGCGGGTCAAGTCCGTCGCCCTCGACTGCGACGCCGACACCGTCCTCGTCCGGGTCGACCAGACGGGTGCCGCCTGCCACACCGGCGACCGCACCTGCTTCGACGCCGACGTCCTCCCGCTCACGCAGTAAGGGCCGCCCGCCATGGATCTCGACACCTTCCGCAAACTCGCCGTCGACCGGCGCGTCATCCCCGTCAGCCGCAGGCTCCTCGCGGACGGCGACACCCCCGTCGGGCTCTACCGCAAACTCGCGGCCGAGCGCAGCGGCACCTTCCTCCTGGAGTCCGCGGAGAACGGCCGCACCTGGTCGCGCTACTCCTTCATCGGGGTACGCAGCGCCGCCACCCTCACCGCGCGCGACGGACAGGCCCACTGGCTGGGCGTCCCGCCCGTCGGCGTCCCCGTCGACGGGGACCCGCTGGAGGCCCTGCGCGCCACCATCGAGACCCTGCACACCCCGCACGACCTGGTCGTCGACGACGGACTGCCCCCGTTCACCGGCGGCATGGTCGGCTACCTCGGCTACGACATCGTGCGCCGCCTGGAGAAGATCGGCGACAGCGGCGAGGACGACCTGCACCTCCCCGAGCTGACCATGCTGCTCACCTCGGACCTGGCCGTGCTGGACCACTGGGACGGCAGCGTCCTGCTGATCGCCAACGCGATCAACCACAACGACCTCTCGACCGGTGTCGACGAGGCGTACGCGGACGCCGTCGCCCGCCTCGACGCCATGGAACGCGACCTCTCGCGCCCCGTCGAGAACGCCCCCGCCACCCTCCCGCCGTCCGAGCTGCCCCCGTACACCGCACTGTGGGGCGGCAAGGCGTACCAGGACGCCGTCGAGGACGTGAAGGAGCGCATCAGGGCCGGCGAGGCCTTCCAGGTCGTCCCCTCCCAGCGCTTCGAAACCCCGTGCACGGCAAGCGCGTTGGACGTCTACCGGGTGCTGCGCGCCACCAACCCCTCGCCGTACATGTACCTCTTCCGGTTCGACGGCTTCGACGTCGTCGGCTCCAGCCCGGAGGCCCTCGTCAAGGTCGAGGACGGACGCGCCATGGTCCACCCGATCGCCGGGACCAGGCACCGCGGCGCCACCCCGCAGGAGGACCAGGCGCTCGCCGAGGAACTCCTCGCCGACCCGAAGGAACGCGCCGAGCACCTGATGCTGGTCGACCTCGGCCGCAACGACCTGGGGCGGGTCTGCGCACCCGGCTCCGTCGAGGTCGTCGACTTCATGTCGGTCGAGCGGTACTCGCACGTGATGCACATCGTCTCCACCGTCACCGGCCGCGTCGCCGAGGGCCGCACCGCCTTCGACGTCCTCACCGCGTGCTTCCCCGCGGGCACCCTCTCCGGCGCCCCCAAGCCCCGCGCGATGCAGATCATCGAGGAGCTCGAACCGGCCCGCCGCGGACTGTACGGAGGCTGCGTCGGCTATCTCGACTTCGCCGGGGACTCCGACACCGCCATCGCCATCCGCACCGCCCTGCTCCGCGACGGCACGGCGTACGTCCAGGCCGGAGCGGGCGTCGTCGCCGACTCCGACCCGGTCGCCGAGGACACCGAATGCCGCAACAAGGCGGCGGCGGTGCTCCGCGCGGTGCATACGGCCAACCGGCTCCACCCGGCCTGAGACGGTAGGGGATAGTGGAGTACGTGAGCGCTGTCCCCGTACCCCAGCCCCGTACCCGAGCCGTCGCCGCGCCCGACGCGGCGCCCGACGCCTCGGGAAGCCGTCGCAGTCTGGCCGCCGGTCTGCTCCTCGGGGCGGCCGGCGCCACCGTCGTGCTCCTCGCCTCCGGCCAGACCTGGGCCGAGGGCGAGGCGTCCGTCGGCGGCGGCGCGCTGCCCCTGACCGCCGACGGGCAGGACGTCACCGGCCTCCCCGCGGCTCTCGCCATAGTCGGCCTGGCCGCCCTCGTCGCCGTCTTCGCGGTCCGGGGCGCCGGCCGGCTGGTCGTCGCCGGGCTCCTCGCCCTCAGCGGCCTCGGCGCCGGACTGAGCGCCTGCCTCGGCGCCTCCGACAGCGCGGCGCTCGACGAGAAGGCGGCCCAGTCCACCGGCGACGCCTCGGCGACCATCGGCGCGCTCGCCCACACCGCGTGGCCCTACGTCACCGCGGCCGGCGGCCTGCTGATCCTGCTCGCCGGGCTGCTCGCCCTGCGCTACGGGAAGCTCTGGCCCACCATGTCGGGACGGTACGAACGGGACGGCACCCCCCGCCCCCGCAAGGCCGCCCGAACAGCCCCGGACCCGGACCGGCCGGAGGACCTCTGGAAGGCCCTGGACCGCGGCGAGGACCCGACGCGCTAGGAGACACCCCCAGCTGACGGCCTACCCGCACGTACGGGACAATGAAGCCGAGCTTTCAGCACAGCGGCACCAACAGCGGCACCAGCTTTGCGTACAGCGATACCAACAGCGCAACACCAACAAGGAGCAACTCATGGCGGGCAGCAGCCACGGACACACCCCGGCCGCCTGGACCGGTGTCATCATCTCCTTCATCGGCTTCTGCGTCGCAGGCGTCTTCATGGTCGCGGCCAACCCCGTCGGCTTCTGGGCCGGAATCGCCGTCGTCCTCCTGGGTGGGGTCGTCGGCCTCGCGATGAAGGCCGCGGGCCTCGGCATGCCGAAGGAGTCCGCCGAGATGGCCCAGGCACGGGCGCGCGCCGCACAGGCCCAGGTCTCCTGACGCCGCGCGGCACCCGTACGCATGCGAGGCGCAGCCCGGCCCGGGCTGCGCCTTTCGGCGTCAGCGGGGACAATCACGGGGTGGACGCATCGCCTACCCCCGCCGCCCCGCCGGTCTTCCCCCCGGCCCCCGTACCGGCCTCGCGCATCCGGCGGCTGACCACGCCGGCCGGCGTCATGGCCGTCGTCGTCGGCGCGTTCGGCTACGTCGGTGCCGTCGACCCCAACGAGCCCGGCCACTACCCGCTCTGCCCGCTGCTGAGGTTCACCGGGCTCTACTGTCCGGGCTGCGGCGGACTGCGCAGCGCCCACGCCGTCGCGCACGGCGACATCGCCGCGGCCCTCGGCTCCAACGCGATGGCCGTCGCCGGCTACGCGGCCTTCGCCGTCCTGTGGGCCGTCTGGGCGGTCCGCGCCGCCCGGGGCAGACCCATGAGCCTCGCCGCGAAACCCGTCGTCTGGTGGGGGATCGGGGCCGTGCTGCTGGCCTTCTCGGTCGTCCGGAATCTACCGATCGGTTCGTTTCTGGCGCCTTGAATGCCCAGGTAGTGGGACATTCGCCCACCGGATTCGGGCCCTTCGCCCTCCTGCGGATAGCATTGACATGGCTGATCCTGTTCCCTCATCACCGTCCCGGAAGGGGGCCGCTCGCGTGAGTGTGCTCGACGAGATCATCGACGGCGTACGCGCCGACCTCGCAGAGCGGCAGGCGCGTGTCAGCCTCGACGAGCTGAAGGAGCGCGCGGCGCGCGCTCCCGGGGCCAAGGACGGAGTCGCCGCCCTGCGCGGCGAGGGCGTCACCGTCATCTGCGAGGTCAAGCGTTCCAGCCCCTCCAAGGGGGCCCTGGCCGCGATCGCCGACCCGGCCGCGCTCGCCGCGGACTACGAGGCGGGCGGCGCGTCCGTCATCTCGGTCCTCACCGAGGAGCGCCGCTTCGGCGGCTCGCTCGCCGACCTGGAGGCCGTCCGCGCCAAGGTCGACATCCCGGTCCTGCGCAAGGACTTCATCGTCACCTCGTACCAGCTCTGGGAGGCCCGCGCCTACGGCGCCGACCTCGCCCTGCTGATCGTCGCCGCCCTCGACCAGGAGGCCCTGGTCTCCCTGATCGAGCGCGCCGAGTCCATCGGCCTGACGCCGCTGGTCGAGGTGCACGACGAGGAGGAGGCCGAGCGCGCCGTGGACGCCGGGGCGAAGGTCATCGGTGTCAACGCGCGCAACCTGAAGGACCTCAAGGTCGACCGCTCCGTCTTCGAGCGCGTCGCCCCCGAGATCCCGGCCCACATCGTCAAGGTCGCCGAGTCCGGTGTACGGGGCCCGCACGACCTGATCGCGTACGCCAACGCGGGCGCCGACGCGGTGCTCGTGGGCGAGTCCCTGGTCACCGGCCGCGACCCGCGGGCCGCCGTCGCCGACCTGGTCGCCGCCGGCGCCCACCCGGCGCTCCGGCACGGACGGAGCTGACCCGACCCGTGTCCGCCGAACGTCCCGCGTCCCGTCGCCGGCGGGGCCTGCGCCCCACCGGGACCACGGTCCGGGTCCCGCACGCCCCGCTGGCACGCGGCTGCCGCCCCCGCGGCTGCCGCGCTCCCGCGCGCCGTGTGCACGGCCGGCGGGTGCGGTACGTGATCGGCGACGAGCCCGGCCAGGTCAACGGCATGCGATGGCGCACGGGGACCGCGCTGTAGCGAGCCCCGGCCGACGTACCCGCACCACTCCAGTCGTACGTACGACCGCACCGCCCGACCGCCGGTCGCGGTGGCGCTCCGCTCACGGCGCATACGGTGAATCCACCCATTGCGATGTCGAGGAGCACGTCGGATGTCATCTGACTTCTTCATTCCGGACCCGGAGGGTCTGATCCCCAGCGCCGAGGGGTACTTCGGTGCGTTCGGCGGCAAGTTCATCCCGGAGGCGCTCGTCGCCGCCGTGGACGAGGTCGCCGTCGAGTACGACAAGGCCAAGGCCGACCCGGCCTTCGCCGCCGAGCTCAACGAGCTCATGGTCAACTACACCGGCCGGCCCAGCGCGCTGACCGAGGTCCCGCGCTTCGCGGAGCACGCGGGCGGCGCCCGGATCTTCCTCAAGCGCGAGGACCTCAACCACACCGGCTCGCACAAGATCAACAACGTGCTGGGCCAGGCGCTGCTCACCAAGCGCATGGGCAAGACCCGGGTCATCGCCGAGACCGGCGCCGGGCAGCACGGCGTCGCCACCGCGACCGCCTGCGCGCTCTTCGGCCTCGAATGCACCATCTACATGGGCGAGATCGACACCGAGCGGCAGGCGCTGAACGTGGCGCGGATGCGGATGCTCGGCGCCGAGGTCATCGCCGTGAAGTCCGGCTCCAGGACCCTGAAGGACGCCATCAACGAGGCGTTCCGCGACTGGGTCGCCAATGTGGACCGCACGCACTACCTCTTCGGTACCGTCGCGGGACCGCACCCCTTCCCGGCCATGGTCCGCGACTTCCACCGGGTCATCGGTGTCGAGGCCCGCCGCCAGATCCTGGAGCGGACCGGCCGGCTGCCGGACGCCGCCGTCGCCTGCGTCGGCGGCGGTTCCAACGCCATCGGGCTCTTCCACGCCTTCATCCCGGACGCGCACGTCCGGCTGATCGGCTGCGAGCCCGCCGGACACGGCGTGGAGACCGGCGAGCACGCGGCGACCCTGACCGCGGGCGAGCCCGGCATCCTGCACGGCTCGCGCAGCTACGTCCTCCAGGACGACGAGGGCCAGATCACCGAGCCGTACTCCATCTCGGCCGGTCTCGACTACCCGGGCATCGGCCCGGAGCACTCGTACCTCAAGGACATCGGCCGCGGCGAGTACCGCGCGGTCACCGACGACGCGGCCATGCAGTCGCTGCGTCTCCTCTCCCGCACCGAAGGGATCATTCCGGCCATCGAGAGCGCCCACGCTCTGGCCGGAGCCCTGGAGGTCGGCAAGGAGCTCGGCAAGGACGGGCTGATCGTGGTCAACCTGTCCGGCCGCGGCGACAAGGACATGGACACCGCAGCCCGCTACTTCGGGCTGTACGACGGGACCGACGGGGTCGTCGAGGCCGATGTGGCCGACGGGGAAGAGGAGGTCACCAAGTGAGCGGCAACGTGGAGCTGTTGAACACCTCCCTCGCGCAGGCGAAGGCGGAGGACCGGGCCGCGCTCATCGCGTACCTCCCGGCCGGGTTCCCGACCGTCGACGGCGCGATCGAGGCCGTGAAGGCGGTCGTGGCGGGCGGCGCGGACATCGTCGAGGTGGGGCTGCCGCACAGCGACCCGGTGCTCGACGGACCGGTCATCCAGACCGCCGACGACATCGCCCTGCGCGGTGGCGTGAAGATCGCCGACGTGATGCGCACGGTCCGTGAGGCGTACGGGGCGACCGGTGTCCCGATCCTCGTCATGACGTACTGGAACCCGATCGACCGGTACGGCGTCGAGCGCTTCACCGCCGAGCTCGCCGAGGCGGGAGGCGCCGGGTGCATCCTGCCCGACCTGCCGGTCCAGGAGTCCGCGCTGTGGCGCGAGCACGCCGACAAGCACGGTCTCGCGACCGTCTTCGTCGTCGCGCCCAGCAGCAAGGACGAGCGCCTCGCCACCATCACCGCGGCCGGCTCCGGCTTCGTCTACGCGGCCTCGCTGATGGGTGTCACCGGCACCCGCGAGTCGGTCGGCGACCAGGCCCAGGACCTGGTCCGGCGCACCCGCGCCACGACGGACCTGCCGGTCTGCGTCGGCCTGGGCGTCTCCAACGCCCGGCAGGCCGCAGAGGTGGCGGGCTTCGCCGACGGGGTGATCGTCGGCTCCGCGTTCGTCAAGGCGATGCTGGACGCCCCCGACGAGGCGGCCGGGCTGGCCGCCGTCCGCTCCCTGGCGGGCGAACTCGCCGAAGGCGTTCGAAAGCGCTGAATCGGGTGTAACCCAAACGGGTGGACCTGGACCGGGGAGGCACGCACGTGCCTCCCCGGTTCGTTGCTGCGGGTGTGAGCGAGAAGAACGAACAGGGAAAAAGGGCCGCGCGAGACCGGCTCGTACAGCAGCGTGAGCGCCAGAAGGCCGGTGAGCGCCGCAGGCGCACACTGATCGTCTCCAGTGCGGTGGTGGGTGTGCTGGCGCTGGCCGCC
The DNA here is from genome assembly GCF_053593015.1 of Streptomyces sp. NPDC002403. Taxonomy (NCBI): domain Bacteria; kingdom Bacillati; phylum Actinomycetota; class Actinomycetes; order Kitasatosporales; family Streptomycetaceae; genus Streptomyces; species Streptomyces sp. NPDC002403. The sequence continues at coordinate 269,781 of NZ_JBSFBQ010000004.1, read as the reverse complement.
GTCGTCGGCGTGATCGCCGCGAATTCGGGCGGCAAGAGCGACAAGAGCGAGGCGGGCCCCCTCGTCGCACCGTCCGGCGCGACCGGGAAGGACAGTCTGGCCATCCAGGTGGGCGCGGACGGTGCCCCGTCCACGCTCACCATCTGGGAGGACTTCCGCTGCCCGGTCTGCGCCCAGTTCGAGAACGCGTTCCGCGACACGATCCACCAGCTGGAGAGCACCGGACAGATCAAGGTCGAGTACCACCTCGCCACGATCATCGACGGCAATCTCGGCGGCAGCGGCTCGCTGCGCGCGGCCAATGCCGCGGCCTGTGCCCAGGACGCCGGCAAGTTCTCCGCGTACCACGACGTGCTCTACCGCAACCAGCCGCAGGAGACCGACGACGCCTTCGGTGACAACGCCAAGCTGATCGAGCTCTCGGGGAAGGTACCGGGGCTCGACACCCCCGGATTCCGCGGCTGTGTGGAGGACGGCAAGCACGACAGCTGGGTCAAGAAGTCCAACACGGCGTTCCAGAACGGCGGATTCCAGGGGACGCCGACCGCGCTGCTCAACGGGGAATCGATCTTCCCGAAGAAGGGGACCGAGCCGATCACCGTGGCCAACCTGAAGAAGTGGGTGGCCGAGGCCAACAAGGGCAAGAAGCCGGGCACGGCCACCCCGGCCCCGTCGGGTTCCTGACCGGTCCACACGCGGGGCGGGCAGGGGAAACGATGACCTGCCGTTACCCACACGTTGTCGGGTGGGTTGCCGTACGCCCCACCCGGCAAGGTAGCGTCGACCTTGCCATGGACCTTGCCTACATTCCCAGCCCGTCGACCGGCGTGATCGAGCTCGGCCCGATCCCGCTCCGCGGCTACGCGTTCTGCATCATCATCGGTGTCTTCGTCGCCGTCTGGTTCGGCAACAAGCGCTGGGTCGCCCGGGGCGGCAGATCCGGCACTGTTGCCGACATCGCCGTCTGGGCCGTGCCCTTCGGCCTCGTCGGCGGCCGGCTCTACCACGTCATCACCGACTACCAGCTGTACTTCAGCGACGGTGAGAACTGGGTCGACGCCTTCAAGATCTGGCAGGGCGGCCTCGGCATCTGGGGCGCGATCGCGCTCGGTGCCGTCGGCGCCTGGATCGGCTGCCGCCGCCGCGGGATCCCGCTGCCCGCCTGGGCCGACGCGCTCGCTCCCGGCATCGCCCTGGCCCAGGCCTGCGGCCGCTGGGGCAACTGGTTCAACCAGGAGCTGTACGGCAAGCCGACCGATCTGCCGTGGGCGCTGAAGATCAGCGAGGGCCCCAACCGGGTCGCCGGCACCTATCACCCGACGTTCCTCTACGAGTCGCTGTGGTGCATCGGTGTCGCCCTGCTGGTGATCTGGGCGGACCGCCGCTTCAAGCTCGGACACGGCCGGGCGTTCGCCCTGTACGTCGCCGCGTACTGCGCGGGGCGGGGCTGGATCGAGTACATGCGGGTCGACGAGGCCCACCACATCCTGGGCCTGCGCCTGAACGTGTGGACCGCGCTGATCGTGTTCGTGCTGGCGGTGGTGTACATGGTGATCTCGGCGAAGGTACGGCCGGGGCGCGAGGAGGTCGTGGAGCCGGGCGCCGCGGAGGAAGCGGCCCGGGCGGCGGATGCGAAGGCCGGCGACGCGGAGGACGACGCGGGCTCCAAGAGCGACGCGGATTCCGAGGACGCCGAGGACGAGGCGGTCAAGACCGCCGTCACGACACTGGAGAAGAGCGACACCGCGGAGACGGCCAAGAACGGCTGAGCCGTGTGAACCCGTGGAACGGGGCCCCGGACCGACCGGTCCGGGGCCCCGTCGCATGTGGCCTCACCCGTCGGCCAGCGCCAGCGTCCTCCTGGCCGAGGCCACCACCGCCGCGTCGACGAACCGGCCGTCCGGCAGGGCCAGCGCGCCCTCGTCCGTCACGGCCGCCGCCACGATCTCCTCCGCCGCCTCGATCTCCCTCGGCGTCGGGCGGTACGCCCGCTCGATCACCGGGAGCTGGCGGGGATGGATCGCGGCCCGGCCCAGGAAGCCCAGCGCACGGCCGTGCGCGCAGGATGCCCACAGGCCGTCCAGGTCCCGGACGTCCGGGAACACCGACTGGGCGGGTGGGGCCAGTCCGGCCGCGCGGGCGGCGACCACCACCCGGCTGCGCGACCAGTCGAGCCCGGCGTCCTCCCGTACCCCCAGATCGGCCCGGAGGTCCGCCTCGCCGAGGGCGATGGAACGCACCTGGGGATGGGAGGCGGCGACCGTGTACGCGTGCTCGATGCCGAGCGCCGACTCCAGCAGCGGACAGAGTGCGACGCCCGGCGCCACGGCCGCGATGTGATGGACGGACGCCGCGTGCGTGATCTTGGGCAGCCGCAGCTCGTCGAGGCCCGGCAGCCCGGCCAGGGCGAGGATGTCCGCCTCGGTGTGGACCCGGACGTGGATCGGCACGGCCGCATCCCCGGCCGCTTCGGACAGCAGCTCGGCGGTGGCCGCGCGCGCGTACTCCTTGCGGTCCGGTGCCACCGCGTCCTCCAGGTCCACGATCACCACGTCCGCGCCCGAATCCCGCGCCTTGCGCACCACCTCCGGCCGGTCCCCGGGGACATACAGCCAGGTGAGCGGGACCGCCGCCGTCACAGCACCCGCTCCGCCCGCAGCGCGGCGATCTCCGGGGCCGACAGCCCCAGCCCGGTCAGGATCTCCTCGGTGTCCGCGCCGTGCGGCCGGCCCGCCCAGCGGATCGCGCCCGGCGTCGCCGAGAGACGGAAGAGCACGTTCTGCATCCTCAGCGGACCCAGCTCCGGGTCGTCGACCTCGGTGACCGAGTCCAGCGCCCGGTACTGCGGGTCCTCCATCACGTCCTGGACGTCGTGGATCGGTGCGATGGCCGCCTCCGCCTTCTCGAAGGCCGAGACCGCCTCCTGACGGGTGTGCCGGGCGATCCAGTTGCCGACCGCCCCGTCGAGCTCGTCGGCGTGCTCGGCCCGGGTGGTGCCGGAGGCGAACCACGGCTCGTCGATCAGCTCGGCCCGGCCGACCAGGCGCATCACCCGCTCCGCGATCGACTGCGCGGAGGTGGAGACCGCCACCCAGTGCCCGTCCGAGGTGCGGTACGTGTTGCGCGGGGCGTTGTTCCGGGAGCGGTTGCCGGTGCGCGGCTGTACGTAGCCGAGCTGGTCGTACCAGATGGGCTGCGGGCCGAGCACGGTCAGGATCGGCTCGATGATCGCCATGTCGACGATCTGCCCCTGACCGGTGCGCTCGCGCCCGGCGAGCGCGGCCATCACGGCGTACGCGGTGGCCAGCGCCGCGATCGAGTCGGCGAGCCCGAACGGCGGCAGCGTGGGCGGCCCGTCCGGCTCCCCGGTGATCGCGGCGAACCCGCTCATCGCCTCGGCCAGGGTGCCGAAGCCGGGGCGGTGCGCGTACGGGCCGAACTGACCGAAACCGGTGACCCTGACCAGGACCAGCCGCGGGTTGGCCGCGTGCAGCTCCGGCCAGCCCAGACCCCAGCGCTCCAGCGTGCCCGGCCGGAAGTTCTCGATGATCACATCCGTCCCGGCGGCCAGCCGGAGCAGGACGTCACGGCCGCCGGGGGCGGACAGGTCGAGGGTCAGATTGCGCTTGTTGCGGCCGAGCAGCTTCCACCACAGGCCGACGCCGTTCTTCGTGGGGCCGTGGCCGCGAGAGGGGTCGGGCCTGCGCGGATGCTCGACCTTGATCACCTCCGCGCCGAAGTCGCCGAGCATGGTGGCGGAGAGCGGACCGGCGAAGAGCGTGGCGAGGTCGACGACCCGCAGCCCGGTCAGCGGAGCCTGCGCGGGCGCGGTCATGCGGCGTCGATCTCGGTGCGGTACGGCATGGAGGTCGAGGCACCAGGCCGCTGGACGCAGAGCGCGGCGGCCGACGACGCCCAGGCCAGCGACTCCGGTACGGGGCGCCGCTCGCCGAGCGCGACGGCGAGCGTGCCGACGAAGGTGTCGCCCGCCCCGGTGGTGTCGACGGCGGTGACCTCGGGGGCGGGGAAGAGGACGGGCTCGCCGCCCCGGGCCGCGTACAGGCAGCCCTTCGCGCCGAGCGTGACGATCACCGCGGGGACCTGGCTGAGCAGATGGCGTGCCGCCGCATGGGGGTCGGTGAAGCCGGTCAGCGCCGCCGCCTCGTGCTCATTGGGGATCAACAGATCGACACAGTCCAGGAGTTCGGCGGGCAGGGGCTGCACGGGGGAGGGGGTGAGGATGGTCCGTACGCCCTGGGCGTGGGCCACCCGTGCGCCCTCGATCACCGCGGACAGCGGCAGCTCCAGCTGGAGCAGCAGCAGATCGGCGCCCGCGATGGCGGCCATCTCCCCGGGGCCGAGGGCGGTGACGGTGCCGTTGGCGCCGGGGACCACCACGATGGAGTTGGCGCCCGTGTCGTCGACGACGATGTGCGCGGTACCGCTGGGGCCCTCGGCGGTGTGCAGCAGATCGGTGTCGAGGCCCGCGTGCTCCAGCCCGGCCCGGAGCAGCTCGCCGTACGCGTCGTCGCCCACCGCGCCGATCATCGTCACATCGCCGCCCGCGCGGACGGCGGCGACGGCCTGGTTGGCGCCCTTGCCGCCGGGGACGGTGCGGAACTCCCGCCCGGTGACGGTCTCGCCGGGCCCGGGAGCCCGTGCGACGTACGCGACGAGGTCCATATTGGTGCTGCCGAGCACCGCGATACGGGTCATGGGCACAGCGCCTCCTTCTGGGCGAGCCGGTGGGTCTGTTCGGCGAGTTCGTCGAAGCCGATGGAGTCGAAACCGGGGACGGACGAGGCGAGCCGGTTCTTCAGCGGGGTGGTCCAGCGGCCGGGCAGCAGCGGTGGGGCCCCGGCCAGCAGTCCGGCGAGCGAACCGGCGGTCGCGCCGTTGGAGTCGGTGTCCCAGCCACCCGACACCGCACGGCAGATGGAGAGCGAGAAGTCGCCGTCGGCATGGGTGAGGGCGGCGGCGAGCAGCGCGGCGTTGGGCAGCACATGGACCCAGTGGTACCTGCCGTACTCGGCGTGCAGCCGGTCGGCCACCGCGTCGAAACCGGCGCTGCTCCGGGCCGCCTCGACACCGAGGAGCACCGCGTGCGCGAAGCGCGAACGCGGCGGTACGACCCGCAGCCCGGCGGCCAGGCACCCGTGCACATCGCTCTCGCCCCCGGCCGCCTCGGCGAGCGCCGCGGCGGTGAACATCGCCCCGTACACCCCGTTGGCGGTGTGGCTGAGCACGGCGTCCCGGTGTGCCTGCTCGGCCGCGGCCGAGGGGTCGCCCGGATGGGTCCAGCCGTGTACATCGGCCCGGATCTGCGCGCCGATCCACTCCCGGAAGGGGTTGCGGTGGCGGGCGGTGTGCGGGGGCTCGATGCCGTCCAGCAGATTGCGGTACGCGACCCGCTCGGCGGTGAAGGTCCGGCCGGCCGGGAGCTCGTCGAGCCAGAGCCTCGCGAGATCCCCGGTGGTGAAGGACGATCCGTGCCGCTGGAGCAACAGCACAGTGAGCAATGGGTAGTTGAGGTCGTCGTCCTCGGGCATGCCGTCGATGTTCTCGGCCAGCGAGTTGGGCGCGGAGCGGCGGTTCCAGGGGTAGGTGGCGGCCAGTGGGGCGGGCAGGTTCACGGCGGTGAACCAGGTGGTCAGCGGCCAGTTGCCGGTGGCGCGGGCCAGGGCGCGGATGCCGTCCAGCGGCAGCTTCTCGACGGGCTTGCCGAGCAGACAGCCGGCCGCCCGGCCCAGCCAGGCGGCGTGCAGCCGGTCCCGGCTCACCGGCGGTGCGTCGGGGCGGGACTCCGGCCAGTCCGGGCACGCGGCCCGGATCGCGGCCAGCTCCGTCGGTTCGTCCCTCTCCAACGGCGAGTCCAGCAGGGCGAGTTCATCGAGCAGCAGCTCCGCGAGGGTGCGCAGCTCCGGTGCCGGGGGCGTGGAGGCGCCCGCGCGCTCCGGGGCGGGGGAACCGCCCGCCTCGTACCACCGGCGTGCGACGGCCCGTGCGTCCCGCCCGTCCTCGGCCGCCTGCCGCAGTTCGTGCCCGACGAGGTCCTCGGGCTGCACCCATGTCACCCGTACGGTCATGGCGTACCCGCCAGTGCGGCGAACGCCGACTCGTGCGCGCGGCGCCGGGCCGTGTCGCGTACGAACACCTCGCGGGCGACGTCCGCCAGGGTCCGCGCGGGTGCGCAAAGATCGAGGCGGCTGGCCTCGGCGACCGTTCTCACCCAGGTGGCGGGGATCGCCCGCTCCCCGTGGAGCGCGCCCGCGACGGCGCCGCTCATCGTGGCGATCGAGTCGCAGTCCCGGCCGTAGTTGACCGAGCCGAGGACCGTGTGCCGGTAGTCGCCGTCCGCGACGAGCAGCATCCCGAGCGCGATCGGCAGCTCCTCGATGGCATGCAGCCGCGACGGCCGGCGGGCGCCGAGGGACGGGGCGCGGTAGTCGGGGCCGACCGTGTCGAAGGGGGCGACCGCTTCACGCAGCGGGGTCAGCGCCGACTCGAAGTCACTGTGTCCGGCGGCCGCTTCGCACACCGCCTCGATCGCCGAGCGGGTGCCGTCCTTGGCGAGCGACAGACAGGTGTCGACGACGCTCGTGGGGGTCGCGCCCGGGACGCAGGCGGCGGCGACGGCCGCCGCGAAGACTCCGGCGGCCTCCCTGCCGTAGCTCGACTGGTGGGCACCGGCGACATCCAGCGCCTCGGCGTACGCGGCCTCCGGGTGGGCGGCGTTGACCAGGCCGACCGGGGCCATGTACATCGCCGCACCGCAGTTGACGATGTTCCCGTTGCCGGCCTCGCGCGGATCGACGTGGCCGTAGTGCAGCCGGGCGACGATCCACTTCTCGGCGAGGAAGATCCGCTGGAGCGGCAGCGCCTCGGCCTCCAGCTCCGGGATCCAGCGGGGGCCCGAGATCAGCTCGGGCACGAGATGCCCGGCGACCGCGTAGGCGTCCAGATGGTCGCGCACCGCGCCGTACACCCGTACCAGCGCATGGGTCATCAAGGTGTCGTCGGTGACGTGCCCGTCGCCCTTGTGGTACGGGGCGATGGGGCGTGCGGTGCGCCAGTTCTCGCCGTCCCACGGGCCCACGACGCCGTCGATCCGCCCGCCGTGACGGGCCACGATCTGCTCGGGGGACCGGCCCTCCACCGGACCGCCGAGCGCGTCGCCGACAGCGGCGCCGACGAGTGCGCCCGTGATCCGTTCATCGAGTGCGAGTGTCGTGGGTCCGGCCTCGGGCCGCAGGGGCATCGTGGATGTCATGTCCGAATTGTCCACCCGGGGGCTTCGGTTCCGTGTCTGCCAGCAGCCCGGCGAGTTCGATGAGATCGGTCCCCGCGAGCCGGGGCAGCGCACAGCCCGCGAGGGTGCGGCAGGACTCGCGCCAGCCGTCCGGGACGGCACCGATTCCGCCGAGCGCACCGGTCAGCGCGCCGGCCAGCGCGGGTGCCGAGTCGGCCACCCGGGACAGGCAGGCAGCGGCGGGAACGGCCTGGGCGATCTGGCCGCGGGCGGCGGTGGCCAGGGCGAGAGCGACCGGGACGGTCTCGGCGGCGGCGATCCCGTAGCTGTAGACATGGTCGACGATCTGATGCTCCAGCACCGGCACCAGGGCGAAGGCGCCCGCCGCCTCCCCGACGAAGTCACGGGCGATCCGGACGGCGTGGGCGGCGTTGCGGGCGATCTCGGTGCCGTCGGGGAGCTGGGCGAGCGCGGCGTTCACCGCGGTGTCCACGTCCGCGCCGCCGAGCGCCTCGGCGACCGCCGCCGCCATCGCGCGGGCCCCGTGGACCCCGTCCCCGTCCTGGGTGTAGCGCGCGTCGAACTCGGCGAGGTCGGCGGCGGCGGTGGGGTTTGCGGGGTGGGCGACGGCGAGCACGGCGGCCCGCACGCAGGCCGCGTCGTCGAAGTAGTGCGGGTTGTCGTGGCCGGTGGCGGGCGGGCGCAGCCCGGCGGCGAGATTGCCGAGCCCGGCCCGTACCGAGATCCGGGCGCGCAGCGGGAGCACCGCGGATTCGACCTCGGGGGCGCGGGCGGCGGCCGCGGCGACCTCGGCCGCCAGGGCGTTCCAGGCGACGTCGACGGCGGCCCGCAGCCGGCGTCCGGGGGAGAGCCCGTGCAGCGGACCGGCCGCGGAGGTGAGCAGGGTCCCGGCGGCGAAGGCCGCCCATTCGGCGTCGTCGGAGGGCCCCAGCCGCAACGGCTCGGGCGGCTGGTTGAGCGCGATGGGGACGGGCAGCGTGGTCGTGGCGTTCTGTTCGGCGAAGGTGTCGAGCTCCCGGGTCAGCCGCCGGGTCCACTCGGGCATCCGGGCCGCCCGGTGCCGTGCGGCGGGCCACCCGGCGGCATCCCCGGCGGCGAGCCCGAGCAGCAGTCCCTCGATCCGGGCCCGGTGCCCGGCGGTGGAGCGGGTACGGGGACGGGCGGCCGGGGACGCGGAGGCACGGGGGGTGCCGGCGTCCGCGGGCCGCGTCTGCCGTGTGCCCGCGTCCGCGGATGAACGGTGCCCGGCCGGGGCCCCGCCGCCGGGGCGGCCGCCGCGCGGGGCGGCGTTCTCGTACGCCCGGCCCGCCTCGTACACCCCACCCGTGTCGTCGGCCTCGTCCGGGGTGAGCAACTCCGCGATGTCCAGGACGTGATGGCCCCGCATGGTCGGCAGACAGCTGCCCCGGACCGGGCCGATGGCGTCCCCCCACTGCGGCGGGATCGCGGACTCCCCGTTCAGGGCGCCGGCCAGGGCCCCCGCCAGCGCGGCCGTGGTGTCCGCGTCGCGGCCCATGTTGACCGCCGTCAGCACCGCCGTGCGGAAGTCGCCGCGCGCCGCCGCGAACGCCCCGAAGGCCAGGCCCACCGCCTCGGGCGCCAGGTCCGTCCACGGGTAGCCGCCGATCACCACCGCGGAGCGCACCGCGCGTTCCATGGTGAGCCGGTCGGGGTGGGCGCGCTGCGCGGCGGTCACCGCGCGCCGCAGCGAACGCGCCGTCCAGGAGTCCATGGGGACGACCGACAGCGCGGCGGCGATCACCGACGCGACCCCGGCACCCGTCATCGCGGCGGCCACCCCGGCCGCCACCGCCTGGCCGCCGTAGATGCCCTCCCCGTCATGGCTGACCCGCCCGTCCACCGCGACCAGCCGCGCCGCCTCGGCCGGCCGGCCCGCCGCGAAGACCCCGAACGGTGCCGCTCTCATCGCCAGACCGTCGCTCCAGGCGTGCCGGTGCTGGGCGGAGATCGGGGCGGCGAGACCCCGGCGCAGATTCTCCAGCGTCCCCCGTTCGCTGAACCCGGCACCGCGGAACTGGCCCTCGTCGAGATCGGCGATCCACAGATGCCAGGCCCGCTCCACATGCGTGACGGTCAGTGCGGAGCCGTGCCGGGCGAGCAGCAGCCCGGAGAAGATCGCGTACTCCGTGTCATCGGTCCCCGCGGGGTCGTCGCTCACGAAGCCCTCGATCCGGCCCCAGCGGTGGCGGATCTCCGACGGCCGCAGATTCTCCGCCGGTGCGCCCAGCGCGTCCCCGACGGCGAGACCGAGCAGGCAGCCGCGGGCCCGGTCGGCGAGGTCTCCCCGGGGCATCTCGGACCGGCCCGTACCGCCCGTCCGCGGCTCCGCCGGATCCCCTGTGATCAACTCCATCGCGTCGACCCTTCGCTCGCGCCGAGCCAGTTCTCGTACTCCCTCGATCTGTGCCACGCGGAGCCCCGACATCGGCCGACAATCACAACAAAAGGGCCAGTCGGATGAAGAGTCGGACGTGGCGAGGAAGGCCGTACTCGGGCCGTACGACCTGCTCACGGAGGGTGGTAAGTACGGCCTGCCTTGCTGGCGGGGGGCGTTTTTCGTGCGTACTTTCGATGGTGTCGAGCGGGGGTGGGGCGAGTGGATTCCGCCGCCGGAGAAGGGGAGAGCTGTGTCCATCATCGAGACCGACGCCGTACTGCACGAAGCACACCGCGACAACCACACCCACCGTGACGTGAACGGCGGCTGGCTGCGTCCGGCGGTGTTCGGTGCCATGGACGGGCTGGTCTCCAACCTCGCGCTGATGACCGGCGTCGCGGGCGGCTCGGTCTCCCAGCAGACGATCGTGATCACCGGTCTGGCGGGGCTGGCCGCCGGTGCGTTCTCCATGGCGGCCGGCGAATACACCTCCGTGGCCTCGCAACGCGAGCTCGTCGAGGCCGAACTCGACGTCGAGCGACGGGAGTTGCGCAAGCACCCCAAGGACGAGGAGCGGGAGCTCGCCGAGCTCTACGAGTCCCGCGGAGTGGAGCCCGAACTCGCCCGCGAGGTCGCGCGGCAGCTGTCGCGCGACCCGGAGCAGGCCCTGGAGATACACGCCCGCGAGGAGCTGGGCATCGACCCCGGCGATCTTCCCTCGCCACTCGTCGCCGCGGTGTCGTCGTTCGGCGCCTTCGCGCTGGGCGCCCTGCTGCCCGTGCTGCCGTATCTGCTCGGGGCGAGCGCGCTGTGGCCTGCCGTGCTGCTCGCACTGGTCGGGCTGTTCGCCTGCGGCGCGGTGGTGGCCAGGGTGACGGCCCGCAGCTGGCTGTACAGCGGGCTGCGTCAGCTGGCGCTCGGCGGGGCCGCGGCGGCCATCACCTACGGTCTGGGCACGCTGTTCGGCGTGGCCGTCGGGAGCTGACCCCTCGAAGCTCCGGGCACCCATTCCCGCAGGCGGGCATGGGTGCCCTTCGTGTGTCCGCCATCCGTGTGACGTACGTCTTGGTGACTGCCCCTGGGCGGAGCAGCTCCCACGGGCGTAAAATGAGTCCCTATGCAGGGCTACACATAAGTAGCCATTACCTGGCGGTTTCATTTCCCTTGCCGCCGGGCAAGCCGTAGACACCGCGGGCAACGACGCCTGCTCTCTGCGGTCCCCCAGGGCGCCGATCCTCCGACTGCGACCCGCCCCCACTGCCTCGGGCGGTGTCCGTATGTTGGAACGAACTATCCGCTTCTTGAGAAGCGCCCCATTATGTAACCTGCACGAAATTTCGCAGAGGGCCAACGTCGTCCCTCGGCACTGCATATGCCACGACGACGACGGGAGAGCCGATGCGTTCCGACGCCTGGTCGCCCATGGACGGTCGCCCCGCCCAGCAGGGGATGTACGACCCCCGTAACGAGCACGACGCCTGTGGTGTCGGGTTCGTGGCCACTCTGACCGGTGTGGCCAGCCATGAGCTGGTCGAGCAGGCGCTGACCGTACTGCGCAACCTCGAACACCGCGGTGCCACCGGATCCGAGCCCGACTCCGGGGACGGCGCCGGGATCCTCCTCCAGGTGCCGGACGCCTTCCTGCGCGAGGAGACCGCCTTCGACCTCCCCGAGGCCGGCGGCTACGCCGTCGGAATCGCCTTCCTGCCCGCCGACGACTCCACCGAGGCCGTCCGCAAGCTGGAGAAGGTCGCCACCGAGGAGGGCCTGAAGGTCCTCGGCTGGCGCCAGGTCCCCGTCACCCCCGGAATCCTCGGCAAGGGCGCCCGCGCCACCATGCCCGAGTTCCGGCAGCTCTTCGTGGCGGACGGCGAGAACACCGGCATCGCCCTCGACCGCAAGGCCTTCGTACTGCGCAAGCGCGCCGAGCGGGAGGCCGGGGTGTACTTCCCCTCGCTCTCCGCCCGCACGATCGTCTACAAGGGCATGCTCACCACCGGGCAGCTGGAGCCGTTCTTCCCGGACCTCTCCGACCGCCGCTTCGCCACCGCGGTCGCGCTGGTCCACTCGCGGTTCTCCACCAACACCTTCCCGAGCTGGCCGCTCGCCCACCCGTACCGCTTCGTCGCGCACAACGGCGAGATCAACACGGTCAAGGGCAACCGCAACTGGATGAAGGCCCGCGAGTCCCAGCTCGCCTCCGGCCTCTTCGGCGAGGCCCAGCTCGACCGGATCTTCCCCGTCTGCACCCCCGACGCCTCCGACTCCGCCTCCTTCGACGAGGTCCTGGAGCTGCTCCACCTCGGTGGCCGTTCGCTGCCGCACTCGGTGCTGATGATGGTTCCCGAGGCGTGGGAGAGCCCCGAATCCATGAACGCCATGGATACAGCCCGCCGCGCCTTCTACCAGTACCACTCCACGATGATGGAGCCCTGGGACGGCCCGGCCTGCGTCACCTTCACCGACGGCACCCAGGTCGGCGCGGTCCTGGACCGCAACGGTCTGCGCCCCGGCCGCTACTGGGTCACCGACGACGGCCTCGTCGTGCTCTCCTCCGAGGTAGGTGTCCTGGACATCGACCCCGCGAAGGTCGTCCGCAAGGGCCGCCTCCAGCCCGGGAAGATGTTCCTCGTCGACACGGCCGAGGGCCGCATCATCGAGGACGACGAGATCAAGGCCGCCCTCGCCTCCGAGCAGCCGTACGGTGACTGGCTGGAGACCGGCGAGATCGAGCTGGAGGACCTCCCCGAGCGGGAGCACATCGTGCACACGCACGCCTCCGTCACCCGCCGCCAGCAGACCTTCGGCTACACCGAGGAAGAGCTCCGCGTCATCCTCGCGCCGATGGCCCGCACCGCCGGCGAGCCGCTCGGCTCGATGGGCACGGACTCGCCGATCGCCGCGCTCTCCGAGCGCCCCCGGCTGCTCTTCGACTACTTCACCCAGCTGTTCGCGCAGGTCACCAACCCGCCGCTGGACGCCATCCGCGAGGAGCTCGTCACCTCGCTGCGCTCCACGCTCGGCCCGTCGGGCAACCTGCTGGAGCCGACCGCCGCGTCGTGCCGCAGCGTCACGCTGCCCTTCCCGGTGATCGACAACGACGAGCTGGCCAAGCTGATACACATCAACGCCGACGGCGACATGCCGGGCATGAAGGCCGCCACGCTCTCCGGTCTCTACCGGGTCGGCGGCGGCGGCGAGGCCCTCGCCACGCGGATCGAACAGATCTGCGCCGAGGTCGACGCCGCCATGGAGGACGGCGCCCGCCTGGTCGTCCTCTCCGACCGGCACTCCGACGCCGAGCACGCCCCGATCCCGTCGCTGCTGCTCACCTCGTCCGTCCACCACCACCTCATCCGCACCAAGCAGCGCACCCAGGTGGGTCTGCTGGTCGAGGCCGGGGACGTCCGCGAGGTCCACCACGTCGCGCTGCTCATCGGCTACGGCGCCGCCGCGGTCAACCCGTACCTCGCGATGGAGTCCGTCGAGGACCTGGTCCGCGCCGGTACGTTCATCGAGGGCATCGAGCCCGAGAAGGCCATCCGGAACCTGATCTACGCGCTCGGCAAGGGCGTCCTGAAGGTCATGTCCAAGATGGGCATCTCGACGGTCGCCTCCTACCGGGGCGCCCAGGTCTTCGAGGCCGTCGGCCTGGACGAGGAATTCGTCGCTAAGTACTTCAACGGCACCGCCACCAAGATCGGCGGCGCCGGCCTCGACGTCATCGCCAGGGAGGTCGCCGCCCGGCACGCCAAGGCCTACCCCGCCTCCGGCATCTCCGCCTCGCACCGCGCGCTGGAGATCGGCGGCGAGTACCAGTGGCGCCGCGAGGGCGAGCCGCACCTGTTCGACCCGGAGACGGTCTTCCGCCTCCAGCACGCCACGCGCAACAAGCGCTACGACATCTTCAAGAAGTACACCGACCGGGTGAACGAGCAGTCCGAGCGGCTGATGACGCTCCGTGGTCTGTTCGGCTTCAGGAGCGAGCGCGAGCCGATCTCCGTCGACGAGGTCGAGTCCGTCTCCGACATCGTCAAGCGCTTCTCCACCGGCGCCATGTCGTACGGCTCGATCTCCCGCGAGGCGCACGAGACCCTCGCCATCGCGATGAACCAGCTGGGCGGCAAGTCCAACACCGGTGAGGGCGGCGAGGACGCCGACCGGCTCTACGACCCGGCGCGCCGCTCGTCCATCAAGCAGGTCGCCTCCGGCCGCTTCGGTGTGACCAGCGAGTACCTGGTCAACGCGGACGACATCCAGATCAAGATGGCGCAGGGCGCCAAGCCCGGCGAGGGCGGCCAGCTGCCCGGCCACAAGGTCTACCCGTGGGTCGCCAGGACCCGGCACTCCACCCCGGGTGTCGGTCTGATCTCGCCGCCGCCGCACCACGACATCTACTCCATCGAGGATCTGGCCCAGCTGATCCACGACCTCAAGAACGCCAACCCGGCGGCCCGCATCCATGTGAAGCTGGTCTCCGAGGTCGGGGTCGGCACGGTCGCCGCCGGTGTCTCCAAGGCGCACGCGGACGTCGTCCTGATCTCCGGCCACGACGGCGGCACCGGCGCCTCTCCGCTGACGAGCCTGAAGCACGCGGGCGGCCCCTGGGAGCTCGGCCTCGCCGAGACCCAGCAGACGCTCCTGCTCAACGGCCTGCGCGACCGCATCGTCGTCCAGACCGACGGCCAGCTCAAGACCGGCCGCGACGTGGTCATCGCCGCGCTGCTGGGCGCCGAGGAGTTCGGTTTCGCGACCGCGCCGCTCGTCGTCTCCGGCTGCGTCATGATGCGCGTCTGCCACCTGGACACCTGCCCGGTCGGCATCGCCACCCAGAACCCGGTCCTGCGCGACCGCTTCTCCGGCAAGGCCGAGTACGTCGTCAACTTCTTCGAGTTCATCGCCCAGGAGGTCCGCGAGATCCTCGCCGAGCTGGGCTTCCGTACGATCGAGGAGGCCGTCGGCCACGCCGAGCTGCTCGACACCGACCGCGCGACCACGCACTGGAAGGCACAGGGCCTCGACCTGGAGCCGCTGTTCCACGTCCCCGAGCTGCCCGAGGGCGCGGTCCGCCACCAGCGGATCGAGCAGGACCACGGCCTGGCCAAGGCCCTCGACAACGAGCTGATCAGGCTCGCCGCCGACGCCCTGAACGCGGACAGCGCCGAGACCGCCCAGCCCGTCCGGGCCCAGATCGCGATCCGCAACATCAACCGGACCGTCGGCACCATGCTCGGCCACGAGGTGACGAAGAAGTTCGGCGGCGCGGGTCTGCCGCAGGACACCATCGACATCACCTTCACCGGTTCCGCCGGCCAGTCCTTCGGCGCGTTCGTACCGAGCGGTGTGACGCTGCGCCTGGAGGGCGACGCCAACGACTACGTCGGCAAGGGCCTCTCCGGCGGCCGGGTCGTCGTCCGCCCGGACCGCGGCGCCGACCACCTCGCCGAGTACTCCACCATCGCGGGCAACACCATCGCCTATGGCGCCACCGGCGGCGAGCTGTTCCTGCGCGGCCGCACCGGTGAGCGCTTCTGCGTCCGCAACTCCGGCGCGACGGTCGTCTCGGAAGGCGTGGGCGACCACGGCTGCGAGTACATGACCGGCGGTCACGCCGTCGTGCTCGGCGAGACCGGACGCAACTTCGCGGCCGGCATGTCGGGCGGTGTCGCGTACGTCGTCGACCTGAACCGCGACAACGTCAACACCGGGAACCTCGGCGCGATCGAGGAGCTCTCGCAGGCCGACGGGCAGTGGCTGCACGACGTGGTGCGCCGTCACCGGGAGGAGACCGGTTCCACGGTCGCCGAGAAGCTGCTGGCCGAGTGGGACACCGCGGTGGCCCGCTTCAGCAAGATCATCCCGTCCACCTACAAGGCAGTGCTCGCCGCCAAGGACGCCGCTGAGCTCGCCGGTCTCTCCGAGCAGGAGACCACCGAGAAGATGATGGAGGCGGCGACCCATGGCTGACCCCAAGGGCTTCCTGACCACCGGGCGCGAGGTCGCCGAGACCCGCCCCGTGGGTGAGCGCGTCAAGGACTGGAACGAGGTCTACGTTCCGGGCTCGCTGCTCCCGGTCATCAGCAAGCAGGCCGGCCGCTGCATGGACTGCGGCATCCCGTTCTGCCACAACGGCTGCCCGCTCGGAAACCTCATCCCCGAGTGGAACGACTACGCCTACCGCGAGGACTGGTCGGCCGCGTCCGAGCGCCTGCACGCCACGAACAACTTCCCGGAGTTCACCGGGCGGCTCTGCCCGGCCCCGTGCGAGTCGGCGTGCGTGCTCGGCATCAACCAGCCGGCCGTCACCATCAAGAACGTCGAGGTCTCCATCATCGACAAGGCGTGGGGCAACGGTGACGTCACCCCGCAGCCGCCCGAGCGGCTCTCCGGCAAGACCGTCGCCGTGATCGGTTCGGGCCCGGCCGGTCTCGCCGCGGCCCAGCAGCTGACCCGGGCCGGCCACACCGTCGCCGTCTACGAGCGCGCGGACCGCATCGGAGGCCTTCTCCGGTACGGCATCCCCGAGTTCAAGATGGAGAAGTCGCACATCAACCGCCGCATCGAGCAGATGCGCGCGGAGGGCACCAAGTTCCGCACCGAGACGGAGATCGGCAGGGACATCGACGCCGCCAAGCTCCGCCGCCGGTACGACGCGGTCGTCATCGCCGCGGGTGCCACCGTCTCGCGCGATCTGCCCGTCCCGGGCCGCGAGCTGAACGGCGTGCACTTCGCCATGGAATACCTGCCGCTGGCCAACAAGGTGCAGGAGGGCGACCTGACGGTCACCCCGATCACCGCCGAGGGCAAGCACGTCGTCGTGATCGGCGGAGGCGACACCGGAGCCGACTGCGTCGGCACCGCCCACCGCCAGGGCGCGCTCTCCGTCACCCAGCTGGAGATCATGCCCCGGCCCGGCGAGGACCGGAACGCCAACCAGCCCTGGCCGACCTTCCCCATGCTCTACAAGGTGACCTCCGCGCACGAAGAGGGCGGCGAGCGGGTCTACTCCGTCTCCACCACCCACTTCGAGGGCGACGAGAACGGCGACGTCCAGTCGCTGCACCTGGTCGAGGTGGAGTTCAAGGACGGCAAACTGGAGCAGAAGCCCGGCACCGAGCGGTCCATCCCCGCGCAGCTGGTCACCCTCGCCATGGGCTTCACCGGCACCGACCAGGCCAACGGTCTGGTCCAGCAGTTCGGCCTGGAGCTCGACGAGCGCGGCAACGTCGCGCGCGACGCGGACTTCGCCACCAACGTCGGCGGGGTCTTCGTCGCCGGTGACGCCGGCCGCGGCCAGTCCCTCATCGTGTGGGCCATCGCCGAGGGCCGCTCCGCGGCACGCGGGGTGGACCGCTACCTGACCGGAGCCAGCGCACTGCCGGCCCCGATCCGCCCGACGGACCGTGCACTGACGGTCTGATCACGGCACACAGAGACGTCCCGCACAACGGCGTGCGGAACTGAACGCGGCGCCTGCCCGTCCCCGACCGGACGATTCGGCAGGCGCCGTGGCGCGTCCGGGGCCGGTCCGGCCGGCCCCGGCTCAGCCGGTCAGCGCGGAGGTCTTGAGCACCACCAGCAGCACCAGCACGGCGAACACCACCACACCCGCGGCGGCCTGGACCGTCGTACGGCGCTTCGCCGGGGCGTAGGCGTACGCGACGGTGACGGCGCCGCCCGTCAGCAGCCCGCCCAAGTGGCCCTGCCACGAGGCGAACCCGGCCGAGATCAGCATCCAGATCAGAAAGCCGGCCATGAACCGGTTCACCGCCCGCATGTCGCGGCCCAGCCGCCGGTTGATGACGTAGAACGCCGCCCCGAGACCGAAGATCGCACCCGAGGCGCCCACCGTGCCGTCCGACGGCGCGATCAGGTACACCAGCACCGAACCGCCCAGCGCGGACAGCAGGTACAGCGCGAGATAACGGGCCCGGCCCAGCTGCTCCTCCACGACCCGGCCCAGGTTCCACAGCGCGTACATGTTGAACAGGATGTGCAGCACCCCGAACGGCAGCGGTCCGAAGGACGATCCGTCCGGCGGGAGATGGAGAAAGGCCCCGGTCAGCAGCCGGTACCACTCGCCGCCCACCACCCCGACCACCTCGAAGCCGGGATAGTCCCCGGCCTCGTAGACGTACTGGCCGCCGTCCGGGCCGGTCAGCCCCGCACCGAGCATCGCGAACCGGTCGATGATCCCCGGGCGGATCAACTCGCCCAGGTACGCGGCGATGTTGAGGCCCATCAGCGCATACGTGACGAGCGGCACCGCGGACCGCGCGACCGTGCCGCCGAACACCGTGCGCGCCCGGCGGACCGAACGCTGCCCCTCCTTCACGCACTCCACGCAGTGGTGGCCGACCGCGGCCTCACGCATGCAGTCGGGGCAGATGAAGCGTTCGCAGCGGGTGCAGCTGACATACGTCTCGTACGACGGATGGCGGTAACAGGTGGTGACCGCTGCCTCCACGGCAGGCTCCTTCACATGAGCGGACCCGAGCGGCCGGTGGGGCGGCGGCAGATCAAGATACGGCGGCAGATCAAGATAGCGAACGCCGCCTGCCACGGGCATGCCCGGGTGGCTTACGCTCACGGTTCCGGCAGGTACGACACCCCGAGGATCGGAGAGCCCGCATGGCCGGTACGTCCGTCGCCGCCGCAGGTCCGGCCATCAGCCTCCGCAAGATGGAGGAGAGCGCCCCCGCGCTGGTCAGCCTCTACAAGAGCGCCGCGGTCTCGCTGACCAAGCACCGCATGAGCGGCGAGCGCGCCGCGGTCTATCTGGTGCTCGACTACTCCGGCTCCATGCGGGAGTACTACAAGGACGGCAGCGTCCAGGCACTCGCGGACCGGGTGCTGGGACTCTCCGCCCATCTGGACGACGACGGCCGCGTCCCCCTCGTCCTCTTCTCCACCGAGGTCGACGCCGTCACCGACATAGCCCTGGACAACCACCGCGGCCGGGTCGACGCCGTGGTGGCGGGCCTCGGGCACATGGGGAAGACCAGTTACCACCTGGCCATGGACGCCGTCATCGACCACTACATCGACAGCGGCTCCACCGCGCCCGCGCTCGTCGTCTTCCAGACGGACGGCGGCCCGATCAGCAAGCACGCCGCGGAACGCTATCTCTGCAAGGCGGCGAAGCTTCCCCTGTTCTGGCAGTTCATCGGCTTCGGCAACAAGCGGAGCAACCAGTTCGACTTCCTGCGCAAGCTCGACGAACTGGCCGTGCCCGCCAAGCGCGCCGTCGACAACGCCGGCTTCTTCCACGCCGGCCCCGACCCGCGGCAGGTCCCGGACGCCGAGCTGTACGACCGGCTCGTCGCCGAATTCCCGCAGTGGCTGGCCGCGGCCAGGGCCCAGGGGATCGTCAAGTGACGGCGCGGGTGCTGCGGGCGGCCGACCGTACGGCCACGCCCTGGAAGAACGGTGGTGGAGTCACCCGGGAGATCGCGGCACATCCCGAGGGCGCGCCGCTGGACGCCTTCGACTGGCGGGTCAGCCTCGCCGATGTGACCGAGGACGGGCCGTTCTCCGCGTTCCCCGGCGTCGACCGGACCCTGACCGTGGTCGAGGGCGCCGGGATGGATCTCCTGGTGGGCGGCGAGCACCACATCGTCGACGAGCCGTACTGGCCGCACGACTTCCCCGGTGACCCGGCGACCGACGGCAGGCTCCTCGGCGGCCCGGTCGTGAACGTCAACGTCATGTGCCGCAGGGGGCGGACGGCCGCGGCGGTCGCGGTGGTGCGCGGCACCGTCCGGCCGGCGGCGCCCCCGGGCGGGGCGGTCCTGGCCGTCGCGCTGGAGGACGGCGCGGTGCTCGACGGCACGGACGTCGTACTCGGCCGTTACGACGCGCTGCTGACGCGGGAGGAGGCGCCGGGCGTGCTGCGGACCCATGGCTGGGCCCTGCTGATCACCCTGTCGGCCGGATGACGACGGGCACCGGGCCGCCTCGCCGCCGATCGGATGCGGCCCATGAAACCGGACAGAGGATGTCGGGATTCCCGGGTTCCATGGACGCATGACATCGAGTTCCTGGGAAGGGTTCCGCTCGGCGGAGCCGGCCTTCGCCGACACCGTCCGGACCCGCTTCGAGCAGTACCGGCACCACGTCCTGGCGACGTTGCGCAAGGACGGATCCCCGCGCGTCACCGGGCTGGAGGTGGACTTCCGCTTCGGCGAACTGTGGCTCGGCATGATGCCGGACTCGCGCAAGGCACTGGACCTGCGCCGCGATCCGCGGTTCGCGGTGCACGCCAACCCCGGACCCGACGCCGCGATGGCCGACGGCGACGTACGGGTCTGCGGCCGCGCCGTGGAGGAGACCGACCCCGCGGTCCTGGCCCGCTTCATCGAGGAGGCGAAGCCGCCCGAGCCCTTCCACCTCTTCCGCGCGCGGCTCCAGGAGGTGGTCCGCACCTCCCTGGACGCGGAGGAAGTGGTGCTCCAGGTGTGGCGGCCCGGCGAGCCGGTGCGCGAGATCCGCCGGACCGGGGACGGCAGTCCCCCGTACGAGAAGTAGGGCCTCTCGTCAGGGCCCGGCCAGCACCCGTGCCCGGCACGCCCCCGGCGTCCCCCACGCATCGCGCAGCGGGCGTGCCTTGAGCAGCCACAGCGACAGGTCCAGCTCCTGTGTGTAGCCCACCGCCCCGTGCAACTGCAGCGCGGTCCGCGCCGCCGCGTACCCCGCCTCGCCCGCCGCCACCTTGGCCGCCGCCACCGCCGCCCCGGGGTCCGGTGCGTCCCCGGCGAGCGCGAGCGCCGCCCCGTACAGCAGCGGGCGGGCGAACTCCAGCCCGATCAGGGTGTCCGCGAGGCGGTGCTTGACCGCCTGGAAGGAACCGATGGCCGTGCCGAACTGGGTGCGCTGTTTCACGTATCCGACCGTGGTACGCAGCAGTGTCTCGCCCGCGCCGAGCGCCTGGGCGGCCGTCGCGAACGCCGCCCACCGGGCGGCCGTCTCCGCCGCCCGTGCCACCCGGGCCCCCGAGGCGAGCAGCTCTCCGCCCGGCCCGGGGCGCAGCAGCCGGCGGGCCGGGTCGGACGAGACGCTCAGCTCCCCGGGGCCCGGCGCCAGCCGCAGTTCGTCGCCGCTCACCGTGAACACGGCGTCCACCGCGTCCGCGTCCAGCGCGTACGGCCCGTACTCCGCCACCCGCAGCGTCGCCGATGCCGCGCCGGACGCCAGCCGGGGCAGCCACTCCTTGGCCGCGGGCCCGCCCACGTCCGCCAGCAGCACCGCCGCCGCGACCGTCTCCACCACCGGCCCCGGCACCACGTGCCGCCCCAACTCGGTGAACGCGACCGCGAGTTCGACCGGCAGCGGGCCGACGCCCTCGTACGCCTCCGGCACCGCGAGGGCGAAGACCCCCGCCCCCGCCAGCCGCGCCCACAGCTCCATGCCCGGTCCGTGGTCCCCGGCGGCCCAGGCCCGCACCACCGAAGGGGTGTCCGCGGCGGTCAGCATCGCGTCCAGCGAACGGGCGAACTCCCGCTGCTCGTCGTCGAGGAGGAAACGCATCAGCGCCGTCCCTTCGGCAGGCCGAGCAGCCGCTCGGCGATGATGTCGCGCTGGATCTCGTTCGTACCGGCGTAGACGGGGCCCGCGAGGGAGAAGACGTACCCCTCGGCCCACTCGGACTCGGCGAGTTCCGCGTCCGGGCCCAGCAGATCGAGCGCGGTCTCGTGCAGCGCGATGTCGTACTCGGACCAGAACACCTTGTTCAGGCTGGACTCCGCGCCGATGACCGCCCCGGCGGCGAAGCGGGACGCGTTGGCGCAGGTGAAGAGCTGGTACGCGCGCGCCCCGATCACCGCGTCCGCCACCCGGTCCCGCAGCGCCGTGTCCGACGGGTCGCCGTGGGTGCGCCGGAGCGCGGCCAGCCGGTCGGCGGCGGCCAGGAAGCGGCCGGGGGAGCGGAGCGTCAGCCCGCGCTCGTTGCCCGTTGTCGACATGGCGATACGCCAGCCCTCGCCGGGCTCCCCGATGACGTCCTCGTCCGGCACGAACACCTCGTCCAGGAACAGCTCGGCGAAGGCCGGCTTGCCGTCGAGCCGGCCGATCGGCCGGACCGAGACCCCCGGCGCCGACAGGCCGAACATCAGATACGTCAGCCCCTGGTGCGGCTTGGCCGCACCGGGATCGGTACGGAAGATGCCGAACGCCCGGTCCGCGAAGGCGGCCCGGGAGGACCAGGTCTTCTGCCCCGAGAGCAGCCAGCCGCCGTCCGTGCGCACCGCCCGCGAACGCAGCGACGCCAGGTCCGAGCCCGCCTCCGGCTCGGACCAGGCCTGCGCCCAGATCACCTCACCGCTCGCCATCGACGGCAGGACCCGGGCCCGCTGCTCGTCCGTGGCGTGGTCGAAGAGTGTGGGGGCGAGGAGGTTGATGCCGTTCTGCGAGACCCGGCCGGGACCGCCCGCCGCGTAGTACTCCTCCTCGAAGATCAGCCACCGGAAGATGTCGACGCCCCGGCCGCCGTACTCGGCCGGCCAGGAGACCACCGACCAGCGGTCCGCGTACAGCCTCGCCTCCCACTCCCGGTGCGCGGCGAAGCCCTCGGCGGTCTCCAGCGAGGGCAGCGGCGCGGCGGGCACGTTGGCGCGCAGCCACCGGCGCGCCTCGTCCCGGAACGCCGCCTCCTCGGCCGTCCACGACAGGTCCATCAGCCGTCCGCCTTCTTCTTCATCGCGGCGATGTCCATGCCGCCGAGCGGGTCGGCCGCCGTCTCCGCGTTGTGGGCGTGGGCGAGGTGGTGCAGCCCGAAGACCGAGTCCATCCCGGTGTGCATCCCCTGAAGGTCCTCGGCCTGGTTGACCGCGCGCTTGGTGAGGGCCAGCCCGAGCCGCGGCATCGCGGCGATCCGCAGCGCCAACTCATCCGTGCGATAGGCGAGTTCGGCCCGCTCCACCACCTTGTTCACCATGCCGACCTCGTACGCCCGGCGGGCGCTCATCCGGTCGCCGGTGTACAGGAACTCCTTCGCGATCCGGGGCGGCATCACCCACGGGTGCGCGAAGTACTCGACGCCGGGGATGCCCATCCGCACCACCGGATCGGCGAAGAAGGCGTCCTCGCTCGCCACGATCAGGTCGCAGACCCAGGCGAGCATCAGCCCGCCGGCCACGCAGGCGCCCTGGACGGAGGCGATGACCGGCTTCGGCAGCTCGCGCCACCGCCTGCACATGCCCAGATAGACCTCCGACTCACGGGCGAAGCGGCTCTCCGCGCCGGCCTTGTCGGAGTGGTCCCACCACAGGCCCGCCCGGCGCTCGAAGGGCAGATGCGCGTCGCGTCCGGGTGTGCCGATGTCGTGGCCCGCCGAGAAGTGCTCCCCGGCACCCGCCAGCACGGCCACCTTGACCTCGGAGTCCTCGGCGGCCCGGTAGAACGCGTCGTCCAGGGCGTAGGTCATGGCCGAGTTCTGGGCGTTGCGGTAGCGCGGGCGGTTCAGCGTGAGGTACGCGACCGGGCCGCGGCGCTCGTACAGCACCGGGCCGCCCCGGTGGTCGTCGTCGGCGGAGGCGTCATGGGCAGAGGGCATCGGCTCATCCTTCCCTAACAAGTGTTTGGTAGGTTAACGTACGGGCACGAGCACCGTCGAGGATCCGAAGGTCCGGGACCGAGGAGGCACGGGCGTGAGCGCACCGCAGTACGTATCCGGACACGGGCTGCTGGCCGGCCGCACCGCCGTCGTCACCGCGGCCGCCGGGGCCGGCATCGGCGGCGCCACCGCCCGCAGGTTCCTGGAGGAGGGCGCCCGCGTCGTCATCGGCGACGCGCACGCCCGCAGGCTCAAGGAGACCGAGCAGGCGTTCGCCGAGGAGTTCGGCGCGGACCGCGTCGCCGCACTGCCCTGCGACGTCACCGACGAGACCCAGGTCCAGGCACTGTTCGCGCTCGCCGAACGGACCCACGGCGGACTCGACATCGTCGTCAACAACGCCGGACTCGGCGGCACCGCCGCACTCACCGAGATGACCGACGAACAGTGGACCAAGGTCCTCGACGTCACCCTGAACGGCACCTTCCGCTGCACCCGGACCGCCCTGCGCTCACTGCGGGCGGCGGGCCGCGGCGGCATCGTCGTCAACAACGCCTCCGTCGTCGGCTGGCGCGCCCAGAGCGGCCAGGCCCACTACGCCGCCGCGAAGGCGGGCGTCATGGCGCTCACCCGGTGCGCCGCGGTCGAGGCCGCCGAGTACGGCGTACGCGTCAACGCCGTCGCGCCCAGCCTCGCCATGCACCCGCACCTGGTGAAGGTCACCTCCGCCGAACTCCTCGACGAACTGACCGCGAAGGAGGCGTTCGGCCGGTACGCCGAGCCGTGGGAGGTCGCCAACGTCATCGTCTTCCTCGCCAGCGACTACTCCTCGTACCTGACCGGCGAGGTCGTCTCCGTCAGCAGTCAGCGTGCCTGACCGCGGAGCGGCCGGCCGGGCGGCGGCCGGGCGGAGAATGGTCGGGTGCCTACCAAGAAGAAGCCCCAGGTGACCCCCTCGCCCGAGCGGCGCCGCGAACTGCTCGCCACCGCCGCCGAGGTCTTCGCCGCCCAGGGATACAACGCCACCACCGTCCGCAAGATCGCGGACGAGGCCGGGATGCTCGCGGGCAGCCTCTACTACCACTTCGATTCCAAGGAATCGATGATCGACGAGATCCTCTCGACCTTCCTCACCGAACTCTGGGAGGGGTACGACACGGTCCTCGCCGCCGGGCTGGCCCCCAGGCAGACCATCGAGGCACTCGTCACCGAGTCCTTCCGGGAGATCGACCGGCACCGCGCCGCGGTCGCCATCTACCAGAAGGAGTCCCGGCAGCTGGCCGCCCAGCCGCGCTTCCAGTACCTCGTCGACTCCCAGCAGAAGTTCGAGAAGGCCTGGCTCGGCACGCTGGAACGCGGCGTCGCCGACCACAGCTTCCGCGCCGACCTCGACATCCGTCTGACCTACCGCTTCGTCCGCGACACCGTCTGGGTCGCGGCGTCCTGGTACCGGCCGGGCGGACTGCACAGCCCCGAGGAGATCGCCCGCCAGTACCTCTCGATGGTCCTGGACGGCATCGCCCTCGACACCTGACCCCACCCGCGCTCACCAAGGAGCAGCAGACATGGCCGAGGCATACATAGTCGAAGCGGTACGTACCCCGGTCGGGCGGCGCGGCGGAGGCCTCGGCGCCGTCCACCCCGCCGACCTCGGCGCCCATGTCATCAAGGCCCTCGTGGAACGGAGCGGGATCGATCCGGCCGCCGTCGAGGACGTGGTCTTCGGCTGCCTCGACACCGTGGGACCGCAGGCCGGCGACATCGCCCGCACCTGCTGGCTGGCGGCCGGACTGCCCGAGGAGGTCCCCGGCGTGACCGTCGACCGCCAGTGCGGCTCCTCCCAGCAGGCCCTGCACTTCGCAGCCCAGGGCGTCCTCTCCGGCACCCAGGACCTGGTCGTCGCGGGCGGCACCCAGTCCATGACCCAGATCCCCATCGCCTTCGCCTCCCGCCAGGCCGCCGAACCCCTCGGGCTGACGGACGGCCCGTACGCGGGCAGCGCGGGATGGCGCGCCCGGTACGGCGACGCGCCGGTCAACCAGTTCCACGGCGCCCAGCTGATCGCCGAGAAGTGGGACATCAGCCGTCAGGACATGGAGGAGTTCGCGCTCCGCTCCCACCGGCGGGCGATCCGCGCCATCGACGAGGGGCGCTTCGCGCGCGAGACCGTCGCCCTCGGTGACGTCACCACCGACGAGGGGCCGCGCCGCGACACCACCCCGGAGAAGATGGCGGCGCTGAAGCCGGTCCTGGACGGCGGCACGATCACCGCCGCGTGCTCCTCGCAGATCTCCGACGGCGCCGCTGCCCTGCTCATCGCCTCCGAGCGCGCCGTGGCCGAGCACGGCCTCACCCCGCGCGCCCGCGTCCACCATCTCTCGGTGCGCGGCGAGGACCCGATCCGCATGCTGTCGGCACCGATCCCGGCCACCGCGTACGCGCTGAAGAAGACCGGAATGACCATCGACGACATGGACCTGGTCGAGATCAACGAGGCGTTCGCCCCCGTCGTGCTGGCCTGGCTGAAGGAGACCGGGGCCGACCCCGGACGGGTCAACGTCAACGGCGGCGGAATCGCGCTCGGTCACCCGCTCGGCGCAACCGGAGCGAAATTGATGACGACTCTGCTGCACGAACTGGAGCGCACCAAGGGCCGGTACGGACTCCAGACCATGTGCGAGGGCGGCGGTCAGGCGAATGTGACGATCATCGAACGGCTCTGACCCCGGACCCGGCCGGACACGGTCACCGAAGCGCTCCGACACCGGTCGCGACAACGAATCCGGCGGTGTTCCGGGACGGCTCCCGACCAGTTGCCGCAAGGGCCCGGGCAAGAATCCGCCGGTCGGTCCGCGGCGCGTCCCCGCCGCGGACCGACGGAACGTGCTACGGTTGCCGAGTTGCAGTTTTGGTACCCATGAACTTTATGTGCGCCTGACGGGAATGCTTCCTCAGGCGCATTATTGTTTTCCGGCTTTCTCCGGATGGGGCTCAATGCGGCGACTTGGAATTCGTAAAGTGCGGATTTCCGGCACTGCACCTCTTTTAGGAGAATGACATGGCTACTGGAACCGTGAAGTGGTTCAACTCGGAAAAGGGCTTCGGCTTCATCGAGCAGGACGGCGGCGGCGCCGACGTCTTCGCCCACTACTCCAACATCGCCACCTCGGGCTTCCGTGAGCTCCAGGAGGGCCAGAAGGTCTCCTTCGACGTCACGCAGGGCCAGAAGGGCCCGCAGGCGGAGAACATCGTCCCGGCCTAATCGCCGGACGCGTACCTCGCAGCCGGGGCCCGCACCGTGAAGGTGCGGGTCCCGGCTTGTGCTGTCCCCAGGACATGGCGAACACGTACGCCCGCCCACAGGGCTCCCCAGCAGCCCCAGCAGTCCCACGCAGTCCCAGCAGTCCCACGGAGTTCTCAGGAATCCCCAGGGCTTCCCGGGACTCCTCAGGAATCCCCCAGGAGGGCAATTCCGTATGACCCGCTCCGAACGCCAGGACCGACCCGCCCGCAACCGCCCGTCGAGGGGGCGCGGCACGGCCCCGGCAAAGGCAACCGCTAAGGGTTCCGGCAAGGGATCCGGCAAGGCGTCGCCCCGTCGCAGGGCCACGCCGCCGCAGGGCGAATTCGCCCTGCCGGAAACCATGACCCCCGCACTGCCCGCCGTAGAGGCGTTCGCCGAGCTGGACATGCCCGCAGCCCTGCTGAAGACCCTTGCCGCGCAGGGCGTCACCGATCCGTTCCCGATCCAGGGCGCCACCCTGCCGAACTCGCTCGCCGGCCGGGACATCCTCGGCCGCGGCCGCACCGGCTCCGGCAAGACCCTCGCCTTCGGCCTCGCCCTGCTGGCCCGCACCGCCGGACGGCGCGCCGAGCCGAAGGCGCCGCTGGCACTCGTCCTCGTCCCGACCCGCGAACTCGCCCAGCAGGTCACCGACGCGCTGACCCCGTACGCGACGTCCGTGAACCTGCGCCTGGCCACCGTCGTCGGCGGCATGTCGATCACCAAGCAGTCCGGCACGCTCCGCCGCGGCGCCGAGGTGCTCGTCGCCACCCCCGGCCGGCTGAAGGACCTCATCGAGCGCGGTGACTGCCGCCTCGACCAGGTCGCCATCACCGTCCTCGACGAGGCCGACCAGATGGCCGACATGGGCTTCATGCCGCAGGTCGTCGCCCTGCTCAAGCAGGTCGAGCCGGACGGCCAGCGGATGCTGTTCTCCGCGACGCTCGACAAGAACATCGACCGGCTGGTCAAGATGTTCCTGACCGACCCGGTCGTGCACTCCGTCGACCCGTCGGCCGGTGCCGTCACCACCATGGAGCACCACGTGCTCCATGTGATCGACGAGACCGACAAGAAGGCCGTCGCCACGAAGATCGCCGCCCGGGACGGCCGGGTGATCATGTTCGTGGACACGAAGCGGGCCGCCGACCGGTTCGCCAAGCGGCTGCTCGCCAGCGGTGTACGGGCCGCCGCCCTGCACGGCGGGCGCTCGCAGCCGCAGCGCAACCGGACCCTGGACCAGTTCAAGAACGGCCAGGTCACCGCACTGGTGGCGACGAACGTGGCGGCCCGGGGCATCCATGTCGACGACCTCGACCTGGTCGTGAACGTGGACCCGCCGACCGACCACAAGGACTACCTCCACCGCGGTGGGCGCACCGCGCGCGCCGGGGAGTCCGGCAGCGTCGTCACCCTGGTGCTGCCCGAGGAGAAGCGGGAGATGACCCGGCTCATGGCCGACGCGGGCATCGCCCCGCGGACCACCCGGATCAAGTCCAGCGACGAGGAGCTCACCCGGATCACCGGGGCACGTGAGCCGTCCGGTGTCGCGGTCGTCATCGAGGTTCCGCAGCCGACCCCGCCGAAGCAGCGCACGCGCTCGGGCTCGGCCGCGGCGGGCGGCACCGGCTTCCGCTCGGGCAGCCGCGGCCGGGGCCGCCGCGGTGGCGCCGGACAGGGCGGCGGCGAGGCCCGCGCCGCGGGTACGGGCGGCGCGTCGCGAGGCGCGGGCTCGGGTGCTGCTTCGCGCGGTGCCGGTGCGGCCGGCGGCCGGGGCAACGGCGAGTCGCGCGGCGCGGGTGCCGGGCGCTCCGGGGCCGGCCGCGGCGGCGCGGCGGCGGGACGTGGCCGCAGGGCCGCGTAGCCGTAGGGACACACGGCGGACAGGGCGGCGCCCGGAGAGATCCGGGCGCCGCCTACGCGTCCGCGCCCTCGGTCCGCTCCGCGCGGACCACCTCGCCCAGCGCCTCATGGGCCTGGGCCATCACCCGGTCCACCAGCTCCGCACAGCTGGGCAGATCCTCGATCAGGCCCGCCACCTGGCCCGATGCCATCACCCCCAGATCCGTCCGGCCGTCGACCATGGACGCCTTCAGCAGCATCGGTGTGTTGGCCGCCAGCAGGACCTGGCTCCACGACAGATCCTTGCCGTGCTTCATGGCGAGACCGTCGCGCACCATCCGGGACCAGCTCAGCCCGGAGATCCGCCGGAAGCCCGACGCCTGGCGCACCGCCTGGGCCAGCGCCCGGATCCGGCCCGCGTGCTCCAGCGCGGCGACCATCTCCGTACGCAGCATCCGGTGCGGGAGCCCGTCCACCGCCGTGGTGAGCGTGATGTCCTTGACGCCCGCCGCCAGATAGCGGGCCTTCACCGCGTCCGGCACGGTCGAGTCCGAGGTCAGCAGGAACCGCGTACCCATCGCGATGCCCGCCGCCCCGAACGCCAGCGCCGCGACCAGGCCCCGGCCGTCGCGGAAGCCGCCCGCCGCGATCACCGGGATGTCCACCGCGTCCACGACCTGGGGCAGCAGCACCGTGGTCGCCACCTCGCCGGTGTGCCCGCCGCCCTCGCCCCCCTGCACGATCACCGCGTCCGCGCCCCACGCCGCGACCTTCTCGGCATGACGCCGGGCGCCGATCGACGGGATCACGACCACTCCCGCGTCCTTCAGCTCGGCGATCAGCTCCTTCGAGGGGGCCAGCGCGAAGGACGCCACCTTCACGCCCTCGTCGATGATGATCCGTACCCGCTCGCGCGCGTCGCCCGCGTCGGCGCGCAGATTGACGCCGAACGGCTCGTCCGTGCGGGACTTGACCTCCCGCACCGCCGCCCGCAGCTGCTCGGCGGTCATCGTCGCGGAGGCCAGGATGCCGAGGGCGCCGGCGCGGGCCGTGGCGGAGACCAGGCGGGGGCCCGCCACCCAGCCCATGCCGGTCTGGACGATGGGGTGGCGGACGCCGACCAGTTCCGTGAGTGCCGTCCGCATCAGACCCTGACCTCGCGGTCCCGGGTGCCGTGCGGGTCGATGACCTCGCGGATCAGGGACAGCTCCGCGGCGGTCGGCTCCCGGGTGCACGGGACGTCGTCCGCGATCACGAGGTCGAAACCGGTGGCCTCGCGGACCTGGTCGACGGTGACGCCGGGGTGCAGCGAGGCCAGCCGCATCGAATGGTCCGGGGTCGCGAAGTCGAGGACGCAGAGATCGGTCACGACGCGCGGGATGCGGTGGTACCGGGCGGCCGACGGGCCGGCCGCCGCCGCACTGTCGTAGCCGACCCCGCAGATCACGTCGACCCGCTCGACGAAGACCCGGGTGGAGTGCCGGGGGATCCAGTAACTGACCGGATTGTTCAGGGTGTTGACCGGTGCGCCGCGCACGCCGAGCAGCTGGCGGGACGGCTGCTCCCAGTCGCCGATGCAGGAGATGTTCTGGTTGCCGAACCGGTCGATCTGGCTCGCCCCCATCATCACGTGGCGCCTGCCGCCGGTGACCATGGCGAGGTGCTGGCGGTAGGGCAGCCAGCCCTCCGTCGTGCCGTCCGGGCCGACGAGCAGTGCCTCGCCGTCGGTGAGCAGCAGATCGGGCGAGAAGGTGCGCCTGGCCAGCCGGGCGCCGACGGACGGGACGAGGCCCATCGGGCTGGCGAGCACCTCGCCGTTGTCGCGCCAGGCGTCGGCGCAGGCGATCACGCAGTACTCGGCCCGGGTGGCGGCGGTCGCGGTCGCGTTCTCCATGGTCATTTCTGCTCCTCGTGCCAGGTCCGGACGGCCGACCAGTAGCTCTTCTCGTCGCCCTCGGGGGGCAGGAAACGCGCACTGAAGGCCGCCCAGGCCCCGGGGTCGGCGGCGGCGCTCGCGTACGCCTTCTGGAATGCCTCGTCGCGCGGGTGGTCGGGCACGCAGGAGGTGAAGTGCGCGCCGTTCGGGGTCTCGACGACACCGGTGACGGAGTGCCGCTTGACGAGCAGGGTCTGCGGGGCGGCGTCCGCGGTCAGCTCGGCGGTGTCCACGAGGCGCTCGCAGGAGACGTACGCGGTGTCCGCGGCCTCGCAGAAGAGGTCGTCGAAGTACGGGTCGGGGCCGAGGTACTGGCCGTTGCCGAATTGGTCGGCGCGGTTCATGTGGACCAGCGCGGCGTCCATCCGCAGCGCGGGCATCGCGACGAACTCCTCGCCGTCCTCGTACGGCGAAACGACCGTGCGCAGGCCCGGGTTGACCCGCATCACGTCGGAACCGATGCCGGCGCGCACCGGGAGGAACGGCAGCCGGTTCGCGGCGGCGTGCAGCCCCCACATGAACATCGCCTCGTCGATCTCCGTCAGCTCGAACGCGCCACGCTGGCGGGCGGCCCTGAAGTGGGGTTCGAGCGGGACCGAGTCGAGCGTGACGAAGGCCGCGACCAGTTTGCGGATCCGGCCGGCGGCGGCGAGCAGGCCCACGTCGGGTCCGCCGTACGAGATCACGGTGAGATCGGTGACCGGGGAGCGGAGCAGTGCCCGCACCAGCGCCATGGGCTTGCGGCGCGAGCCCCAGCCGCCGATACCGATCGTCATCCCGCTGCTGAGCCGGGAGACGACGTCGTCGACGGTCATGGTCTTGTCGGTCATGGTCATGCCTCCTTGCCGAAGGTTCCGCGTACCCGGTCGGCGACTCCGCTGAGATTGGCCTCGAAGGTGAAGCCCTGCTCGAAGCGGTAGCTGCGGCGTACGTCCACCGGGTCGATGCCGTTGATGGCGGCCTTGGCCAGCCGGATCAGATATCCGTCCTTGCGGGCTATCTCGCCCGCCAGTTCCAGTGCCGCGCCGAGGAGTTCCGCGCGCGGTACGACCTTCCAGACCGAGCCGTGGGCGTGCAGTTCGGCGGCGGTGGCGGTGCGCGAGGTGTAGTAGAGCGCGCGCATCAGATGCTGCGGCACGAGCCGGGCCAGATGGGTCGCCGCGCCGAGCGCGCCCCGGTCCAGCTCGGGCAGGCCGAACGTCGCGTCGTCGCTCGCCACGATCGCGTCCGCGTTGCCGACGAGGCCGATGCCGCCGCCGAGGCAGAAGCCGTTCACCGCGGCGACGACCGGGACCTCGCACTCGTACACGGCGGCGAACGCCTCGTAGCAGCCCCGGTTGGCGCCGATCAGGGCCTCGTGCCCGGTGTCGCGCTGCATCTCCTTGATGTCGACGCCCGCGTTGAACCCGCGTCCGGCGGCGGCCAGCACGACGCAGCCGACCTCGGGATCGCGGCCCGCCGCGCGGAGCGCGTCGGCGAGCTCGTACCAGCCCCGCACGGGAAGCGCGTTGACGGGCGGGTGGTCGACCGTGACGAGCCGGATGCCCTTGCCGGGGCTTGTGGTGGAGACACCCATGAGC
The DNA here is from genome assembly GCF_053593015.1 of Streptomyces sp. NPDC002403. Lineage (NCBI taxonomy): Bacteria > Bacillati > Actinomycetota > Actinomycetes > Kitasatosporales > Streptomycetaceae > Streptomyces > Streptomyces sp. NPDC002403. The sequence goes on along the minus strand of NZ_JBSFBQ010000004.1, from coordinate 237,923 downwards.
GAATCAGCTACCTTTCCACCAAACGTTTGTTAGGTGTGGAAGGTAGCAGCCTGCCCCCGCATCGCCAACAAGGAGACGAGTAGGGAGACGAGTGATGACTGGTCTGTGCGACGGCCGCGTGGTGGCCGTGACGGGCGCGGGGCGCGGACTCGGCCGCGCCCATGCGCTCGCCTTCGCCGCCGAGGGCGCGAAGGTGGTCGTCAACGATCTGGGGGTCGGCCCCGGCGGTGACGGCGGCTGTGACGGCCCGGCCCGGCAGGTGGTGGACGAGATCGTGGCGGCGGGCGGCGAGGCGGTCGCGCACGGGGGCGACATCGCCACGACCGAGGGGGCCGCGTCACTGGTCACGACCGCGCTGGAGAGCTTCGGGCGGCTGGACACCCTGGTCAACAACGCGGGATTCCTGCGCGACCGGATGCTGGTGAATCTGGACGAGGACGGCTGGGACGCCGTGATGCGGGTCCATCTCAAGGGTCACTTCCTGCCGCTGAGGCACGCGGCCGCGCACTGGCGGGCCGAGGCGAAGGCGGGGCGCGCGCCGGCCGCCCGGGTGATCAACACCAGCTCCGGCGCGGGACTGCTCGGCAGCGTCGGCCAGGGCAACTACTCCGCCGCGAAGGCCGGGATCGTCGGCCTGACCCTGGTCGCCGCCGCGGAGCTGGGCCGGTACGGGATCCAGGTCAACGCGATCGCCCCGGCGGCCCGGACCCGGATGACCGAGCAGACCTTCGCGCAGGCGATGGCGGCGCCGGGGGAGGGCGGCTTCGACGCGATGGCCCCGGAGAACGTGTCCCCGCTGGTGGTGTGGCTCGGCTCGGCCGCGAGCGACGGGGTGAGCGGGCGGGTCTTCGAGGTGGAGGCGGGCCGGATCACCGTCATGGAGGGCTGGCGGCCCGGCCCCACCGCGGACCGGGGCGCGCGCTGGGAGCCCGTGGAGGCGGGGGAGGCGGCACGGAAGCTGCTGGCGCGGGCGGAGCCGGCGCAGCCGGTGTACGGGGCGGGATAGGGCGGCCGACCGCGTCCGGGCCCGCCGCCGGACGTGCCGTCGCGTCTGCGGCCGTCGGGTCGCCGCTCGCCGTGGGTGTCCGCGTTCCGGCCGTCGGGTCGCCGCTCGCCGTGCGGGTGTCCGCGTCCCCGATCGCCCGGTCGCCGCTCGCCCCGCGGCGCTCGCGTCCCCGGCCGTGCCGGGGGCGGGCCCCGTCGGGCCCCGTAGGGCCCCGCCGTACACGCCCACCGTCCACGCCCACCCACCGGAGACCGGCATGCCTTCACAGCACCCCGCCCCCGTACCGACCGCACCGGACCCCTTCGCGCCTGCCCGCCTGGGGCCCCTGACCCTCCGCAACCGCGTCATCAGGTCCGCCACCTTCGAGGGCGTGACACCCGACGGCCTGGTCACCGACGAACTGATCGCGTACCACCGCCGACCCGCCGCCGGGGGAGTGGGCATGACCACCGTCGCGTACTGCGCCGTCGCCCCCGAGGGCCGCACCGAGCGCCGTCAGATCTGGATGCGCCCCGAGGCCGTGCCGGGGCTGCGCCGGCTCACCGACGCCGTGCACCGCGAGGGCGCAGCGGTCAGCGCCCAGCTCGGCCACGCGGGCCCGGTCGCCGACGCGCGTTCCAACCGGCTCCCGGCACTCGCCCCCGGACGGTTCCTCAGCCCGCTCGGCATGCGGATGACACGGGCGGCGACCGCCGAGGACATCGCCCGGGTCGTCCGCGCCCACGCCACGGCCGCCCGACTGGCCGTCGAGTCCGGATTCGACGCGGTCGAACTGCACTTCGGCCACAACTACCTGGCCAGTTCCTTCCTCAGCCGCCGCCTCAACCACCGCGACGACGCCTACGGGGGCAGCCTCGCCAACCGTGCCAAGGTCGCACTCGGCATCGCCCGCGCCGTTCGCGACGAGGTCGGCGACACCGTCGCGATCACCGCCAAACTCAACATGGACGACGGGGTGCCCGGAGGTTTCTGGCTCGACGAAAGCCTTCGGGTCGCCCGCCGGCTCCAGGAGGACGGCACGGTCGACGCCCTCGAACTGACCGCCGGGAGTTCTCTGTTCAATCCGATGTATCTGTTCCGCGGCGACGCGCCGCTCACCGAGTTCGCCGCGGCCTTCCCCCGGCCGGCGCGTCTGGGCATACGCCTGGCCGGTGGCAGGTTCCTGCGTTCCTACCCCTACGAAGAGGCGTTCCTGCTGCCCTCGGCCCGTCAGTTCAGGGCCGCGCTGGGTCTTCCGCTGATCCTGCTCGGCGGCATCACCCGCCGGGCGACCGTCGAACAGGCCATGGCCGAGGGCTTCGAGTACGTGGCCATGGCCCGCGCCCTCCTGCGCGAACCGGATCTGGTGAACCGCATGAGGGAGCAGCCGGGGGTGCGTTCCCTGTGCATCCACTGCAACAAGTGCATGCCGACGATCTACACCGGTACCCATTGCCCCCTCGCCGGGCCCCCGCCCGGCCGCCCGCAGCGCCTCTCACCGACAGCGGCCGACGATCCCTTCCGCGCGACGGACTGACCCGGACGGAGGTCTCCGCCCCGTGCGCCGTCGCGGAACGCGGCGTTCAGGTCTCGCAGTCCAGGACGGTCCGGCACAGCCCGCACCGGGCCCGCACCCGGCCGCGTACCGGAACACGGATGCGCTGATGGCAGACCGGGCACGCGAACGACACCCGCAGCCCGTCCGGGCCGCCCTCGAAGGCGTACGGAACGCCGGGGGCGGCGGGGGTGTCCGGATGGTCCCGGGCGTGCCGCCGGTCCTTCGCGTAACGACGGCGGCCCGCCCAGCCCGCCGCGGCGAGCGGCGGCTGCCGGACGTCCTGGAGCGCCCGCGCGCGCCCTTTCTCGTACGCCGTGTACGCCTGCGGGCTGGTGAACCACGGCGACGGGTCCTCGTCGAAGGCCAGCGCCCGCTTGGCGAGGACGTACCCGAACTCCTCCGGGGTGAGATAGCCGAGCTTCTGGCTGGAGACCTGGTCCTCGCGGAAGGCGTCGAGCAGCAGCCAGCCCGCGCCCAGGTACGTGGTCACGGTGTCGGTGAGGATCTCGTTGTCCCGCGTACCGGGGAACTCCAGGCCCAGCCGGTGCAGCAGCACATGGGTGACCTCGTGCGAGAGCGCGGCGCCGATGTCCCTGCGGTGGGTGCGGAAGCGGTCGTTGAGTTCGACGAAGTACTCCGGCCCCGCGGCCAGTTCGACACCGGCGGCGTGCTCCATCGCCCGGAAGCCGACGATCATGCGGGCGTCCGGCAGATGCAGATGCCGGACCATCGCCCGCGCCACCCGCTGGGCGCCGAGATGCAGATCGTCCTGGTCGAAGAAGGCGGCGTCGACGGGGGCGAGGCTCGTCGCGTAGCCGCGGACGCCGTCGTACGAGAGCCGCCGGTAGAGCGCCGTGATCGCGGACCGGACCGTTTCGAGGTGCGGGAAACCGTGGACCACCGGGCTTCCGGTGCTCCGGCCGTCGTTCCGGCTGCCGTCCGCCACGTCCCATCCCCCGTCCGCGAGGCCCGACCGGATTTCACTGTAGCCGGAACGCCGTGGGTGATCTTGGCCGGAAAGTGATCCTTGTGGGGGTCGTGATCATTTCCCGATAATCCGAATCACGTCCTTGTCGGGGGCATGACCATCGGCGCGGTGCCGTACCGCCCGTGGTCAGAACCCGCCCGGGCGCGAACACTCCCCACAAGTACCCCCCCCACAAGCACCCCCCACGAAAGAAGGCAGTCCCTTGAAGCAGCTTCTGCGTGCCGTGAAGAGATGTTCCGTCATAGCCGCCGTCGTCCTCGCGGCCGTCAGCCTCCAGCCCGCCGGGGCCTCCGCGGCCCCCCAGCCGGTCGTCGGCGGAACGCGCGCCGCCCAGGGCGAATTCCCGTTCATGGTCCGGCTGTCCATGGGCTGCGGCGGCGCCCTCTACACCAAGGACATCGTCCTCACCGCCGCGCACTGCGTGGACGGCTCGGGCAACAACACCTCCATCACCGCCACCGCGGGCGTCGTCGACCTGCAGTCCTCCAGCGCGATCAAGGTCAAGTCCACCAAGGTCCTCCAGGCCCCCGGCTACAACGGCGCGGGCAAGGACTGGGCGCTCATCAAGCTCGCCAAGCCCATCGACCTGCCGACCCTGAAGATCGCCACCACCACCGCGTACAACAACGGCGACTTCACCATCGCCGGCTGGGGCGCGGCCACCGAGGGCGGCGCCCAGCAGCGCTACCTGCTCAAGGCCTCCGTGCCGTTCGTCTCCGACGCCGAGTGCCAGGCCGCGTACGGCGGCGACCTCGTCCCCGGCGACGAGATCTGTGCCGGGCTGATCGACACCGGCGGCGTCGACACCTGCCAGGGCGACTCCGGCGGCCCCATGTTCCGCAAGGACAACGCCGGAGCCTGGATCCAGGTGGGCATCGTCAGCTGGGGCCAGGGCTGCGCCGAGCCCGGCTACCCCGGCGTGTACAGCGAGGTCTCGACGTTCGCCGCCAACATCGCGTCCGCCGCGGCCACGCTCTGACCCCGGCCCCGGCCGGCACCTGAGTCACACCTGAACACCCCCGGGGGTGCCCGTCCGGACGGGCACCCCCGGACCCAGCTCCGCATACGGCGCGCCCGCGCCCTCCAGCTCCAGCACCCACACCTCGTTGACCCCCTCCCGCAGCACCGGCCCCGGCACATACAGCGTCCGCTGCGCGCCCACCGACCAGTAGCGGCCCAGGCCGAAGCCGTTCACCCACACGAAGCCGCGCGTCCAGCCCGGCAGTTCGAGCCCCGCGTGCCCGGTGCCCGCCACCCCGGAGACCTCGAACGTCCCCCGGAACAGCCCGGTCGCCCCGGCGCCCCCAACACCGCCGAACGCCACCTTCGCCACCGCGTCCGGCTCCTCGAACGCGTCCAGACGCAGCGCCCGCGCCCGCACCCCGTGCAGATACTGCCGCTCGTGCCGCACCCCGCCCGTGATCCCCTTGGGCTCACCGAGCCGCGGCCCGTAATTGACCCGGCCCAGCGACTCCACCCACAGCTCGACCTCCGCGGGCCCCGCCACCGGCTCGTCCAGGACGCTGTCCTCCTCGCTCAGCACACCCTCCCGGACCCCGTTCACATACACCACGGCCCGGTCCCGGAGCCCCGTCACACTCAGCTCGTACGGCCGGCGCGGACCGGGCACAGCCACCTGGTAGCGCACCAGACCCCGGTCGACCCCCAGCTCCTCGAAGGTCGGCGGCACACCGGACGGCGTCGTCTCCTCGTCGCCCAGCGCCTCCAGCACCGCATCCAGCGGCGCCCACTCCGTCAGCTCCGCCCGCACCCCGACCGCGAGCCCGACGGGCTCCGGCGGAAGCTCCGGAAGCGGCCCGTCCGCGTACTCGGCGAGCACCTCCCGGAACAGCCGGAACTTCTCCGTGGGACGGCCGTACTCGTCGATCGGCGCGTCGTAGTCGTACGACGTCACCGTCGGCAGGAAGTCCTGGTCCTGGACCGGACCGGACCGGTTCGCCCCCGCCCACCCGGCGAAGTTCGTCCCCCCGTGCGCCATGTAGATGTTCACCGACGCCCCGCACTCCAGGATCTCCCGCAGCGCCTCGGTGGCCTGCGCGGGCTTCCGCACGATCGGCTCGGCACCCCAGTGCTCGAACCACCCGCACCAGAACTCCATGCACATCAGGGGCCCCTTCGGCTGATGGCGGCGCAGCACCTCGAACGCCTCGCGCGCACCCGATCCGAAGTTCGCCGTGGCCAGCAGCCCCGGCACGGAACCGCCCGTGAGCATGTGGTCCTCCGGCCCGTCGGAGGTGAACAGCGGCACGGTCACCCCGCGCTCACGCAGCATCCCGGCCACCCGCCGCAGGTAGACCTGATCGGAGCCGAAACTCCCGTACTCGTTCTCCGCCTGGACCATGATCACCGGCCCGCCGCGGCTGATCTGCCGCTGCACCACCTGCGGCAGCAGCGCCGTGAACCACCGCTCCACGGCCCCCAGATACTCCGCGTCACGCGACCGCACCCGCCGCCCGAACCGCCCCGTCACCCACGCCGGCAGACCACCGTTCTCCCACTCGGCACAGATGTACGGCCCCGGACGGACGATCGCCCACAACCCGGCCCGCTGCGCCGCGTCCAGGAACCGGCCGAGCGCCGTCACGTCCCGGAACCGGCCCGGCCGCGGCTCGTGCAGATTCCACGGCACATACGTCTCGACACAGTTCAGCCCCATGGCACGCAGCATCGACAGCCGGTGATCCCACTGCGCCTCGTGCACCCGGAAGTAATGCAGGGCCCCCGACAGCAGCCGTACGGGCTTCCCGTCGAGCCGGAAGTGGTCGTCCCCCACGGTGAAGTCAGCCATCGTGCTCGTACTCTCCTGTGCGTGCGGTCCCCGGAGCCGCACGGCCCCGGGCCCGTACGACGGCACGCACCACGGAGCGGGCGAACCCGGGAGGAATCTTGCCTCCCAGCCTCTCCCCCTGGCGTCCTGCCGGTCCATGGACAAAGATCACTGCTGTTTGGACACAATTGTTCGGACCAACTGTCGGACCAACTGTTCGGATCAAAGCAAGAAAGGGGAGGAAGGAAGGCCGATGTACCACACCTGGATGCGTTTCTTCACCCCCAGCCCGCTCCACCACCGGCTGGGCCTCGTCTGCCTGGGCGTGGGACTCCAGCACGGCGCGCTGCCCACCGTCGGCCCGCGCACCCTGGACCACCACGTGGCCGTCGTCATCCACTCGGGCAGCGGCTGGTTCACCGGCCCCGACGGCCGCCGGATCCCCGTCACCGCGCCCAGCCTGATCTGGCTCACCCCCGGCACCCCGCACCACTACGGCGCCGACCCCGGCACCGGCTGGGACGAGAGCTTCGTCGACTTCACCGGCCCCGCCACCGCCACCTACACCGAACTCGGCTACATCGAGCCCGACCGCCCGCTCGTCCCGCTCGCCGACACCGCGGGCCCACGCGCCGCGATCGGCCGGATCGTACGCGCGGCACGGCGCGGCAACCCGCTCCTGGAGGTCGAGACCGGCGCCGCCGTCCACGAACTCCTCGTCGCCCTGCGCCGGGCCCGCGCCGATGTCAGCCCCGACGGCGACCCCGTCCTGCAGGCACTCGCCCGGGACGCCTTCCAGCCGCTGTCCGTCGCCGAGCACGCCGCCCGGCACGGCATGACACCCGCCGAGCTGCGTACGGCGGTACGACGGGGCGCCGGGTGCAGCCCCAAGGACTACCTCCTCGGCATCCGGCTCGGCCGCGCCAAGGAACTCCTCGCCGCCACGGAACTCCCGGTCGCCGCCGTCGCCCGACGCGTCGGCTACGACGACCCGGCGTACTTCTCCCGCCTCTTCGCCCGCCGGGTCGGCACCGCGCCCGTCCGCTTCCGCGAACAGCAGGGCCGCAACGTACCCGGCGGCTGGAGCGACCAGGTCCCGGACCCGGCCAACCCACCGACGATCACCCCGCCGGGCCCGGCCGTCTAAGCTCGCTGACCATGACCACCAGGGACATCGACGCGTCCGTGAACGCCGAACTGAACCGGCTGCGCGAGAGCATCGACAACATTGACGCCGCAGTCGTCCATATGCTCGCCGAGCGCTTCAAGTGCACCCAGCAGGTCGGCCACCTCAAGGCCGCCCACCAGCTCCCCCCGGCCGACCCGGCCCGCGAGAGCAGGCAGATCGCCCGGCTGCGGCAACTGGCGGAGAGCGCACACCTGGATCCGGCCTTCGCCGAGAAGCTGCTGAACTTCATCGTGGCGGAGGTCATCCGCCACCACGAACGGATCGCGGAGGAATCGGCTACGAACGGGGAGGCGTGAAACCCGGGGACACCGGACCCACCGGCCGGCGCACCCTGCGCCGCCACCGCACCACCCAGGCACTCACCAGCAGCCCGAGCCCCGTGGCCAGCACGACCAGCCCGGCCGACGCCGACTCATTGACATGATCACCGTTGCCCACGGGTTCGGGCGCCCCCGAGGCCGCCCAGTCGGGCAGGAACAGCAGACCCGCCCCCACCAGGGCCGGCACCGCCCAGCCGAACCGCTCAGGGCGCGAGCACCGGACGGACACCAGAGCACCCGCGGCCAGCAGCACCGCACAGCCGAGCGCCGGCAGCACCGTGCACATCAGCCACTCGGACAGCAACGGCCGCCAGTACCACTCCGACTCCGGCCTCGGCCCGTCGAAGTAGTACAGGGTCCGCGGCTGCGGCTCACCCATGAAATCCCGGACGGTCCCCGGCACCAGACCGCCCAGCAGCCCTCCCGAGAGGACGAGCCCCGCGAACCGCGCCACCGCGACCCCGCCGCGCTCCCTCCACCAGGCGGGCGGGACGACCCGGAGCACGACCACGGCACACCAACCCGCCAGCAGCCCCAGGAACACCCCCTTGACCGCTCCGTAACCGATCGGAGTCCAGACGTTCCAGGGATAGTTCTCCAGACGCGCCGCCCGCCGGCACCCCACCAGACACCAGGCGACCGCACCCGCCGCCACACCCCACGGCACCACCCCCACGACCCACCGCCGCCCACCCCGCCCCGCCACCGCTGCGCACACGACCCGCCCCATCCACTCCGGCACCCCCGCCCACCACGAACCCGCGGGCCCCGTCCCAACGCGGGACGCGACAGCACCGCGCACGGTTGCAACGGGCCGGGCCGGGGTGTCGGCGGCTCCGCGTACTGTCCAGCCATGCCGGCCACAGAAGACCACGAGCCCACACCCGAACCCCGCCCCGCCGCCCACCCATGGCGCGATCTGCTCCAACGCTGGAGCGACGCATGGCTCGACCCCGTCCTGCACGAACAGGAAAGACACGAACCCTTACCCGACGAGATACGGACAGCCCGCTGGCTGGGCGGACCGGGCGCGACACCGGAGGAGCTCGCGGAACTGGAGGACCGCCTGGGCATCGGACTCCCACCGAGCTACCGGGAGTTCCTGCACACCAGCAACGGGTGGCTCGACACCACCACCGAGATCAGGCGACTCCTGCCCGCCCGGGAAGTCGACCGGGCCACCGATAACAGGCACCCCCTCCCAGCCCCGACCCGATACCACTCAGCCGTGGGAGAACCCGCCTGCGGCGCGCCCACCGCGTACGGCAGCATGGACACATGTCCGTACTGACGCGCGACGAAGCGCAGACCCGAGCCCAGTTCCTCGACGTACACCGGTACACGATCGACCTCGATCTGACCGCGGGGGAGGAGACCTTCGACTCCCGCACCGTCATCCAGTTCACCGCAGCAGCGGCCGGAGACACCTTCGTCGAACTCAAGCCGGCCACCCTGCGCTCGATCAGCCTCGACGGACACCCCCTCGACCCCGCCGACCTCGTCGAGAACCGCTTCCCGCTCACCGCACTCACCCCCGGCACCCACGAGCTGCGCATCGACGCCGCCATGAGCTACTCCCGCACCGGCGAAGGCATGCACCGCTTCACCGACCCCACGGACGGCGAGACATACGTCTACACCCAGCTCTTCATGGAAGACGTCCAGCGCGTCTTCGCCGCCTTCGACCAGCCCGACCTCAAGTCCGTCTTCGCACTCACCGTCACCGCCCCCGAAGGCTGGACCGTCCTCGGCAACGGCATCGCCGAACACCGCGGCGACGGCCACTGGACCCTCGCCGCCACCCCCCTCATCTCCACCTACCTCGTCGCCGTCGCCGCCGGCCCCTGGCACTCCGTGACCACCGAACACGCCGGACTGCCCTTCGGCATCCACTGCCGCCGCTCACTGGCCCCCCACCTCGACACGGACGCCGACGAGATCCTCGACATCACCCGGGCCTGCTTCGACCGCTTCCACGAGAAGTTCGACGAGCCCTACCCCTTCGACTCCTACGACCAGGCCTTCGTACCCGAGTTCAACGCCGGCGCCATGGAGAACCCCGGCCTCGTCACCTTCCGCGACGAGTTCATCTACCGCTCCGCCGTCACCGACACCGAACGCCAGACCCGCGGCATGGTCATCGCCCACGAAATGGCCCACATGTGGTTCGGCGACCTCGTCACCCTCGCCTGGTGGGACGACATCTGGCTCAACGAGTCCTTCGCCGAATACATGGGCTACCAGACCCTCGCCGAAGCCACCCGCTTCACCGACACCTGGGTCGACTTCGGCGTCGCCCGCAAGGGCTGGGGCTACGACGCCGACCAGCGCCCCTCCACCCACCCCGTCGCACCCGACCCGGACGCCGTCCCCGACACCGCGTCCGCCCTGCTCAACTTCGACGGCATCTCCTACGCCAAGGGCGCATCCGCCCTGCGCCAACTCGTCGCCTGGCTCGGCGAGAAGGACTTCCTGGCCGGCATCAACACCCACTTCGCCCGCCACAAATTCGCCAACGCCACCCTCGCCGACTTCATCGACAACCTCGCATCGGCCACCGACCGCGACGTCCACGCCTGGGCCGAAGCCTGGCTGCGCACCACCGGAGTCGACACCCTCACCTCCCATGTCGAGGAAACCGACGGCACCTGGACCCTCGCCGTCGACCACAACGGCAGCCGCCCCCACCGCATCGCCGTCGGCGCCTACGACCACGCCCCCGACACCCACACCGGCACCGACCGGCTCGTCCTGCGCGAACGCTACGAAATCGACGTCCCCCAGGACGGCACACCCCAAGCACGCCCCGGCCGCCGCCCCGCACTCCTCGTCCTCAACGACGGCGACCTCGGCTACGCCAAGATCCGCCTCGACCCCCGGTCCTGGGAAACCGTCGCCAACGGCCTCTCCGGCATCCCCGACGCCCTGACCCGCGCCGTCATCTGGAACGCCGCCCGCGACATGGTCCGCGACGGCGAACTCGCCCCCACCACCTACCTCGAAGCGGCCCGCACCCACCTCCCGCTCGAAACCGACCTCGCCCTCGCCCAAGGCGTACTCGCCTTCGCCGACACCCACATCGCCCGCCGCTACCTCACCCCCGAACACCGCCCCGCAGCCCTCGCCACCCTCACCGCCCTCTGCCGCGACCTCATCCGCCGCACCGAGGACGGCCACAACCCCGGCCTCCGCCTCATCGCCGTACGCCACCTCATCGACGCCGCCACCCAGCCCGACACCATCCAGGACTGGCTCACCAACGGCACCGTCCCCGGCGGACCCGAACTCGACCCCGAACTGCGCTGGCGCATCCTCACCCGCCTCGCCGTCCTCGGCGCCACCGACGAAACCACCATCGCCGCCGAACTCGAACAGGACCCCAGCGCCACCGGCCAGGAAGGCGCCGCCCGCTGCCGCGCCGCCCTCCCCACCCCCGACGCCAAGGCCACCGCCTGGAACGCCCTGTTCAACGACGACAGCCTCTCCAACTACCTCTTCACCGCCACCGCCCAAGGCTTCTGGCAACCCGAACAGGCCGACCTCGTCAGCGAATACGTCCCCCGCTACTACCCCGAGGCCACCCGCCTCGCCGCCCGCCGCGGCCCCGCCATCGCCGACGCCGCAGGACGCTACGCCTTCCCCGCCCACGCCGTGGACACCGACAACCTCCACCTCGGCGAACAGGCCCTCGAGGACAAGGCCCTCATCCCCGCCCTGCACCGCAAACTCACCGACCAGATCGACGACCTGCGCCGCGCCATCGACGTACGCAACACCCACTGACCCCACAACCCCGCACCACCCGTGCCCGGCGCCACCCCACCACACAGGGGGACGCCGGGCACACCCATACCACCAGAACCCACCCCCACACCCCCACACCCCACCACCCGTCCCCCTTTCGAGTTCACCTCACCCGGCTCCCCGGCCGCGCCCCCGGAAACCCGGACAAGCTGGCATGTCCACCCATGCCCCGCGCGCACCCGAAGGGCCCCACCACCATGCCCACCCCACCCCTCGCCGGAACCACCACCGGCCCCGCCGCCCTGCGCCCCCTCATCGACACCGTCCTCACCGCACTCCACGACGGAGCCCACCGACGCGACGGCCCCCTCCCCGCCGGCGGCCCCGACGCCGTCACCCCACGGATGCGCACCGCCACCCACCCCCTCATCCCCGACCACGGCACCGGCCCCCACCACGCCCTGCGCACCCTCGTCACCGCCCTCACCGAAGGCGCCGCAGACCCCGCCGACCCCCTCTGCACCGCCCACCTCCACACCCCACCCCTCGCCCTCGCCACCGCCGCGGACCTCGCCGCCTCCGCCCTCAACCCCTCCATGGACTCCTGGGACCAGGCCCCCGCCGCCTCCGCCCTCGAAGCCGACACCACCGCCGCACTCGCCGCCGAGATCTACCCCCACCAACCCACCCCCGACGCACTCATCACCACCGGCGGCACCGAAGCCAACCAACTCGCCCTCCTCCTCGCCCGCGAACGCAACGGCCCCGTACAGACCATCTGCGCCGCCAACGCCCACCACAGCATCACCCGCGCCGCCTGGCTCCTCGGCCTCCCCCGACCCGTCGTGATCCCCGCCCCCACCGGCGTCATGGACCTCGCCGCCCTCGACGAAGCCCTCACCCGCCACGACCACCCCCTCCTCGTCACCGCCACCGCCGGCACCACCGACACCGGCCAGATCGACCCACTCGCCGACATCGCCGACCTCTGCGCCACCCACGGCGCCGAACTCCACATCGACGCCGCCTACGGCGGACCCCTCCTCTTCAGCCCCACCCACCGAGGCAAGGTCCACGGCCTCGACCGCGCCCACAGCGTCACCCTCGACCTGCACAAACTCGGCTGGCAACCCGCCCCCGCAAGCATCCTCGCCGTCCCCCACCGCCACCACCTCGACCCACTCCACCACCGAGCCCCCTACCTCAACGCCGACGACGACACCGAAGCCGGCCTCCCCGACCTCCTCGGCCGCTCCCTGCGCACCACCCGACGCCCCGACGCCCTCAAGATCGCCGTCACCCTCCAGGCACTCGGCCGCACCGGAATCGCCGACCTCATCGACCGCACCCTCACCACCGCCCACCACCTCGCCGACCTCATCGCCAAAACCCCCACCCTCGACCTCTACGACCGCCCCACCATCAGCACCGTCCTCTTCCGCCCCACCGAAGCCGACGACACCACCGTCGCCACCATCCGCCGCACCCTCCTCACCCGCGGCCAAGCCGTACTCGGCCGCGCCCACACCGACAACCGCCTCTGGCTCAAAGCCACCCTCCTCAACCCCCACACCACCCCCGACCACCTCCGCACACTCCTCGACCTCGTCAACCGACTCGCCAACGACCTCGCGGAAGGCAACACCCCCCGATGACCGACCTGCCCACCCCCGACACCGACCAGCCGCACGACCTCATCGGCATCGGCATCGGCCCCTTCAACCTCTCCCTCGCCGCCCTCGCCCACGGCATCCCCGCCAACCCCCACCCCCTCACCGCCGCCTTCTACGAACAACGCCCCGCCTTCCACTGGCACCCCGGCCTCCTCATCGACGGAGCCAGCCTCCAAGTCCCCTTCCTCGCCGACCTCGTCACCCTCGCCGACCCCGCCAGCCCCTGGACCTTCCTCAACTACCTACGCAGCCGCGACCGCCTCTTCCCCTTCTACTTCGCCGAACGCTTCCACATCCAACGCGCCGAATACGACGCCTACTGCCGCTGGGTCACCGACCAACTCCCCGGCCTCCACTTCAGCCACCAGGTCGACGCCGTCCGCTGGAACAACCAACGCGAACTCTTCGAAATCGACTTCACCCAACTCGACAACGAAGGCGAAGCCGAAGCACTCGGCCGCGCCCACACCCGCAACATCGCCCTCGGCATCGGCACCGAACCCCACATCCCCGAACCCCTCAAACCCCTCACCGAAGCCGACAACGTCCCCGTCATCCACTCCGCCGACTACCTCCACCACCGGCAAGAACTCCTCGAAGCCCCCCACATCACCGTCATCGGCTCCGGACAGTCAGGCGCCGAAATCTTCCTCGACCTCCTGCGCGCCCGCCCCACCGGCCACGAGAACCTCCACTGGCTCGCCCGCACCCAGGCCTTCGCACCCATGGAGTACTCAAAACTCGGCCTCGAACACTTCACCCCCGACTACAGCCGCTACTTCCACGCCCTCCCCGAATCCGTACGCGACGAACTCGTCCCCCACCAATGGCAACTCCACAAAGGCATCGACGCCGACACCATCGCCGCCATCCACGACGAGCTCTACCGCCGCACCCTCCACGGCGGCTGGCCCGATACCACCCTCACCCCCGGCGTCTCCGTACGCACCGCAGGACGCGTAGCCAACAACCGCATCGAACTCCACCTCGCACACACCCAGCAGAACACCCGCAGCCGACTCACCACCGACGCCGTCGTCCTCGCCACCGGCTACCGCGAACGCCCCCTCGACCGCATCCTCACCGGCCTCGACCCCTACATGCGCCGCGACGCCTCCCAACGCCCCCGCATCGACGACCGGTTCCGCCTCGTCCTCGACCCCACCGTCACCGGCAACATCTACGTACAGAACGCCGAACGCCACACCCACGGCGTCGGCGCCCCCGACCTGGGACTCGCCGCCTGGCGCAGCGCCACCATCCTCAACGACCTCACCGGCACCAACCCCTACCCCCTCCCCGAACGCACCGCCTTCACCACCTTCGGCCTCACCCCCCAGCACCCCGGCGTCCCCACCCAGAACCCCGACCTCATCCCCCTCGCCCAGAACACCTGACCCCCACCACACACAGAAGGCGGCCGCCCCCTCCCGAAGGAGCAGACGGCCGCCCACCAGAACAACCCGCTAGAACACCGGCGTACCCTCACGCGTCAGACGCCAGTCCACCGAAGCGAACTGCGCACCATCCACCGAACCCTTCGCCTGCACCCAGGCGATGATCGTGTTACGGATCTCCTCGGAATTCGCCCACAACTGCTTGGCACCCGCCACATGCGGGAAGTTCCCGCCGCCACTGGCCCGGTAGTTGTTCACCGCCAGCACGAACTCCGCCGCCGGGTCGATCGGCTGGCCCTCGAACGAGAGATTCACGATCCGCGAGCCGTTCGGCTTCGCGACGTCGATCTCGTACGTCAGCCCCGACACCGCGTCGTAGTTGTAGTCCGGAGTGTTGTCCGCGTTCGTCAGCTTCGCGGTGTCCACCGGCGCACCCGCCGGGGTCTGCACGTAGTACCGCGCCGAGAACTCCAGGTAATCCTTCAGCTGGGCACCGGTCAGCAGCCGCGCCTCAAGCGTGTTCTCGAACGGGTACAGACCCGCCGCATCCTTGATCGTCACGTTCCCGGCCGGGATCTGCGCCGTGCGCGAGAAGCACGACGCCTGCGAGAGCACCGGAAGCGCCGCGTACGCGCCACCGGCCAGCGCCGCCTTCACCGTCTCCGCCTGGACCACATTGATCAGATCGATGATCGGCTCGTCCTTCCAGGCCGCCTCCGCCGTCGTCATCGCCGCCGTCGACGTACCGATGACCTGGTTGACGTACGCCACGACCTTCTTGTGCTCGTCCGCCAACAGCCCCGTGATCCTCGGGTCCTCCTCCACCGTGTTGGAGTTCAGCACCTGCGAACCCGCCTTCTCCACCACCCAGCGGCCCTTCTCCCACACCAGGTCGAAGTCGAACAACGTCAGCCGCTGCCCCCACTTCAACGGCTCCGAGAGCACCACCTTCTTGCCGGTCTGCTTGTTCTCCACGAAGTACTCGGGGATCTCCAGGTGCGCGTGCCCGACGAGAATGGCGTCGATCCCCGGAACCTGCTCGGCCACCAGACCGGCCGCGTTCTCGACGTACGGGATCTGGTCACCGTACGACGACGTCCCGCTGTTGCCCGAGTGCGCCGACACGATCACCACGTCCGCGCCCATCGAACGAAGCCGCGGCACGAACTTCGCCGCCTGTTCCTCCAGCCCCGGGAACACCATCTTCCCGCCGACATTCGCCTTGTCCCAGATGGCGATCCCCGGGTTGGTCAGCCCCAGGATCGCGACCTTCACATCCGGGCCGTGCGGGGTACGCATCCGCTTGATGACGTACGGGGCGAACGCCGGCCGCAGGGTCTTCGCGTCCAGCGCGTTCGCACCCAGCAGCGGGAAGTCGCACTGCTCCTCGAACTTCCGCAGCACCGGGATGCCGTAGTTGAACTCGTGGTTGCCGAGCGCCGCGGCGTCGTACCCGATCACGTTCATCGCCTGCGCCATCGGATGCACCGGACCACGCTTCGCCGTGATCGGATCGATCTTCGCGTAGTAGTACGACAACTGGGTGCCCTGGATCGTGTCACCCGCATCGATCATCAACGTGTTACGACGACCCTTCTCCCGGCGCACCTGCTCCACCAGAGTCGAGATCTTCGCCAGACCGACATCGTTGTGCGCCTTGTCGTCGAACTCCTTGTCGGTGAAGTAGTCCCAGTTGAAAACATTCCCATGCAGGTCCGTCGTCCCCATCACGGTGAACGAGTACCGCTTCGGCGGACGCCCGTGGCCGTGCCCATGGCCATGACCCTGGGCCACGGCGGGCACCGCGGAACCCCCCGCGATCGCCACACCCGCACCGGCAGCCGCCGATGTGCCCAGGAACGTCCTACGGTTCAGCGGCATTTCGTCTCCCACATCTCAGTTCTCACACAGCTCTGTACTGGCACGACGCGGCACCCTGACAACAACGACCACCGCGCACAACGCGCGTAGATAATGACCCACGAGCCACACCCGGCAACACCCCCTGCGGGTTTCGATCTGATGACCACCCGCTGTCCGACCCGGATGCGACAGTGGACCCATGACCACCGCCCCACCGCCCCACGGCACCCCCGAACACCCCCGCGTCGCCGTCCGCGGCGAAGCCCGCCACGAAGTCGACCCCGAAACCGCCCGCATCACCATCACCGTCACCGCCCGCGGCAAGGACCGCCGCCACGCCCTCGAAGACCTCACCCGCCGCAACAACCACGTACTCGAACTCGCACGCTCCTACGGACAATCCATAGAAAAACTCGAAACCGGCACATTCTCCATCACGCCCGAACTCACCAAGAAAGGCCGCAACGAACAAATCCACGCCTACCACGGCCGCGTCCACATCACCGCCGTCCTCAACGACTTCACCGCACTGGGCGAATTCACCACCAAAATCGCCGACCTCGACATGACCCGGGTCAACGGCCCCTGGTGGGGCCTGCGCCCCGACTCACCCGCCCACGCCACTGCCCGCCGCCAAGCCGTCCACGAAGCCGTTCAACGCGCCCGTGAATACGCCGACGCCCTCGGCGCCCACCTCACCGCCCTCCTCGAACTAGCCGACCTCGGCGCGGAGAACACCAGCACCACCACCCTCCCCGCACCCGGCGCCGCACGCGGCCGCGCCGCCTTCGGAGCAGCCCCACCCGAGCCCGCCCCCACCCTCGACCTCGAACCACAACGCCAGACCGTCCACGCCCAGGTCAACGCCCGCTTCCTCATGTCACCGCCAAAACTCTGAAGAGAATGCTCATCCGAGCACCCCGCCGCACAATTCAACACTTGTCAATAACCCTTCATCCAAAGGTCGTTGAGCAGTCACGGCACGCCAATCAACTACCCGTAGGTAAGGTCTAGGGTCGAACCATGCGCCGAGCAAAAATCGTCTGTACCCTGGGCCCCGCCGTCGACACATACGACCAGATCAAGGCATTGGTCGAAGCGGGAATGGACATCGCCCGCCTCAACCTCAGCCACGGCACCTACGCCGAACACGAAGAGCGGTACCACCGCGTACGCAAGGCCTCCGACGAGAACGGACGCAGCGTCGGCATCCTCGCCGACCTTCAAGGCCCGAAGATCCGCCTCGGACGCTTCCTCGAAGGCCCCGTACTCCTTGAACGCGGCGACAACTTCACCATCACCGTCGAACCCGTCGAAGGCGACCGCCACACCTGCGGCACCACCTACGACGGACTCGCCGCCGACGTCACCCCCGGCGAACGCATCCTCGTCGACGACGGCCGCGTCACCCTCGAAGTCACCGAGGTCGACGGCCCCCGCGTCCACACCACCGTCATCGAAGGCGGCATGGTCTCCGACCACAAGGGCCTCAACCTCCCCGGCGTCGCCGTCTCCGTCCCCGCACTCTCCGAGAAGGACATCGAAGACCTCCGCTGGGCCCTGCGCACCGGCGCCGACATCATCGCCCTCTCCTTCGTACGCAGCGGACGCGACATCGAGGACGTCCACCGCATCATGGACGAGGAAGGCCGCCGCCTCCCCGTCATCGCCAAGGTGGAGAAGCCCCAGGCCGTCGAGAACATCGACGGCATCGTCGCCGCCTTCGACGGCATCATGGTCGCCCGCGGCGACCTCGGCGTCGAGATGCCCCTGGAACAGGTGCCGATCGTCCAGAAGCGCGCGATCAAACTCGCCAGGCGCAACGCCAAGCCGGTCATCGTCGCCACCCAGATGCTCGACTCGATGATCGACAACTCCCGCCCCACCCGAGCCGAGGCCTCCGACGTCGCCAACGCGGTCATCGACGGCACGGACGCGGTGATGCTCTCCGGCGAGACCAGCGTCGGCAAGCACCCGATCGAGACGGTCCGCACGATGTCCCGCATCGTCGAGGCCGCCGAGGAGGACATCCTCACCAAGGGCCTCCCGCCCCTGACCGACCGCAACAAGCCCCGCACCCAGGGCGGCGCGGTGGCCCGCGCGGCGGCCGAGATGGGCGACTTCCTCGGTGCGAAGTTCCTGGTCGCCTTCACCCAGAGCGGCGACACGGTCCGGCGCCTCTCCCGCTACCGCTCGCCCATCCCGCTCCTCGCCTTCACCCCGGACCCGGCCACCCGCTCCCAGCTCAATCTGACCTGGGGCGTCGAGACCTTCCTCGGCCCGCACGTGGACTCGACGGACGCGATGGTCGCCCAGGTCGACGAGGAGCTACTGAGGATCGGCCGCTGCCGGAAGGGCGACGTCGTCGTCATCACGGCCGGCTCCCCGCCGGGCGTCCCGGGCTCGACGAACCTGGTGCGGGTACACCACATCGGCGAGGACGACAGCCCGAAGTAGGCCTGTCGTCAGTACTTCGGCCCGACATGGGCGTCCATCAGCGCTACGGACGCCCGTCGGGCGACGGAGATGTTCCGGCTGTTGGCCTGCTTCCAGTGGACGCCGACGAGGTCCAGGGCGTCGGTGAAAAGTCCCAGGATGTCGGCTGACAAGTTGGTGAAGAAGTACCGGGGGTACTCGTAGCGCTTCTGCTCGCCGCCGATGAGTCTCGTGGTCCAGTTGGTGACTCGGCATCCGTCGGAGTGGATCAGGCCGCGGATGAACTCCCAGGGGTGGGTGCGCACGATCTGCTGTTGCCAGGGTTCGAGAGAGATCGTGCGTTCGTGCTTCTTGCCGGGGCCGTGCTGGGGGAAGAGGCAAGGCCAGTGCTTGCTGTAGCAGGTCACGTTCTGACAGCCCTGGCGCTGAACTCGGAACACCTTGTTGCCGGGGCGCACGAGCTGCATGGCTTCGACGCAAGCGTCGATAAGGCCGGGCCAGCTGTCGGCGCAGGCGATACGGAGGAAATACACCCCCCTTTTTACTGGCGCTGATACAGCCGTCGCCGAGGTAGAGGCCCAGCAAGTAGGCGTACGCGGCGGGGTCTTCAGGATCACTCGGCGTGTCGCCGCACCGCGGACATCCCATGGCGCGATCCCTGCCGAGAGGTTCTGTTCGTGTCTGCCACGAACGGATTGCGGCGCGCGATATGCCGGTTTGCTTGCTTACGGAGTTCTGGCTGAAACCCTGAGCGATGAGGGCCAGAGCACGCTTGCGTGTATCAAGGTCGTACACCAGGCCGAGCCTGTCCGTATCCGGGCAACCTGGAGGCGGAACAAGGCGGCATTCACACGTTCACGTGAAGCCTCGCTATTCTCCAGCGGGCTTGGAATCGAAGGAAAGTACCCCGAGTCGGACTCGAACCGACACTGTATGGGTTTTGAATCCATTGTCTCTAACCAATTGGACTACCGGGGCTCGCTGAATCGTAGGTTTCCCTCGACCCGCTGCCCAACCACCTTACCGCAGCTGGGTAGGCTCTTGGCAGCAGTACCCCTGCCTTGATCAAGGAGCCCCGTGACCACGCCCGAGTCGCCCCAGCCCGCCGCCGACGACGACAAGTCGCACGTTCCGCCGCTGACGACCCGCGTCGTCATCGCCGAGGACGAGGCGCTCATCCGTCTCGACCTCAAAGAGATGCTGGAGGAAGAGGGCTACGCGGTCGTCGGAGAGGCCGGGGACGG
Source organism: Streptomyces sp. NPDC002403 (assembly GCF_053593015.1). NCBI lineage: Bacteria > Bacillati > Actinomycetota > Actinomycetes > Kitasatosporales > Streptomycetaceae > Streptomyces > Streptomyces sp. NPDC002403. The sequence continues at coordinate 217,738 of NZ_JBSFBQ010000004.1, read as the reverse complement.
GCAGCGGGCCGTCGAGCTGGCTCGGGAGCACCGGCCGGATCTGGTCATCCTCGATGTGAAGATGCCGGTCCTGGACGGGATCTCCGCGGCTGAGAAGATCGCCGAGGAGTCCATCGCGCCGGTCCTGATGCTGACCGCGTTCTCGCAGCGCGATCTCGTCGAGCGGGCCCGGGACGCCGGGGCGATGGCGTATCTGGTGAAGCCGTTCAGCAAGAGCGACGTGGTGCCGGCCATCGAGATGGCGGTGTCGCGGTTCGCGGAGCTGAGGGCGCTGGAGTCCGAGGTCGCGGACCTCGCTCAGCGGCTGGAGACGCGGAAGCTGGTGGACCGGGCGAAGAGCATTCTGCAGACGGATTACGGGCTCTCCGAGCCGGCCGCGTTCCGGTGGATCCAGAAGACGTCGATGGACCGTCGGCTGTCGATGCAGCAGCTCGCCGAGGCGTTGATCGAGGATGCCGAGGAGAAGAAGAAGGCGGCCGAGTAGGCCGTACGTGAGTACGAGGAAGGCCCGCGTCCCGGATGTCCGGGGCGCGGGCCTTCCTCGTGTGTGTCAGTCCTCGCCGAGGTAGGCCTTGCGGACGGACTCGTCGTGGAGGAGGTCCGCGCCGGTGCCGGAGAGGACGATCTTGCCGACCTCCATGACGTGGCCTCGGTCCGCGAGGGAGAGCGCGGCCTGGGCGTTCTGCTCGACGAGCAGGATGGTGGTGCCCTGGGCCTTGAGTTCGACGATGGTCTCCATGATCTTCTGCATCATGATCGGGGAGAGGCCCATGGAGGGTTCGTCGAGCATCAGGAGTTTGGGCCGGCACATGAGGGCCCTGCCCATGGCGAGCATCTGCTGTTCGCCGCCCGAGAGGGTTCCGGCGGCCTGTTTGCGGCGTTCCCCGAGGATGGGGAAGAGGTCGTAGGCGCGCTGGATGTCCTTCTCGATGCCTGCCTTGTCGTTGCGGAGGTAGGCGCCGAGCTGGAGGTTCTCGGTGATGGTGAGCCGGGGGAAGATGTGGCGTCCCTCGGGGGAGTGGGCGAGGCCCAGGGAGACGACCTTGTGCGCGGGTACGTCGGTGAGCGGTTTGCCGTCGAAGACGATGCGGCCGCCGGCCGGTTTGAGCAGGCCGGAGAGGGTGCGCAGGGTGGTGGTCTTGCCGGCGCCGTTGGTGCCGATGAGGGTGACGACCTGGCCGGCCTCGACGGTGAAGGAGATGCCCTTGACGGCTTCGATCTTGCCGTAGGCGACGCGGAGGTCCTCGACCTCCAGAAGTGCGGTCATCGGGTGTCCTCCTCCTCGGTGCTGGTGGTGGCTGTTTTCGTGGCGCCGGCTTCCGCGGCTTCGACCTCGGCGGCTTCTTCGGCGCCGGGGGCGCCTTCGAAGGGGGTGCCGAGGTAGGCGGCGACGACGCGTTCGTCGCTCTGGACGACGTCGGGGGTGCCTTCGACGAGCTTTTCGCCCTGGACGAGGCAGGCGACGCGGTCGCAGAGGTTGAAGATGAACCGCATGTCGTGCTCGATGACGAGGACGGCGATGCCCTGGTCACGGATGGCGAAGATGAGTTCTTCGGTGACGCGGGTCTCTTGCGGGTTCATGCCGGCGGTGGGCTCGTCGAGGAGGAGGAGTCCGGGGTCGCTGGCGAGGGCGCGGGCGATTTCCAGCTTGCGCTGGTCTCCGTAGGGGAGGTTGCGCGCGAGGTGGTCGGCCTTGTCGGCGAGGCCGATGAACTCCAGGAGTTCCATGGCGCGTTCGCGGCTGGCCTGCTCGGCCCTGGTGAAGCCGGGGAGGCGCAGGAGGGCGGACCAGAGGCCTTCCTTGGTCCTGGTGTGGCGTCCGACGAGGACGTTTTCCAGGACGGTCATGTTGGCGAAGAGCCGGATGTTCTGGAAGGTGCGGGCGATGCCTGCCTGGGTGACGAGGTGGGGCTTGGGCGGCAGGACGGTGTCCTTGTAGCTGACCGTTCCTTCGGTGGGGACGTACAGGCCGGTGAGGCAGTTGAAGAAGGTGGTCTTGCCGGCGCCGTTGGGGCCGATGAGGCCGACGATCTCGCCCGCGTCGACGGTGAGGTCGACGTTGCGTACGGCGGTGAGACCGCCGAAGCGCATGGTGACGCCGCTGGCGTCGAGGACGGTGGTGGCGGTGTTCGTGGTGGTCATGGTGGTCACGCCCCCGCCTTGGCGACGTCGGCGCCGGTCTCTTCGGACTGTCGTGGTTCCGGTACGTCGGGCTGGTCGTTCTCGTGGAATTCGAGCTGCTTCCTGCGGTCGGCGACCAGTCCTTCGGGGCGCAGGCGCATCAGGAGGATGAGTGCGATGCCGAAGAGGAAGAGCTGGTAGTCCTGCATGAACTGGAGTTTGGCCGGGATGAGGTAGAGCAGTGCGGCGCCGATGAGGGGTCCGCTGAGGGTTCCCATGCCGCCGAGGATGACGGCGGCGAGGAGGAAGGCGGAGTTGGGGGGTACGGAGCCGGCGAACTGGTACTGCTCGGGCGTCACGGTGTAGTTGACGTGTGCCTGGACGGTTCCGGCGAGTCCGGCGAGGGTGGCGCCGAGGGCGAAGGCGAGCAGTTTGAGCCGGAAGGCGTTGATGCCCATGGCGGTGGCTGCGGTTTCGTCCTCGCGGATGGCTACCCAGGCGCGGCCGATGCGGGATTCTCCGGAGCGGCGGAAGACGAGGACGACGACGGCGGTGAAGACGAGCATCAGCAGGTAGTAGTTGGCGGACCTGCCGAGGTCGAAGCCGAGGATGTTGTGCTTGAGGCCGAAGTCGAATCCGAAGAAGTTGAGGTCGGGGATGCTGGGGATGCCCTGGGAGCCGTTGGTGAGGTCGGGTCCGCTGTTGCCGTTGAGGTTGTTGACGGTGAGGCGGAAGATTTCACCGAAGCCGAGGGTGACGATGGCGAGGTAGTCGCCGCGCAGTCTCAGCGTGGGTGCGCCGATGAGTACGCCGAAGACGAGTGATGCTCCGGCGCCGGTGAGGACGGCGGCCCAGAAGGGGAATTCGACGCCGATGGCGGACATGGTGGAGCCGGAGACCAGGGCGGCGGCGTAGGCGCCGACGCCGAGGAAGGCGACGTATCCGAGGTCGAGGAGGCCGGCGAGGCCGACGACGACGTTGAGGCCGAGTGCGACGGTGCCGAAGATGAGGATGTTGGCGCCGATGAGCGCGTATTCCTCTTTCTGCTGGGTGAAGGGGAAGCAGACGGCTGCGACGAGGGCTGCGGCGAGGGTGATGTTGCGGTGCTTCGCGGTCAGTGCGGTGAGGCGGGAGACGAGTCCGGCCCGGTGCAGTGCGGTGAAGGCGAAGCCGACGGTGATGAGGAAGCCGATGAAGAGTTCGGTGTAGTCGGTGTCGATGCCGTAGGCGAAGACGTAGAGGCCGATGCCGAACGCGGCGACGATGATGAGGATTTCGGCCCAGGAGGGGAGGGTCTTGGGGCGGGGGGCCTGGGGGGCGCCGAGGCTGTTGCGGAAGCGTTGCCAGGCGGTGGCCGAGGTGTCGGCGAGTGGCTGGTCGCCGGGGAGTCCGAGTGCGGCGGCGGCGGCGATGAGTGCGCCGATGCCGCTGACCCAGGCGCCGGGTTCCAGGTTGACGATGCCGCCGAGGTCGTAGGCGATGGCGCCGATGGTGTAGCCGGTGGTGCCGAGGGTGCCGAGGGCGAGGAGGCGGACGGGGCTGTTGGTGCCGCCGGGGGTGAGCCAGTGCAGGCCTCGGATGCCGTACCCGGACAGGGTGAGGAGCAGGGTGAGTGCTGCGCTGATGAGGGTGAGGACCTGGAGGCCGCCGGGGTAGCCGGTGACGGTGAGGTCGCCGGGGAATTCGTCGGTCCAGGTCCAGGCGAGGAAGGTGCCGGCGAGGGCGACGGTGGCGCCTGCGGTGGTGCCGATGCGGGCCGCTGCGGCGGGGATCGGCAGGAACGCGGGGCCGGGTGCGGTGGTGTGGTTGGTGGTCATCCGTATCACGCCCGATCCGCGACGCGTTCGCCGAGCAGGCCCTGGGGGCGCAGCAGCAGGACGATGATGAGGAGGACGAAGGCCCATACGTCCTTCCAGGCGCCGCCGCCGAAGAGGTCCATGCCGGGGACGTTGCTCATGTAGCCGGTGGCGAGGGATTCGGCGATGCCGAGTACGACGCCGCCGAGCATGGCGCCGTAGATGTTGCCGATGCCGCCGAGTACGGCTGCGGTGAAGGCCTTGAGGCCCATGATGAAGCCCATTTTGAAGCCGATCTGGCCGTTCTTGAGCCCGTAGGCGACGGCGGCGACGGCGGCGAACGCGGCACCGATGGCGAAGGCCATGACGATGATGCGGTCGGTGTTGATGCCCATGAGCTTGGCGGTGTCGGGGTCCTGGCTGGTGGCCTGCATGCCGCGGCCGGAGCGGGTCTTGGAGACGAAGAGCCCGAGGGCGATCATGCAGATGGGGGCCGTGATGAGGACGAAGAGGTCACCGCGTTGGATGTGGGCGCCGAAGATGTCGATCGCTTCGCCCTTGAACTGGGGGAAGGAGCGGTCCTTCTTGGCGTCGGGGTACCACTTCCAGATGGCCTGCTGGAGTGCGAGGGAGAGTCCGATCGCGGTGATCAGCGGGGCCAGTCGGGGGGCGTTGCGCAGGGGCCGGTAGGCGAAGCGTTCGGCGGCTGCGCTGACGGCGACGGAGCATATGACGCCGCCGATGATCATGAGGGGGATGATTGCGAGGAGGGAGACACCGGCCGGCATCCAGAGGTACACGGTGAGAGCTCCGAAGCCTCCGATCATGAAGATCTCGCCGTGGGCGAAGTTGATGAGCTGGATGATTCCGTAGACCATCGTGTAGCCGATCGCGATGAGTCCGTACATCGCGCCGAGGATGAGTCCATTGGCCAGCTGTTGCGGCAGTTCGTTCACCGCAGGGCCTCCGTGGAGTGGTTCGGATATGGCACCGCGCGGGGGCGCTGGTGGCGCTCCCGCGCGGTCTGGGGTGGGTCAGGCGTGGGCCCGGGAGCTTGTTACGGCTTGTAGGCCTCGCTGAGCTTGGAGGTCCACTTGCCGCCGTCGACCTGGTAGGCGGTCATCATGGTGTTGGTGGTGTCGCCGTATTCGTCGAAGGAGACGGGGCCGGTGACGCCGTCGAACTTGACCTTGGCCATGGCTGCGAGGACCTTGGTGCGGGCGTCGTCGCCGCTGGGGAGCTTGCCGCCGTTGTCGGCGACGGCGATCTTGACGGCTTCGATGATCGACCAGGTGGCGTCGTAGGTGCCGCCGCCGTAGGCCTCGTAGGCGTCCTTGTATCCGGCGGTCTTGTAGTCGGCGATGAACTTCTTGGCGGAGTCGAGTTCCTCGACGGGCTTGCCGACGGAGGTGGCGATGTCGCCCTGGGCCTTCTTGTTGAGCTTGATGAAGTCGGCGCTGTACATGCCGTCGCCGCCCATGAGGGGGATCTGGACGCTGTCCTTGAGCTGCTGGCTCAGGGGTGCGCCGGCGGGGTATTCGCCGCCGTAGTAGACGGCCTTGGCGCCGGACTTCTTGACCTTGGTGACGACGGCGTTGAAGTCGCGGTCGTCGGGGTTGACGTGGTCGGAGCCGACGATCTTGCCGCCGAGGGTGGTGAAGGTGTTCTTGAAGGAGGCGGCGAGACCGGCGCCGTAGGGCTTCTGGTCGTCGATGAGGTAGACCTGCTTGATCTTCGCGTTGTTGAAGAGGTACTTCGCTGCGAAGGCGCCCTGGATCTGGTCCGTGGTGGCGGTGCGGAAGTAGGTCTTGAAGGGGCGCTTCTTGTCGCCGGTCTTCCAGTTCTCGCCCTGGGTGAGCTCGGTGCCGGTGTTGGCGGGGGAGACCTGGGTGAGGTTGGCGTCGTTGAGCGGCTTCTGCATCGACTGGGAGACGCCGGAGTTCAGGGGGCCGACGACGCCGACGACGGTGTCGTCGTCGATGAACTTCTGGGCGTTCTGCTGGCCGACGGAGGGCTGTGCCTGGTCGTCGAGGGGCTTGACCTCGAATTTGATGCCGGGGACGGTGTTTTCCTTGTTGGCCGTCTTGGCGGCGAGGTCGGCGGAGTTCTTGATGCCGAGGCCGAGGGCGGACAGGTCGCCGGTGATGGGTGCGTCGACGCCGATGACGACGGTCTGGGTGCCGCCGCTGTCGCCGCCCTTCTTGCTGTCGTCGCGCGACCCGCAGGCGGTGAGGGTCAGTGCTCCGGTCGTGAGCACGGTGGTGAGTATGAGCAAAGAACGGTGTCGCACGAAAGGTCCTTTCCCTGGCGCGGCCTCCTCTGCTTGAGGTGCCGTGACGTTCGCCGGGCCGTACTGGGGTGGTACAGGGCCGTGCTTGCAGACGCGCCCGGCGGCGCGGTGACTGGCCGTGACTCTAGGCGCAGGTGCGGGCGTCGCGGGTGGGTCCGCCGCAGGATGTGACTGTCTTGTTATGCCGTTGAGCAAGGCTTGAGGTGGCTGTGCGGACATGTACGGCTTTTTACCGGACGGTGAAGTGACCGCATGCTGAGAACGCCCAGCTCTGCTAAGGGGCTTGAGCCGATCATGGTGCTGTCGCGCGAGGTGGGAGGGGGTGCGGTGCGCGAGGGCATGGCGAGGCGCCCGGCGGCTGCGGGGGCCGGGTCCGGGGGCTGCGTGGGGGCGTCCGCGGATCGGGTGCCGGTTACGCAGTGTCACATCGGCGGTGATGTGGTCGACGCGGTGTTGTGTGCGTGGAGTGCGGGGCCGGTGTGCGTGGGGTGCCGAGTGGGCCACACAACAGGATTGTGCGTCAAGGGAGTTGACGTATTCCTTTGCCAATTCCCGTTCATGGGTGCGTGGTTGTGGGTGGGTATGGAACTGCCCGGCCGGATTGTGTTCCGGCCGGGCAGTGGTTCCGCGGTGTGTTCGGTGTGCGTTCCGGCCCGTCAGGCGGTCCCGGGCCGGGGGGCGTCGCGGAGCATGCAGGTGAGGCGTGCGGTGCAGACCCGCTTGTCCTGCTCGTCGGTGATGGTGATCTCGTACGTGGCGGTGGAGCGGCCGCGGTGTACGGGGGTGGCGACGCCGGTGACGAGTCCGCTGCGTACGCCGCGGTGGTGGGTGCAGTTCAGGTCGACGCCGACGGCGAGCTTGGTGGCGCCGCCGTGGAGCATGGAGCCGATGGAGCCGAGGGTCTCGGCGAGGACGGCGGAGGCGCCGCCGTGGAGGAGCCCGTAGGGCTGGGTGTTGCCCTCGACGGGCATGGTGCCGACGACGCGGTCCGCGGAGGCTTCGACGATGGTGACGCCCATGCGTTCGCCGAGGTGGCCGGCGGAGAAGAGCGCGGGCAGGTCGACGCCGAGTGCGGCGTACTCGTCGATGATCTCCTGGGGGAACTTGGGTGCGGTGTGCTCGCCCATGGGCCGGCTCCGATCGTCTGCGTGGTTCACGGCTTCGATGCCGTGTGCATCGTTCTTATCAGACGACTGAGCGGACGCTTAGGGCGTCCCGTCCGGTCGGTCACGCGGTGGTGTTCTCGAAACGGATGACGACGGACTTGCTGGCCGGGGTGTTGCTGGTGTCGGCGGTGGAGTCGAGGGGGACCAGCACATTGGTCTCCGGGTAGTAGGCGGCGGCGCAGCCCCGGGCGGTCGGGTAGTGCACGACGCGGAAGCCGGGGGCGCGGCGCTCCACGCCGTCCTTCCATTCGCCGACGAGGTCGGTGCGGGCGCCGTCGGGGAGGCGGAGGGTGCGGGCGTCGTCGGGGTTGACCAGGACGACGCGGCGGCCGCCCTTGATGCCGCGGTAGCGGTCGTCGAGGCCGTAGATGGTGGTGTTGTACTGGTCGTGGGAGCGCAGGGTCTGCAACAGCAGCCTGCCCTCGGGGAGTTCGGGGTACTCGACCGGTGCGGCGGTGAAGTTGGCCTTGCCGGTCGCGGTGGGGAAGCGGCGCTCGTCGCGGGGGGCGTGCGGGAGGGTGAAGCCGTCGGGGTGTGCGACGCGGGCGTTGAAGTCCTCGAAGCCGGGGACGACGCGGGAGATGCGGTCGCGGATCGTCGCGTAGTCCTTCTCGAACTCCTCCCAGGGGGTGGCCGATGCGGGGCCGAGTACGGCGCGGGCGAGGCGGGCGACGATGGCGGGTTCGGAGAGCAGGTGGGGGCTTGCGGGGGTGAGGTTGCCGCGTGAGGCGTGGACCATGCTCATGGAGTCCTCGACGGTGACGAACTGCTTGCCGCCGGCCTGGATGTCCTTGTCGGTGCGGCCCAGCGTCGGCAGGATCAGTGCGCGGGTGCCGGTCACGGCGTGCGAGCGGTTGACCTTGGTGGAGACGTGGACGGTGAGGCGGGCGCGCCGCATCGCGGCCTCGGTGACGTCGGTGTCGGGGGTGGCCGCGACGAAGTTGCCGCCCATGGCGAAGAAGACCTTGGCGTCGCCGTCGCGCAGGGCCCGGATGGAGCGGACGACGTCGTAGCCGTGGTGGCGCGGTGAGGTGATGCCGAATTCCTGGTCGAGGGCGTCGAGGAAGGCGGGGGCGGGGCGTTCGAAGATGCCCATCGTGCGGTCGCCCTGCACGTTGGAGTGGCCCCGGACGGGGCAGACTCCGGCGCCGGGGCGGCCGATGTTGCCGCGCAGCAGCAGGAAGTTCACGACTTCGCGGATGGTCGGTACGGAGTGCTTGTGCTGGGTGAGGCCCATGGCCCAGCAGACGACGGTGCGCTTCGAGGCGAGGACCATGGTGAGGGCCTGCTCGATGGCGGTGCGGTCGAGGCCGGTGGCGGTGAGGGTCTGTTCCCAGTCGGCCTCGCGGGCGGCCCGGGCGAATTCCTCGTAGCCGTGGGTGTGTTCCTGTACGAAGGTCTCGTCGACGGCGCCTTCGGTCTCCAGGATCATTTTGTTCAGGAGCCGGAAGAGGGCCTGGTCGCCGCCGATCCGGATCTGGAGGAAGAGGTCGTTGAGCGCGGCGCCCTTGATCATGCCGAGGGGGGTCTGGGGGTTCTTGAAGCGTTCCAGGCCGGCTTCGGGGAGCGGATTCACCGAAATGATCTTCGCGCCGGCCGATTTGGCCTTCTCCAGGGCGGAGAGCATCCGGGGATGGTTCGTGCCGGGGTTCTGTCCGGCGACGATGATCAGGTCCGCCCGGTGGAGGTCTTCGAGGGAGACGCTGCCCTTGCCGATGCCGATGGTCTCCGTCAGTGCCGAGCCGGAGGACTCGTGGCACATGTTGGAACAGTCGGGGAGGTTGTTGGTGCCGAATTCGCGGGCGAACAGCTGGAGGAGGAACGCGGCCTCGTTGCTGGTGCGGCCCGAGGTGTAGAAGAGGGCCTCGTCGGGGGAGGCGAGGGCGTTGAGTTCCTCGGCGATGACGGCGAAGGCGCGTTCCCAGCTCACCGCCTCGTACCGGTCGGCGCCCTCGGGGAGGTACATCGGCTGGGTGATGCGGCCCTGCTGGCCCAGCCAGTACCCGCTGCGGGTGGCGAGGTCGGCGACGGGGTGCGCGGCGAAGAAGTCGGGGGTGACCCGGCGCAGCGTCGCTTCCTCGGCGACGGCCTTGGCGCCGTTCTCGCAGAACTCGGCCGTGTGCCGCTCGTCGCCCTCGGGCCAGGCGCAGCCGGGGCAGTCGAAGCCGTTCTTCTGGTTGACCTTGAGGAGGGTCTGCGCGGTGCGCCGCACGCCCATCTGCTGCTGGGCGATGAGCAGGCTGCGGGCGACGGCGGGGAGGCCGGCGGCGGCGTGCTGTGCCGGCTCGACCCGCGGTGCGTCCTGGACCGGATCTCCGGTGGGCGGCTTGGTGGCCATTGCGTGCTCCCCTTCGAGCCGACTGCGAAGCCGTGCGGTGCGCGGTGTGCGTCGAGGCTGTCCGTGTTCCTCTTCCGATCCTGTCACGCGGTGCCGGGGAGCGGCACGGACGGGGAGGGCGGCCAGCGGGGCCGGTCGGGATTGTCGGTGGTCCGTGGCAGGATCGGGGGCGTGGCTGAGACGGCATCGAAGAAGACGGCAGACAACCGACCGCGCCTGCTCCTGATGGACGGGCACTCCCTGGCGTACCGGGCGTTCTTTGCGCTGCCTGCGGAGAATTTCACGACAGGGTCGGGACAGCCGACGAACGCGGTGTACGGCTTCGCGTCGATGCTCGCGAACACGCTGCGTGATGAGGCGCCGACGCATTTCGCGGTCGCGTTCGACGTCTCGCGCAAGACCTGGCGCTCGCAGGAGTTCCCGGAGTACAAGGCGAACCGCTCGAAGACCCCGGACGAGTTCAAGGGGCAGGTCGAGCTGATCGGCGAGCTGCTGGACGCGATGCACGCGGACCGTTTCGCGGTCGACGGCTTCGAGGCGGACGATGTCATCGCCACGCTGGCCACGCAGGCCGAGGCGGCCGGTTTCGAGGTGCTGATCGTCACCGGTGACCGGGATTCGTTCCAGCTGATCACGGAAAACGTCACCGTGCTGTACCCGACCAAGGGCGTTTCGGAGCTGACGCGCTTCACCCCGGCGAAGGTCGAGGAGAAGTACGGGCTCACGCCGCAGCAGTACCCCGATTTCGCGGCGCTGCGCGGTGACCCGTCGGACAACCTGCCGGGCATCCCCGGTGTGGGTGAGAAGACCGCCGCGAAGTGGATCAATCAGTTCGGTTCGTTCGACGAGCTGGTCGAGCGCGCCGAGGAGGTCAAGGGCAAGGCCGGGCAGAATTTCCGGGACCACCTGGACGCGGTGCGGCTGAACCGGCGGCTGACCGAGATGGTCCGTGACGTGGAGCTGCCGAAGACCCCGCAGGACCTGGAGCGCGCACCGTACGACCGCACCGCGGTGACGGGTGTGCTGGATGTCCTGGAGATCCGTAATCCGAGCCTGCGCGAGCGGCTGCTGGCCGTGGACCCGGGCGCGGCCGAGGGCGAGGCCCCGGCGCCCGCCGCGGGCGTCGAGCTGGACGGCGTGGTGCTGGGCGCGGGTGAGCTCGCGCCCTGGCTCGCCGAGCACGGGAAGCAGCCGCTCGGTGTGGCCACGGTCGACACCTGGGCGGTGGGCAGCGGCGCGGTCACCGAGATCGCGCTGGCCGCGGCGGACGGCGCGGCGGCCTGGTTCGACCCGGCCCTGCTCGACGGGGGTGACGAGCAGGCGTTCGCCGCCTGGATCGCCGACGCGGACCGGCCCAAGGTCATGCACAACGCGAAGAGCGCGATGCGGGTCTTCCCCGAGCACGGCTGGCAGGTCGGCGGCGTCACGATGGACACCGCGCTGGCCGCGTATCTGGTCAAGCCCGGCCGTCGTTCCTTCGCGCTGGACGCGCTGGCGGTGGAGTACCTGGGCCGTGAGCTGGCCCCCGCCGCGGCGTCCGACGGGCAGCTGGCCTTCGGCGCGGACGACCAGGCCGAGGCCGAGTCCCTGATGGCGCAGGCCCGGGCGGTCCTGGACCTGGGCGACGCGTTCACCACCCGGCTCGCGGAGGTCGGTGCGGCGGAGCTGCTGCATGACATGGAGCTGCCGACGTCCGCGCTGCTGGCCCGTCTGGAGCGGCACGGCATCGCCGCCGACCGGGCTCACCTGGAAGGCATGGAGCAGCAGTTCGCCGGTGCGGTGCAGCAGGCGGTGAAGGAGGCGCACGCCGCGGTCGGGCGTGAGTTCAACCTCGGTTCGCCCAAGCAGCTCCAGGAGGTCCTCTTCGGCGAGCTGGGCCTGCCGAAGACGAAGAAGACGAAGACCGGGTACACCACGGACGCCGACGCGCTGGCCTGGCTCGCCGCGCAGACCGAGCACGAGCTGCCGGTGATCATGCTGCGCCACCGTGAGCAGGCCAAGCTGCGGGTCACGGTCGAGGGCCTGATCAAGACGATCGCGGCGGACGGCCGTATCCACACCACGTTCAACCAGACGGTGGCGGCGACGGGCCGGCTGTCCTCCACCGACCCCAACCTGCAGAACATCCCGGTCCGTACGGACGAGGGCCGGGCCATCCGCCGCGGCTTCGTCGTCGGCGAGGGTTTCGAGACGCTGATGACGGCCGACTACAGCCAGATCGAGCTGCGGGTGATGGCGCACCTCTCGGAGGACGCGGGCCTGATCGAGGCGTTCACCTCCGGCGAGGACCTGCACACGACGGTCGCCTCGCAGGTCTTCGGCGTCGACAAGTCGGCCGTCGACCCGGAGATGCGCCGCAAGATCAAGGCCATGAGCTACGGACTGGCGTACGGGCTCTCCGCGTTCGGTCTCTCCCAGCAGCTGAACATCGAGGCGGGCGAGGCGCGCGGTCTGATGGACACCTACTTCGAGCGGTTCGGCGGAGTGCGTGACTATTTGCACCGGGTGGTCGAGGAGGCCAGGGCCACGGGATACACGGAGACGGTCTTCGGCCGCCGCCGTTACCTCCCCGACCTCAACAGCGACAACCGCCAGCGCCGCGAGATGGCCGAGCGGATGGCGCTCAACGCACCGATCCAGGGCACGGCCGCGGACATCGTCAAGGTCGCCATGCTCCAGGTCGACCGGGCGCTGACCGGGGCGAAGCTGAAGTCCCGGATGCTGCTCCAGGTCCATGACGAAATCGTGCTGGAGATCGCCGGGGGCGAGCGGGCCCAGGTGGAGGAGATCCTGCGCCACGAGATGTCCACGGCCGTGCAGTTGCGCGCCCCGCTGGATGTCTCGGTGGGCGTCGGTGCGGACTGGGAGTCCGCGGCGCACTGACCTGCCGAAGGCGCCGGACGGGCCGGGGGAACAGCGCGCCCCGGGCCCGTCCGGGACCGCGGCGTGCTCATGCGATCATTCGGGCGGCTCTCGCCGAACCCTTCCGGGGTTCGCCCGCCGCCCGCTGGGCCGACGGAGCGGCAGGGATCACGGTGCCACCGGCCGGAGCGACCGGCTGGATGGACGCCGCCCAGGTCGAGCGGGCACTGCGGCAGAGCCGGGACTTCCTGGTGGCCTCGGGGCTCGACTCCCGTGTGCTGCGCGGTGAGCGGCCCACGAAGGCGATCTCGCTGCTGAACCCGCATCAGAAGGACGTCCAGGAGTATCTCCGTACAGCCCTGTCGTCGGCGGCGCCCACGGACAGGACCGACCCACTGTTGTTGTTCAGCCGTTTCCGGCCGGAGCAGTCCCGGCTGGTCGGTGACGTGGTCAAGACACGTGGCCGGCTCACGTACCGGGAGGGGAAACAGGGGGCGGTCGAGGTGACGGCGGACGTCACCTTCGTGTACCCGGTCACCCCGGCGGGCGACGGCGGGCGGGACGCCGAGGTCGTCCGTACGATCGTGCGGCGCGAGGTGGTGATGAGCTGGGACGACCCGGCCGAGATCATCACCGAACCGGGCACGATGTCCCTCGTCTCGTACGCGCTCGACATGGTCAACGGCGGCTGCTCCGACCCGACCGGCTATTTCGTGCCGCCTTTCGGCACGGCCGACGAGCAGCCCGCCGACGGGGCCCGCCGGGTCGATCCGTACGACCGCAGCAAGCCGATCGGCACGAGCAACGGGACGACGGCCACGGGCGACAGCTGCGCGACCGCCACCCGCCCCTAGTGCCGCATCAGGCAACGTTCGCCCTGTTGACCACCTCGCGGAGCCGTTCGTCGGCGGCGTGCTTGTTCCGCCAGATGATGTAGCGGCGGATCAGGCTGCCCTGTTCCTTGTGGCTAGGGTGGTCGGTGCCGTCCAGTGCGAAGTAGCGCAGGGCGGTGAACTGGGCCTCAATACGGTTCAGCCAGGAGTTGTTGGTCGGTGTGTAAGCGAATTCGACGTTGTTGGCTGCGGCCCAGTCACCGACCCGGGAGTCCTTCTTCGTGGTCAGATGCGGGGAGAAGTTGTCGAGCACGATCGCGATACGGACCGTGGGCGGGTTGAGGCTGCGCAGGGAGCGGCAGAACTCCAGGAACCTGGTCCGGTTCTTCCTCGGCTTGATGTGGCCGTAGAGCCTGTCCTTGCCGAGGTCGTAGGCGGAGAACAGATGCCGTACCCCGTGCGGGCGGGTGTAGGTCGCCCGCCGGCGGGGCCGGGGCTCCCGCTCGGGGTCTTTGTGTCTGCCGCCGCGTTCGGCCCATTGCCGGCCGGGGTGGGGCTGGAGGTTGAGCGGACCGAACTCGTCCGTACAGAAGATGACTTCAGGCTCGTCTTCGTCGGGTATGACTTGGCCGTCGGTGATCGCGTAGAGGTGCTCGATGCGGGCCTTCTTGGCCGCGTAGTCGGGTTCGCGGGAGCTCTTCCAGGTCTTTACGCGTTGAAAGGAGACGCCCTCCTCGCGGAGCATGACCCGCAGGCCCTCGTGGCTGATGTCGTCGACCACCCCCTCGGCGACCAGGAAGTCGCCCAGTTTGGCCAGGCTCCAGGTCGAGAACGGCAGGCCGTGCTCGGCCGGTTTCGACTTGGCGATCTTCTTGATCTCCCGGCGTTCCGGGAGGGTGAAGGTCTTCGGCCGGCCGCCCTTGTACTTGGGATAGAGCGAGTCGAAGCCATCGGCGTTGAATTTGTGCAGCACGTCGCGGACCCGGTCGGCGCTGGTGAACGTGACCTCGGCGATCTTCGCCACGTCCATGCGCTGCGCGGATAGCAGCACCATCTGGGCCCGGCGCCAGGTCACCACCGACCCGGTGCCTCTGCGGATGATCCGCAGTAGCCGCCGGCCCTCGTCGTCATCGATCTCGCGCACGCGCACACGTTCAGCCACCTGGGCACCCTGGCACGACGCGCCGCCCGGTACGGAACCCGGCGGTGCGTCACTCACAGTAGGGCGGGCGCGACCTGATCTGGTGTCATACGCCAGTGGTACCGTCGACGCGCTCCCGGACCAGGTCGGCGTGGCCGTTATGACGGGAGTACTCCTCGATCATGTGGACGTAGATCCAGCGGAGGCTGACGTCCTGCTCCATGAAGCGGCCAGTGTCGGTCAGAGCGCGGCCGGCGCAGTGCTCGCGGGCGCGGGCGATCTCCGCTTGCCAGGTGGTGAGAGCGTCGCGCAGGGTGGCGCCCTCGGCCAGTTCGAATCCGCCGTCGGGAGCATTCGGATCGGCCTGCGGGTCGTAGATGGGCGGGGCCTGTTCTCCGGCGAACACCCGGCGGAACCAGTTCCGCTCCACCTCCGCCATGTGCTGGACGAGGCCGGTCAGCGTGAAGCCGGACGGCGGCACGGACGCAACGGCGGCCTGCTCATCGTTCAGGCCCTCGCACTTCATGGCGAGGGTGGTGCGGTGAAAGTCGAGCCAGCTCTCAAGCGTGGTGCGCTCGTTGGCGTTCAGGGGCGGCATAGGGCGTTCGATGGCGTTCACCGGTCGATTATCGCCAGCGGCCGAAGCCGTCGACAGTCAGGGCTGCACAACAGAGCGAAGGGCGAACGTTGCCTGATGCGGCACTAGCTACGCCCGTCCGGCGACCGCCGGCGCGGCTGTGCGCCGTCGCCGCAGCCGCATCCACGCCCCGTACAGCACCAGACCCACCGCCAGCCCCGCCCCGGCGCCGAAGCAGGCGGTCGGGATGATGTCCAGCGGGGTGTCGATGTGCCCGAAGTACGCGTACCAGCGTGCGCACCGGTGGGCGACACCGAGCAGTACGCAGACGCTCAGCAGCACCCCCGCCGACCGACGCGCCCGGCGGTTCAGCACCGGCACGGACGGCGGGGCCGGGCGCGCCCCGGTCCGCCGCAGCCCCGACGCCGTGAACCAGGCGAGCACGGCCAGGGCCACCGCCGAACTGCCGTACTGCACCAGCTGGAACACCGGAAGTCCGCCGAAGCTCCCGTCGAGCAGCGGCACCAGGCGCACACCCCATCGGTCGTGATGGGTGAAGGCGTCCCAGACGACATGGGTGGCGGCCCCGATCACCGCCGACAGCACGAACCCGGCGGCCTCCCGGACGCCCCGCGCGCCGGGCCGCCCCCGCAGGAACGCGTGCACCCGCCCCTGCCAGGCCCTTGGCAGCAGTGCCACCAGCGGTTCGCGCAGCAGCAGCCACAACGCCACCACGGCCGCGGTGATCAGCACGTCGACCGTGAACACGCCCCACACCGAGTGGGTGACCCGCCCGAACTCCATGGCGCCGGGAACCGCGGTGTCCGCGTAGTACGTCATGTCGGGGGCGAACGATCCCGCGACGAGGGCCGAGGCGAACAGCGGCCCGCGCGCCGTCCCGTTCCGCCGCATCCCGGGGAGAACGGCGGCGGCATGACTCAGTGTGAACGGCATGGCGGCAAGTATGGGCGAGCCGTCGTCGCCCGCCCGACCACCGCCGTACAACTTGCCGTCCGGAACGTGAAAAAGAGGTAAGAACCGGTCAGTGCACAGTGTCCCGGCGGCACAAGTTGCCGTAGGGTCGCCTGAGTCCTGCTGCTGGGGAGCGCGGACAGTCGTCGAAGGGGAGGGGCCAGAGGTTATGGCAGCGCAATTCGGTCGCCGACTTCGCAAGGGGGCGACCACCACCGCTGTGGCCGCCGTCGCCGTGGCGGCACTCTCCGCATCGGGGGCCCCCGGTGCCACACTCGTCACCGACAGCGGCGACCAGCAGTCCACCGGGACGACCCCCGCGCCCGACGACAGCGCGGCCACCGGCAACTCGCCGTACTACACGGATCTGCCCCCGCTGAACACCCCCAACAAGCCCGGCACCACCACGAATCTGCCCGTCACCGGCAGCGCGGAATCCGGCATCCCGGCCTCGATCCTGGCCGCGTACAAGAAGGCCGAGCAGACCGTCGCCGACACCGACGCCGCCTGCCGGCTGCCCTGGCAGCTGCTCGCCGCGATCGGCAAGGTCGAGTCCGGCCAGGCCCGCGGCGGCAGGGTCGACGCGAACGGCACCACGTTCTCGCCGATCCTCGGTCCGGTCCTCGACGGCCGGGGCTTCGCGATGATCAAGGACACCGACAACGGGGCGTACGACGGGGACTCGACCCACGACCGCGCCGTCGGCCCGATGCAGTTCATCCCGTCCACCTGGGCGACCTGGGGTCAGGACGGCAACGGCGACGGCCGCAAGGACCCCAACAACATCTACGACGCGGCGCTCGCCGCCGGACGCTACCTCTGCGCCGGCTCCCGCGATCTGTCCCTCGCCGCGGACCTCGACCGGGCGGTCCTGAGCTACAACCACTCGGACGCCTATCTGCGCACCGTCCGCTCGTGGTTCGACTACTACAACCGCGGCGCCCACGAGATCCCCGACGGAACCGGCGCCGTGCCGCCCGGCCTCGGCGGAGGTACGGACCACGGCTCCGGCAGCCCGAGCCCGTCCCCCTCGCCGTCCGGGACGCCCAAGCCGAAGCCCGAGCCGAGCCCGGACCCGACGAAGCCGGGTGACGGCGGATCGACCGGCCCGACCACGCCGACGACCCCGCCGACGACCCCGCCGGCCCAGACCCTCGCGGGCGTGGAGAACGCCGGTACCGGCACGCTGACCGCCACCGCGGGCGACGCCTTCGCCGAGCGGATCAAGGTGCGGGCCAGGAACAGCCTCGGCGGCCCGCTCGCCAAGGTGTCCGTGACGTTCACCATCGCCGGTGACACCGACGCCGCCTTCGACGGCGGGAAGACCGCCGTCACCCTCCCCACCGCGGCCGACGGCACGGTCACCGCCCCGGTGCTCAAGGCGGGCGAGAAGGCCGGGAAGTTCACGGTGCGGGCCACCGCCACCGGCCGCTCGCTGCCCGCCGTCACCTATACCGCGACCGTCACCGCCCGCCAGGCCGACGCGATCGCCAGGACCGACGACAAGGCACTGACCGCGGCGCCCGGCACCGAGTTCGCCGACACCGTCGAGGTCAAGGCCACCTACAAGGGTGCGCTCGCGGCCGGTGTCGCCGTCACCGCCACCATGATCACCGACGCCGAGGAGCCGGCCGAGAACGACAAGGGCCCCTACTTCAAGGACGCCGACGACAGGCCGGTCCGCACCCTCACCGAGCTGAGGACCGGCGCCGACGGCACCCTGAAGCTGCCCGAGATCTACGCCGACGACAACGCGGGCACCTACAAGCTGCGCCTCACCACCGAGGGCGGCGCCACCATCGTCATCGAGCTGAAGGTCGAGGCCCCCGAGGCACCCGCCGTCTGACCCCGCCCGGCCGCACGAAACAGCAGCCCCTCCGCCACCACCCGGCAGAGGGGCTGTTCTACGTGTTCTCATCTCGCGCCCGCGTTGCTACGGTGCCCCAACCCTGACGACCCATCAGATCCATGCTCTCCGGGAGGACCGGCATGCGTGCTCTCGTCGCCGCCGCCATCGGGCTGGCCGCAGCCCTCGCGCTCGTCCTCACCATCAGCGCGATCGGCGCCCCGCCGGGAGAGACCTCGCCCAAACCCCTGCTGACCACCATCCCGGGCCCCAAGGACTAGTGCCCCTGAGGCACTGACCACCGCAAGAAGCAACCGAAGCCGAGGGAGGACACCACCATGCGCCGCCGAGCCAGCCTCGTACTCCTGGCGTTCGCCGTCTTCTTCGCCGCCATGTCGCCACTGCTGCGCTGGTACGCCTTCCCCAGGCTGGCGAAGATCCCGCCCAGCCAGTACCAGGAGACGGTGCTGGAGGCGAAGCCCGCCACCCTCCTCGACTACAACGACAACATGAAGGTGAAGAAGGTCCCCAAGGTCACCATCGTGCAGACCCTCAAGGGCAACGTCGAGGAGTCCGAGAGGATCGAACGCAGCGCCGGCCGCGACGTCGTCGTCTGGGACGCCCTCAGCTTCGTGGCCGGCCCGGACGGCAAGATGGTCTCCGAGATCCCCGAGCGCTACATCTTCGACGCCCACAGCCAGGCCCCCGTCCACGCCACCGGCGAATCCGTCGACGGCGACCCGGTCCGGCGCGAGGGCATCGAGTTCAAGTGGCCCTTCCTCACCGAGAAACGCGACTACGAGTACTTCGACGCCCAGGCCCGCACCAGCTCGCCCATCCACTACAAGGGCACCCGCACCTTCCACGGCATGGACGTCTACTACTTCGAGCAGACCATCCCGTGGACCAAGGTCCCGATGCCGAAGAAGATGCCGATCAAGGGCGTCACCCCGGAACAGATCGCGAAGACGGGCATGACCCGCTGGTACACCACCAAGCGGATGTTCTGGGTGGACCCGGTCACCGGAGCACCGGTCAACGGCGAGGAGATCCACAAGGAGGAGCTGCGCAACGCCAGGAAGATGGGAATGCCGCAGGACACCATGACCGTCTTCGCCGGGCACGTGAAGATGCGCCCGGACTACGTGGAATCGATCGTCGACCTGGTCAAGTCCCAGCGCCTGCTGGTCCTGCTGCTCACCTCGTACCTGCCGTGGGGCTTCCTGGTACTCGGCGCCGGACTGCTCGCGCTCGCCCTGTGGCTGGAGGCCCGCTCCCGCCGCCCGGACGGGACACCGGACCCCGCCCCTACTCCTGCCCCTGCTCCCGCTTGAGCCGCGCCTTCGTGAACCGGGTCGCCTCCACGGTCGTCGGATCCTCCGGCCACGGATGCTTCGGGTAGCGGCCACGCAGCTCCGCCCGCACGGCCCGGTAGCCGTCCCGCCAGAACGACGCCAGATCGGCGGTGACGGCCGCGGGCCGGCCGGCCGGGGAGAGGAGATGGACCAGGACCGGCACCCCGGCGACCCTCGGGGTCTCCCGCAGGCCGAACAGCTCCTGGAGCTTCACCGCCAGTACCGGCTGCGCCCCGCCGTACTCCACCCTGATACGGGAGCCGCTCGGCACCTCGATCCGCTCCGGCGCCAGCTCGTCCAGCCGCACCGCCTCGCCCGTCGCCCACGGCAGCAGCCGCCGCAGCGCCTGCCCGGCGTCGATCCGCGCCAGATCGGAGCGCCGCCGGGCCCGTGACAGCTCGGGCTCCAGCCACTGCTCGGTACGCTCCAGCAGCGCGTCCTGCGACACATCCGGCCACGGCGCGCCCAGCTCACGGTGGAGAAAGGCGAGCCGCTCCCGCAACTGCTCGCTCTCCCGCGTCCAGCGCAGCAGCCCGAGCCCTTCCCGCCGCAGCCCCTCGACCAGCGCCTCGCGCACCGGCCCCGGCGCCGGCTGCTTCAGCGGACGCGCCGACAGCTCGACGGCGCCCAGCCGCTCCACCCGGCGGGCCACCACGTCGCCGCCGGACCAGTGGACCTCCTCGCCCGCGAACCGCAGATGCCCGGCGGCCGCCCGTGCCGTGTCCTCGTCGATGACGGCCGCGAGCCGCACCCGCGCGGACGCCGCGTGCGCGGGCCGGTCGGCGACCGCGACCGCCAGCCAGGGCGCACTGCGCAGCCCCGAACCGTCCCGCAGCTCCGCGCCCGTCCCCGACGCCATCAGGAACACCCCCTCGCCCCGGGCCCGCGCCACCCGCTCCGGGAACGCCAGCGCGGCCACCAGGCCGACGGCCGCGTCGTCCGCACCGGACCCCCCGGCCACCTCCCGCACCGACGAGGACAGCCGCCGCACCTCCTGCCGCCAGCGCGCCGCGTACCCGTCCCCGCCCCGCCGTGCGGTGCGCAGCGCGGCCGACAGATCGTCCCCGTACTCCCGCGGCGGCTCCTCGCTCAGCAGCGCCACCACCTCGGCCGCCCGCCGCCCGCCCACCTCGGCGGCGCCGTCCAGCAGCGCGCGCGCCAGCCGGGGATGCAGCCCGAGACGGGACATCCGTACGCCCCGGTCGGTCACCCGTCCGTCCGCGTCCACCGCGCCGACCGCCGTCAGCACCTCGCGCGCCGCACCCATCGCACCCGCCGGCGGCGGGTCGAGCAGCGCCAGCCCGGAGGCGTCCGGGTCGCCCCAGCACGCCGCCTGCAGGGCGAACGCCGCCAGGTCGGCGACCTTGATCTCCGGGGACGGGAACCGGGCGAGCCGCCCGTCCTCCGCCCGGGCCCAGCACCGGTACACCGCCCCGGGCGCCTCCCGCCCGGCCCGGCCCGCCCGCTGCCTCCCCGCCGCCTGCGAGGCCCGTACCGTCGTCAGCGCGCTCAGTCCCCGGGCGTGATCGGTGCGCGGCTCCCTGGCCAGCCCCGAGTCGACCACGACCCGCACCCCGGGCACCGTGAGGGACGACTCCGCCACCGAGGTCGCCAGCACCACCCGCCGCCCCTCGCCGGACGACCCGGCCAGCACCGCGTCCTGCACCGCCGCCGGAGCCCGCCCGTGCACCTGGAGCACCTCGGCGGCCACCCCGGCCAGCTGCCCCGCCACCCGGCCGATCTCGCCGACACCCGGCAGGAAGCACAGCACGTCGCCGTCCCGCTCCGCGAGCGCCCGGCGCACCGTCGCGGCGACATGCGTCAGCAGCGCCGGATCGACCCTCATCCCGTGCGGCGGCCGCACCGGGGCGGCCGGCGGCGCCCAGACCACCTCCACCGGATGCGAGACACCCTGCGCCTCGACCACCGGGGCGTCGCCCAGCAGCCGTGCCCAGCCCTGCGCGTCGGTCGTCGCGGACGCGGCGACCAGCCGCAGATCGGGCCGGATCGCCTCCCGCACATCGAGCAGGAACGCGGCGACGGTGTCCGCGTCCAGGTGCCGCTCGTGGCACTCGTCGATGATCACCGCGTCGACCCCGGCCAGCTCCTGGTCGCGCTGGAGCCGCTGGAGCAGCACACCGGTGGTCACCACCTCCACCACCGTGTCGCGCCCCACCACCCGCTCCCCGCGGACCGTGAACCCCACCCGGCCGCCGGCCTGCTCCCCGATGAGCCACGCCATCCGCCGCGCCGCCGCCCGCGCGGCGATCCGCCGCGGCTCGGCCACCACCACCCTGCGCACCGGGCCGCCCCCGGCCAGACCGGCCAGGACCAGCGGTACGAGTGTCGTCTTGCCGGTGCCGGGCGGCGCGCACAGCACCGCCACGCCGCGGTCGTCGAGCGCCCGCTCCAGGGCGGGCACAGCGGTGCGTACGGGCAACTGGTCCAGGGCGTCGGTACGGATCACGCCCCCAGTCTCGTACGGCGCGCGCCCGCTCCCGTACCCCGGTGGCGGTACGGGATCAGTCCCGTTCGCAGACGAAGATCGCCGTGCCGGGGATGAGGTTGCCGCGCAGCGGGGACCAGCCGCCCCACTCCTGGTGGTTCCAGGCGGGCCACTCCGGTTCGACGAGGTCGACCAGCCGGAAGCCGCCGGCCACCACGTCCCGCACCCGGTCGCCCAGGGTGCGGTGGTGCTCGACGTACACGGCGTCGCCCCGCTCGTCCTGTTCGACATAGGGAGTGCGGTCGAAGTAGGAGGCCGCGACCGAGAGGCCCTCCGGCCCCGGCTCGTCCGGGAACGCCCAGCGGACCGGGTGCGTCACCGAGAAGACCCAGCGGCCCCCGGGGCGCAGCACCCGGTGCACCTCGCGGAAGACCTGCACGGGGTCGGCGACGAAGGGCACCGCGCCGTAGGCGGAGCACGCCAGGTCGAAGGAGCCGTCCCGGAACGGCAGCACCCCGGCGTCCGCCTCCACCAGCCGGACCGCCGGCGCATCGCTGCCGCCGATCCGCAGCGCGTGCTGCAACTGGCGGTGCGAGAGGTCCAGGGCCACCGGACGGGCGCCCTGCGCGGCGAGCCAGCGCGAGCACTGCGCGGCGCCCGCACCGATCTCCAGGACGTCCAGGCCGCGCAGCGACGCGGCGGGACCCAGCAGAGCGGCCTCCGCCTCGTCGAGCCCTTCGGGCCCCCAGACGAAACGGTCGTCGCCGAGGAAGGCGCCGTGGTCGCTCTGGTACTCGTCGGCGTTCCGGTCCCACCAGCCGCGACTGGCCCGGCTGCTCTCGGCCTCCGACGCCTCGCGACGGGTCGCTTCCGGTTCGGCCGCGTAGATCTCTTGGCTCATCGTGTCCGTCGTTGTAGTTTGCCCGTACCCCGCCGCACGCGGTATGCGGCTCGGGGCACCTGTGAGTACGGCTCCCGTGCCCATGGGATGTCTCCTGGGCCGATCTGGCCTCGGGGAACACGAGTTGCGCCGGATATGAGCCGTTGCGCCCCCGGTGTGCGCCTTCGCGCATTGACCGTGCCCGGCTGCCCCCGTATGCTACAAGTTGCGCTGCGAGCCTGCGCGCCTCAGACCTAGCAGGCCGCGCTCGCATCTGTTGTATGTCCCCTCGGTTCACGAGGCGCCTCCCGTCCGGCGGGATCGGCGCTTCCCGAGCTGTCCGGCTTCTGCAGAGGTGATACGGGCTCCCGGCGTAGCAGTACCTACGACTCACTGTCCGTACCGGAGCCCTTTCCCACATGACGAGCAGCACCGAGACCACCGCCACCACCCCGCAGGTAGCGGTCAACGACATCGGTAACGAGGAAGCCTTCCTCGCCGCGATCGACGAGACGATCAAGTACTTCAACGACGGCGACATCGTCGACGGCGTCATCGTGAAGGTCGACCGGGACGAGGTCCTGCTCGACATCGGTTACAAGACCGAAGGCGTCATCCCTTCCCGCGAGCTTTCGATCAAGCACGACGTCGACCCGAACGAGGTCGTCAAGGTCGGCGACGAGATCGAGGCCCTGGTTCTCCAGAAGGAGGACAAGGAAGGCCGTCTCATCCTGTCCAAGAAGCGCGCTCAGTACGAGCGTGCCTGGGGCACGATCGAGAAGATCAAGGAAGAGGACGGCATCGTCACCGGTACCGTCATCGAGGTCGTCAAGGGTGGTCTCATCCTCGACATCGGCCTCCGTGGCTTCCTGCCGGCCTCCCTCGTCGAGATGCGCCGCGTCCGCGACCTCCAGCCCTACGTGGGCAAGGAGCTCGAGGCCAAGATCATCGAGCTGGACAAGAACCGCAACAACGTGGTCCTGTCCCGCCGTGCCTGGCTGGAGCAGACCCAGAGCGAGGTCCGCCAGACGTTCCTCACGACCCTGCAGAAGGGCCAGGTCCGCTCCGGCGTCGTCTCCTCGATCGTCAACTTCGGTGCGTTCGTGGACCTCGGCGGCGTCGACGGTCTCGTGCACGTCTCCGAGCTCTCCTGGAAGCACATCGACCACCCCTCCGAGGTTGTCGAGGTCGGCCAGGAAGTCACCGTCGAGGTTCTCGACGTGGACATGGACCGCGAGCGCGTCTCCCTGTCGCTCAAGGCGACGCAGGAAGACCCGTGGCAGCAGTTCGCCCGCACGCACCAGATCGGGCAGGTCGTTCCCGGTAAGGTCACCAAGCTCGTTCCGTTCGGTGCGTTCGTGCGCGTCGACGAGGGCATCGAGGGTCTGGTCCACATCTCCGAGCTGGCCGAGCGCCACGTGGAGATCCCGGAGCAGGTCGTCCAGGTCAACGACGAGATCTTCGTCAAGGTCATCGACATCGACCTCGAGCGTCGTCGCATCAGCCTCTCGCTGAAGCAGGCCAACGAGTCCTTCGGTGCCGACCCGGCCTCGGTCGAGTTCGACCCGACCCTGTACGGCATGGCCGCGTCCTACGACGACCAGGGCAACTACATCTACCCCGAGGGCTTCGACCCCGAGACCAACGACTGGCTCGAGGGCTACGAGACCCAGCGCGAGGCGTGGGAGACGCAGTACGCCGAGGCGCAGCAGCGCTTCGAGCAGCACCAGGCCCAGGTCATCAAGTCCCGCGAGGCCGACGAGGCCGCTGCTGCCGAGGGCGCTGCCGCCCCGGCCGGTGGCGCCCCGGCTGCCTCCGGCGGCAGCGGTGGCGGCTCGTACTCCTCGGAGTCCGCGGACAACTCCGGCGCCCTGGCGTCGGACGAGGCCCTGGCCGCCCTGCGCGAGAAGCTGGCGGGCGGCCAGAGCTGACGCTCTGCACCCCCTCCGGTCGATGATCGACCGCAGTAGCTGAAAAGTGAGGCCCGCTCCCTTCGGGGAGCGGGCCTCACTCGTTTCCGCCGGGCGGTTACGGCGTGACGGCGATATTGGTGAGGCCCTTGCCGCCGGTCACCGTGTTGCTGCTGTGGACGGTGGTCGGGCAGCTCGCGCCGTAGTTGGTGACGTTGATCGCGATCTGCTTGTCGCCCTTGGCGCCGGTCAGGTCCGAGGTGTTGTCGCGGAAGACGCTGCCGCAGCCCCAGCCGCTCTGCTGGGTGTGGGTCTCGTAGCCGTTGTTGGTCGTACGGGAGCCCCTGTTGCCCTCGACCAGGACGTCGTTGCCCTTCACGTCGACCCAGGAGTCGTCGTAGTTGGCGCCGGTCAGCCCGCTGCCGTCGAAGGTGTTGCCGATGATCCTCGCCCCGGTGGTGCCCTCCTTGATGTCGACGTTCTCGCCGCCGACCCCCGGACCGATCGTGTTGTCCAGGATCTGGACCCGGTCGCTCCGGTCGGAGAGATCGCCGGCCGTTCCGACGTAGACGCCCTCGCCCATGCCGCGGCCGTCGTGCCCGGTGTCGTAGATCCGGGAGTTCCTGATGACGCCGTCCTTGCTGGACTTGCGGAAGTGGACGCCCTCCATGTCCAGGTCGTGCACGGTCACCGAATCGATGACTACGCCGGTGGCGGTGTCGGCCATGATGCCCTTCTGGCCGCCGGTGACGGTGATGCCCTTGACGGTCCAGTAGGAGGCGCCGTTGAGGTGCAGTCCGTAGCCCCCGCCGGCCGTGAGGACCGCCTTGGCGGAGCCGGTGAGGGTGATCCGGGCGGAGGCGGTGCCGGGGACGGTCGCCTTGAAGTTGCCGGTGTAGGTGCCGTCGGCGAGCCGGATCGTGTCGCCGGGACCCGCGGCGGTGAGGGCCGACTTGAGCTGGGCGGCGGTGCTCACATCGATGACCGTGGCCGCGCCCGCCGTGGTGGCGGAGGCGAGGGCCGGGCCGCCGGTGGCGAGCGCGGTGGCCAGCAGGGCGGGGAGCAGCGTGCGGGTGCGCATGGGGGTGCCTTCCCGTCGAGGTGTTCGAGATTCTCGTACATGAATGTGGGGCGAGTCTCTGAACGTGCTGCCCAGTGACGGTAGGGACGCGGTGCGGCCGTGTCAATGTCTGGACCAATGCCCGCAGGGCGGGGGAGTGGGGCGGGCGAGGTGTGCGGGTGAACGGGAGAACGCTTGTGGGGTACTTGGGAATCGGGCGCCCGTGACGCACCCCGGTGAGGGTCCCGGCGGTCCCTGACCTGTCGTGAACTCGGCTTTCCCGCACGGTTGTTCACCGACGTGAACATCAACGCCCGTGCCCTTGGCGCCGATGCTGGTGTTCCCGGCGGACGGGCGGGCGTCCGCCGCTGTCGACGGGACCCGGGTTCCCGCACTCGTTCCGGCATGAACCGGTGGCTGAAAGGGCACAGTCCGGGAATGCATGTGCCCTGCCGGACGTTCTTCTCCAGGAACACGAGGAGGAGCGGTAACCGTGGCTGATCCGCAGAGTTTGTACGAATGGGAGCCGAAGGGCCTGGCCGTCGTCGACATGGCGCTCGCCCAGGAGTCGGCCGGCCTGGTCATGCTCTACCACTTCGACGGATACATCGACGCGGGCGAGACCGGCGAGCAGATCGTGGACGGCCTGCTCGAAACGCTGCCGCACCAGGTGGTGGCCAGCTTCGACCACGACCGTCTCGTCGACTACCGCGCACGGCGCCCGCTGCTGACCTTCCGGCGCGACCGCTGGGCCGCCTACGAGACCCCGACGCTCGACGTCAGGGTCGTGCAGGACGCCACCGGAGCGCCCTTCCTGCTGCTGTCCGGGCCCGAGCCCGATGTGGAGTGGGAGCGCTTCGCCGCCGCCGTCGAGCAGATCGTCGAGCGCCTCGGCGTCCGCCTCGCGGTGAATTTCCACGGCATCCCGATGGGCGTCCCGCACACCCGCCCCGTGGGCATCACCCCGCACGGCAACCGCACGGACCTCATGCCCGGCCACCGCAGCCCCTTCGACGAGGCACAGGTGCCCGGCTCCGCGGAAGCCCTGGTGGAGTACCGGCTGATGGAGGCCGGACACGACGTCCTCGGTGTCGCCGCCCACGTCCCGCACTACGTGGCCCGCTCCGCGTACCCGGACGCGGCGCTCACCGCGCTGGAGTCGATCACGGCCGCGACCGGCCTGGTGCTGCCGACCGTCGCCCATGCCCTGCGCACGGAGGCGCACCGCACCCAGACCGAGATCGACCGGCAGATCGACCAGGGCGACGAGGAGCTCGTCTCGCTCGTCGAGGGCCTTGAGCACCAGTACGACGCGGTCGCCGGATCCGAGACCCGCGGCAATCTGGTGGCCGAGCCGGTGGACCTGCCGTCCGCCGACGAGATCGGCCTCGAATTCGAGCGGTTCCTCGCGGAGCGCGAGGGAGACGCCTGACCCCTTCCGCCGCTCCGTGCGCGTACTAGGCTGCCGGTCATGCTGAAAGTGGGCCTGACCGGTGGGATCGGTGCCGGCAAGAGTGAAGTGTCCCGGCTGTTCGTCGGATACGGAGCCGTGCTGATCGACGCGGACCGGATCGCCCGCGAGGTCGTCGAGCCGGGGACACCCGGGCTCGCGGCCGTCGTCGAGGAGTTCGGAGCCGGTGTCCTCACCGCCGACGGCACCCTGGACCGGCCGAAGCTCGGCTCGATCGTCTTCTCCGACGCCGACCGGCTCGCCGCGCTCAACGCGATCGTCCACCCGCTGGTCGGCGCCCGCTCCGCCGAGCTGGAGCGGGCCGCGGGGCCGGACGCGGTCGTCGTCCACGACGTACCCCTCCTCACCGAGAACGGCCTGGCGCCGCTCTACGACCTGGTCGTCGTCGTGGACGCGAGCCCCGCGACGCAGCTCGACCGGCTGGTACGGCTGCGCGGCATGACCGAGCCCGAGGCCCGCGCCCGGATGGCCGCCCAGGCCACCCGGGAGGAGCGCCGGGCCGTGGCCGACCTGATCATCGACAACGACGGACCGCTGGAGGACCTGGAGCCGCAGGTGCGCAAGGTCTGGTCGGAACTGACCGAGCGGGCCGCGGCCGGCTGACCCCGGCAGCCGGTCCGCCGGCCCCGGCGCGGAATACCGGCCCCCGGCCGGACGTTGTGGACCCGGTGACGAAGGGAAGGACGAGACCGTGCCCGAGAGGACCCCCGAGACCGACGTCATCGATTTCCGCGCCGCCGAACACCTGCTGGCGGCGCGCGACCCCCGTGGCGCGGTGAAGCTGCTCGATTCGGTGATCGCGGCCCATCCGGAGAACACCGCCGCCCGGCTGCTGCGCGCCCGTGCGTTCTTCGCCGCCGCCCAGCTGCGCCCCGCCGAGCTCGAATTCGAACTCGTCCTGGAACGCGAACCGGACAACGCCTTCGCGCACTTCGCGCTGGCCCGCACCTTCGAGCGCGCCGGCCGCACCGACCGGGCCGCCCGCCACTTCCGGCTGGCAGCCGCGCTCGACCCGAACCCGGAGTATCTGAAGGCGGCCCGCTTCCCCGCCCAGGACTGAGACCGCGGCGCCGGGCGGGTACGCGCCCGCCCGGCCCGGTTCAGTGCCCGTATCTGCCGCGGCCGCCGTGGTCGGGTTCGTACGGCGGTACATCGCGGCCGGGCTGGTAGTGCGGGCCCTGGTGGATGTGGTGGACGATCACCGTCAGGTCCACGAGGACCAGCAGGAGCAGCAGGCCGCAGGCGGCGGCCCAGCCCGGCCGGTCGGTCATCGTGAAGGCGGCCAGGCCGAAGACGGCCCAGGCCAGCCCCCATAGACTCAGCCAGAGCCGCAGCCGCAGTGGACTGCGGGCAGTCGTCGGTTCATTGCCGGTACGCATGGCGATCGCCTCTCCTACCAGGATGGACCCGCGACGGATTTTTTGGGGCGACCCGTCGACACCGGATTGGGGAGAGCGTGCGTGAACGGCACATCGTGGGAGGACCGCACAGGCCGCAGGGCGAGGGTCCGGGGCTGTCTGCTGGGCGGGGCGATCGGGGACGCGCTGGGCAACCCGGTGGAGTTCCTGTCCCTGGCCGGTATCCGCCGCGCGCACGGTGAGCACGGCGTACAGGGGCTGCTCCCGGACGACGAGGGCGTCGTCGGGCGGGTCACGGACGACACACAGATGACCCTGTTCACCGCCGAAGGGCTGATCAGGGCCCATGTCCGGGCGATGTCGAAGGGCGGCACCGACGACGGCGGCGCCGAGACCCGGATCGTACGGAACGCCTATCTGCGCTGGCTGGACACCCAGAACCATCCCGCGCCGCCGGCCCGCGGCGGCGACAACCCGGTGCGTACCGGCCGGCTCAGGCAGCAGCCCTGGCTCTACGCGCGCCGCGCCCCCGGCAACGCCTGCCTGACCGGGCTCGCGACCGGTCACGTCCCCGAACCGAGGGGCCGGCTCGGTGAGCCCGGACCCGTCAACACCGGCTCCAAGGGATGCGGGACGGTGATGCGGTCCGCCCCCTTCGGCCTGGTGGGGGAGGATGCCGAGGCGTCCTTCCGGCTCGCCTACTGGTGCGCGCAGATCACCCACGGCCACCCCACCGGTGCGTACGCAGCCGGGGCCTTCGCCGCGATCGTCGCCCACCTCCTGGAGGGGGACTCGACGGAGGGCGCCGTACTGCGGGCCATGGAGCTGTTGCGCCGCCACCCGGGGCACGAGGAGACGTCCGCGGCGCTGCGTGCCGCCGTCGACCTGGCCGCACAGGGCGCGCCGAGCGGCGAGAAGGTGGAGACGCTGGGCGCGGGCTGGGTCGCCGAGGAGGCCCTCGCCATCGCCGTGTACAGCGCCCTCGTGCTGCCCCGCGCCGATCAGGTGGCCGGGGCGCTGCTGCTCTCGGTCAACCACTCGGGCGACAGCGACTCCACGGGCGCGATCTGCGGCAACCTGCTCGGCGCGCGCCACGGGGACGTACACCTTCCGCCGGCCTGGCTGGTGTCGACCGAGGGCCGGGGCGTGATCACCGAGCTGGCCGACGATCTGTGCGTGGAGTTCGAGCACGCGGTCGCCTGGCCGGCCGACCGCTACCCGGCGTACTGACGGCGGGCCCCGCCGGTGAGCGGCGGGCGCACCACTCGTCGGTACACCGGGTGCCGGCGGTGCGTCAGTCCGTCAGCAGTTTGTCGCGCAGGGCGGCCACCGTCGCGTCGTCGAGCTTCAGGCCCTCGCGTACGTAGGTGTCGAAGTCGCCGTACAGGTGGTCCACCTCGTCGAACGCCGCGCGCAGCCAGCTCAGTTCGACGGCCTTCGGGTTGCCCAGGTAGTCGTTGCTGGCCAGGAAGTCCGCCTCGACGGTCTCGCGCGGGACGCCGAGCAGGGTGAGCAGGACGGCCGTGCTCCAGCCGGTGCGGTCCTTGCCCGAGCTGCAGTGGAAGACCGTCGCGCCGGAGTCGTTCGTCGCGACGGCCGTGAGCAGGTCCCGGAAGGCGTAGTCGGCGCCCACGAAGTTGACCATGAACGGGTAGCCGATGGACTGGCCGAGGTCGGACGAGCCGGAGAACAGCCCGGCCGCGATGGCCTCGGCCAGTGTCATCAGCGCCGAGTCGTGGAAGCGGATGCCGTGGCTGAGCGACACCACGTCGGCGACCTGGTACTTCACACCGGCGGGCAGCCGGTCCGGGTCGTCGTGCCGCTCCACCGCGTTGCGCAGGTCCACATCGAGGGTGAGCCGCTGGGAGAGCAGGCGCTGCTGCTCGGCGTCGGTGAGGCTGTTGATCTTGTTGGAGCGGTAGACCAGCCCCGGGCGCACCCAGCGCCCGTCGGTGGTGCGGTAGCCGCCGATGTCCCGGAAGTTGCGGGCGGACTCGATCCCGAGCGAGCGTTCGGCGACGACGAGCGGCGAACCGCTGTCCGGCACCAGCCGGAAGTACCAGCGTCCCGCTTCGGCGAGGGTTCCGGCGGGGACGGTCAGCGAACCGGTGCCGGGAGCGGTGCCCACCGGGGTGCCGGTGGTGGCGTCGGGGGAGGTCACGGCGGTGACGGTCATCGAGGCGGCGGCGGAGGACCAGGAGAGCGTGTAGCCGCCGTCGGCGGCGCGCTCGACGGTGGCCGCGGTGAACGGCACGGCGGCGGCCCGCGCACGGGCTTCGGCGCTCGCCGCGGGCGCGCCGGCGGGAGTGGCGGCGAGGGCGGGCGGGACGAGGACCGTACCGGCGAGCAGGACGGCCGCGACGGCTGCCTGGGTGATGCGGTGCGTGCGCATGGTGCTCCTTGTCTGCATCCCTGTCGGGGTGTGGGGGGTGTCAGGAGGTGGGGGCGGCGGTGCACGGTGTGCCGCCGCAGACATCGATGACACGTCCGGTGGTCAGGAAGGTGGCCTTCTGCTGACGGGCGGCCGGCGAATTGCGGGGGTCCGAGTGGGGGTCGTGGCCGTAGACCGGCCCGGCGGGCGGGGTGTTGGTGAGCGGCGGGGTGGGCGTGCCGCTGTCCCACACCGTCATCGCAGAGCCCCGGTACGGCAGTTGTCCCGACACGACGGTCCCGATGCCCCAGTACGGAACGGTGTCCGGGCTGCGGCCCGGAGCGAGTGCCGGGGTGATCAGCCGGGCGCCGATGGTGCGCGCCTCGACGTCGGCCGCCGCGTTGGCGACCTGGTGGTCCCCGTACGCGATGTGCATCAGCACCTGATGGCGGTCGGTGAGGTGGTTGGCGTACGCGTCGGTCTCGCCGCGGTCCCACACCATCTGGAACAGCTGCAGGACGATCTGCTGGTGCAGCTTGTCCGGGTAGGCGAGGTCCAGGACCTGCTGGAACGGCGCGAAGTCGACGCTGCGGTTGAGGAGCAGGCCGTAGTTCATGCCGGTGACGCCGAGGACCCCGCGCCGGATGTCGGGCGAGGCGGCGACCAGGGCGCCGCCGAGGATTCCGCCCTGGCTGTTCCCGTCGTACCCGATGCCGTGCCGGAGGTCGACGAGAGGGCGGCCGTCCGCGTCGCGGAAGGCCGCGTCGGTGGTCAGTCCGTCGGCGTGGATCAGTGCGCGGGCGAGGAAGAGGGCGTTCAGCATGCCCTGTTCGCTGCGCTCGGGAACCGCGGGGAAGAGGTTCGGGTCGGCGAGCGCGCCGAGGACCACGGGGATGTCCTCCTCGGCCATCCCGATCCAGTCCGTCGCGCAGAACGTGAAGTTGTGCTCCGCCGCCATCGCCTTGACGTGGCCCGCGCCGACCTCGGAGCGGCGGCCGAGGAGGCCGTGCCCGTAGAGCGCGGGGTGCGAGGGGGTACGGAAGGCGGAGCGCGGTATCTCGCAGCGGAACTCGGCGGGTCGGCTGCTCCCCGGGAGCCGCCGGGGCAGGCCGTCGCGGCCTCGGTGCAGTACGGAGCCGGGCGGGCCGCCGGGCAGGTCCAGATAGCCGGGCACGCTGATCCGGCCGGTCACCTCCCGGGCGATCCGGGGGTCCTGCCCGGCCGTGAAGTCGGTGACACCGGTGACGGTGAACGCGGGCGAACGGCCGCCGAGCCGGCGGAACGCGTCGTCGCGGACGGTGAAGAGGTCGCCGGTGAGGCTGCGGGTGCTCGCGACGGTGAAGTCCCAGGCGAGGTACGTCTCTTCGGACCCCACACCGGCCCTGCGCAAGGCCTTCAGGGCAGGGCGGAGCTGATGCTGCCGGGCGTACAGCGGATGCCCCGCGGGCAGCGGTCTCCCGGCGACGGCGGCGAACGGCGCGGCGGCCGGGATCGTGCGGCCCGCCCCGTCCTTGAGGTGCCTCAGGGCGACGGCGTAGTGGTGGCCGTCGCGGAAGTTGCGCGCGGGGTGGATCAGCAGGGCCCGGCGCGCGGGGTCGGTGGCGTTGGCGTCCGCCTCGGCCCAGTACGGCCACCGCTCCCCGGTCCGGGTGTCGATCAGCACCACGGGGGCGTCCGGGGCGAGGGAGCGGCCGATGTCGGTGAGCGGGGCGGTGCCGGTCGCCGCCGGGTCGAGGCCGGGAACGTGCGCGATCAGCGTCGAGCCGGGGGAGAAGCCGTCGGACCGGTTCCAGGCCGTCGGGTCGACGGGCCGGCCGGCCGCGGCGCGCGGCAGCGTGGTGGTGCCGAAGGACACCCGGCGGCCGGTGTCGGTGGCCGGGTCGGCCCGGGTGTACCAGTCGTTCGGGAAGGGCAGCAGGCACTCGGCGGGCGCGAGCGGGTCGCAGCCGGGCCCGGACGACCCGGCGGCCCGTGCCGCGGGGGCGTCCGGGACGAGCAGGGCGGCGGCGCCGAGCGCCGCCGCCAGCAGCCCGCGCAGCAGGCGGTGGAGCAATTCCGGTCAGCTCCCCTGGAGGTGCGCGCCGATGATGGCGGCGTAGTTCGCCTCACCGTTGCGGTTGGGGTGCAGCGGGGCGGCGGCCGCGGTCGGCACGTACCCCTCCACCCACTTGTCCGACGGGGCCTGGCAGGAGTCGTGGCCCTTGCTGGGCGTGGCGAGGTCGATGTACTCGGCGCCGTGCGCCGCGCTCTGCTCGGCGATCACCGCGTTCATCCGGTCGACGCTGCCCTGGAGGAAGTCGGCGTCCACCGGGAGGACCGGCTGCAGCGGCCAGCAGCCGCCGGGCTTGATGTACAGGCCGTAACCCGTGACGATCACCCGGGCGTGCGGTGAGCGCTGGTGGATCGAGTCCAGTACGACGCCCAGCTTCGGCGCGAACTCCGCGATGCGCTGACCGACCTGGTCCACACCGCCCTCGTTGTACTTCTCCTTGCACGGCGTGGCGTTCGGGTCCAGGGTGGTGCACTTCTGCGCGATGCCGACCAGGCCGGCGTCGTTGCCGCCGATGGTCAGCGTCACCAGGTCGGTGTCCGGGCGCAGCGCGTCGAACTGCGGCGGGGCCGAACCCATCGGGATGTCGAGCAGCGACAGCGACTGCTTCTCCGTCATGTGCTTGGACGCGGCACCGCTGCAGGTGACGTCGCGCAGCGACGCACCGAGGCGCTCGGCGAGCTCGTGCGGGTAGTTGTGCGTCGAGCGGCCGCAGGCCACCGGCCCAGTGATGTCCGGAATGAGCGGCCCGGAGGCCATGGAGTCGCCGAGCGCGACATAGGACGTGGTGCCGTCCTCGGCGGCGGATGCCGGAACCGCGCCGGTTCCCACGGCCAGACCGGCCAGGGCGAGCGCGCCCACGACGGTCCTGACGGATCGACAGAAACCTTTGTGCTGCGGCATGTTCACGGAATCCTCCGACGGTGGGGGGCGGGACGTGGCATGGCGTGTGACGCCGGTCATCATGCAGACTCAACAGCCGTCGTTTAACTGGTGGGTAACGCAGACTTCTGCGGGGGAACTTGTGACGCGTGACAATCGGCCGCTCGTCATCACGGGGGACCACGGCGCCCCGGAAGGGCCGGAGGAACGGCCGCTGTCCATCGCCGGGCGCCCGGTGGCCGCGCATCTGCGCGCCCGCGTCCCGGCGCTGACCGGCCGTGTCGTCGCCCGACTGCTGGCCGATCTGCCGGTCTACGCCGGACTGCCGCACGAGGAGATCTCCGGCGACATCGCCGACATCGTCCAGCACAACCTGCGGCTCTTCGCCGACGTCGTCGAGCACCGCCGCCCCGCCACGGACACCGAACTCGCCCAGCAGCGTGACTCGGCGGCCCAGCGCGCCGAGGAGGGCGTGCCGCTGGACGCCATCCTCACCGCCTACCAGGTCGGCACGGCGATGTGCTGGCGGGAGACCGCGAAGGGGGCGCTTCCCGGCGACCTCCCCACCGTCCTGGAGATCATGGACCGGATCATGGTCCTTCAGCAGCAGCTGACCACCGCCGTCAGCGGCGCGTACCTGGAGGCGCGGAGGATCCTCGACAGCCAGGAACACGGCGGCCGGCACGCCCTGATGGCCGCCCTGCTGACCGGCGAACCCCTGGACCGTTTCACCCACCGCACCGGACTGCGCCCTGCCGCCCGCTATCTCACGATGACGCTCGCGCTCGCCCCGCACCCCGACGAGCTGGGCCAGTCACCGGGGCCGGGCGCGGGCGTCGCGGCCCGGCGCAAGATCCGCCGCGTCCGCACGGCCCTCGACCACTTCGCCGGTACGCCGACGCTCACCGCGCTCGACGCCTCCGGCGGCACGGTGCTGCTGCCCGCCGCCGAGCCACCGCCGCCGTGGCGCGGGCCGGGCGGCCTGTGCGCGCTGATCGAGGAGGCGGCCCGTGCGGCGGGTGTGCCCATCACCGCCGCGGCGGAGACCGCGGAGCCGGAGGCGGTGCCGGCCGCGGTGGCCCGTAACGCCGAGATCGTCGACCTGATCGCCCGTACCGGCCGGCCGCCCGGCCTGTACCGGCTGGCCGATGTCCTGCTGGAGTACCAGCTCAGCCGGCCCAGCGAAGCCCTGCACGGGCTCGCCCAGCTGCTGCGGCCCCTGGAGGCGAAGCCGGAGCTGCTGCGCACCCTGGAGACGTATCTCGAACTGGGTCTGGACCGGCGTGCCACCGCCGCCGCGCTGCACATCCACCCCAACACCGTCGACTACCGCATCCGCCGTATCGACCGGCTGACCGGCCTCTCCCCGGCCCGCCCGGCCGATCTCCAGCACATCAGCGCGGCACTGGTCGCCCGTCGGTCGGTGTGAAACGGGAGCGGGGCACTGTCCGCGGCCGGAACCACCGTCAACGGCCTTTCGTCCGGCGGTGCATGAGCGGACGACCGGTGCGCGGGGTCATTCGGGGACGGGTCCCGGCGTGATCGCGCCGGGCCCGGACGTTCCGCTCGCGGGAGCTCTCGAAGGATCGGTTCGAGGCGCATCTGGCGGCGGTGGGTCTGACCGTCGAACGGTATCCCACGGATGGCGGGACATGGGTGCGCGCCCTGCCCGCGTGGACGGCGGGCAGGGCCGGACGCGGTGGCCGGTCAGTGGACCGTGCTGAAGCTGCGCCACGGCAGGGCGGAGCGCCCGTTGACATCGCTGAACGTCGTCGCGAGGTACGTCGTCCCCGGACCGGTGCAGTCGAGCGTGCGGTACAGGATGATGTCGACCAGGGTGCCGTTGTCCACCGCCTTGGCGCCCGCGGGGGCGAGCCGGTGGCAGCCCTTCACGGACGGGCTGTTGACCATGATCACGGCACCCCGCTCCGTCGTGTAGGTGATCGGTCCGACCGCGGTCCGGCCGAGGCCGGAACAGCCTGCGACGGTGAGTGTCAGGAGCGCGGTCCCGGCTGCGATGCCGAGGCGGCGGCGTCGGTGAGCGATCACGGGCATGGGCGGGTCCTCGTCTACGGAGTACGTGCTGACGCTGGACACCCTGCCCCCTCCGCCGCGCCCCGGCATCCGGGGCGCGGCCGGGCGGGGGGACGGCCGCAGCGGCGGGGTCCCGTCCGTGTTCCTATTGATTGATACTGGGCATACCGTGGTAATAGCGGCTGAATCGTACAATTCATTTGATTCAGTCGGATTCAGTCAGTTTTCGGCTTTCAGGGGGCCGACATGGTCCAGGATCTCGTGATCGCGATAGTGGCGGCGGCCTCGGTGGGCACGCTGTACCTGGCTGCGGCGGCCAAGGTCGTCAAGCAGTACGAGCGGGGCGTCGTGCTGAGGCTGGGCCGGCTCCGTGACGACGTTCGAGGACCCGGTTTCACCACGGTGATCCCCGGCATCGAGCGGCTGCGCAAGGTCAACATGCAGATCGTGACGATGCCGGTGCCGGCGCAGGACGGGATCACCCGGGACAACGTGACGGTGCGGGTGGACGCGGTCATCTACTTCAAGGTGGTGGACGCGGCGAGCGCCGTGATCCAGGTGGAGGACTACCGGTTCGCGGTGTCGCAGATGGCACAGACCTCACTGCGGTCGATCATCGGCAAGAGCGATCTGGACGATCTGCTGTCCAACCGCGAGAAGCTGAACCAGGGCCTTGAGCTGATGATCGACAGCCCCGCGGTCGGATGGGGTGTGCAGATCGACCGGGTGGAGATCAAGGACGTCTCGCTGCCGGAGACGATGAAACGCTCCATGGCCCGCCAGGCCGAGGCCGACCGTGAGCGGCGTGCCCGGGTCATCAACGCGGACGCCGAGCTCCAGGCGTCGAAGAAGCTCGCCGAGGCGGCGGGGGAGATGTCCGCCCAGCCGGCCGCGCTCCAACTGCGTCTGCTGCAGACGGTGGTGGCGGTCGCGGCGGAGAAGAACTCCACGCTGGTGCTGCCGTTCCCGGTGGAGCTGCTCCGCTTCCTGGAGCGGGCGCAGCAGCCCGCGCAGCAAGAGCCGGCCCCACCGGCGCAGAGCGCCCAGCCGCCGCGGCCGGCACAGCCGCAACGCCATGCGCAGCCGTCCCGCCCCGCCGACCGCTCGCAGCGCCCCGCGCAGGCCCAGCGCCCGGCCGCGGCCCAGGCCCGGCCGGGGCCGCAGCAGCCGTCGGCCGTGGGGCCGGCGCCCATGCCGGCGCCCCCGGCCGCCGTGCCCGCGCCCCCGGCCGCCGTGCCCGCACGGCCGTCCCGTCCGAAGCCGCTGGCCAAGCACTGAGGACCGGTTGTCGGACCCCCCGCCTAGACTCGCAGGAGTCATGAGGATCGAGCCGGTCAAGAGGACCGGCGCGGGAGGGGAGGGGGACCGATGACCACGGCACAACACCAGCAGGACGCGTCCGCTGCCCGGCTCCTGCGCTGTGCCGCGGTCTTCCTGCCCGCACCGCTGCCGAGGGCCGGGAGCGTCGCCTTCTGGGATCCCGACGGCGGTGCCCTCCCGGAGCCGGGCGCGGTCTGCGCACACCCCGCGGACCCGGAGAGTCCGGCACCCGGCGCGCGTACGGGGGAGATCACCGTCGTCCGCCGGCACGGGCAGGGGGACGACGTCCGCCGGCGTACGGTGCCCGCTGTCCTGCTGCCCGTCGCCGACGCGCTCCCGCTGCTGGCCCGGGCCCGGCACCAGGAGTCCGCCCACCCCGCCACGCGGTGCTGGGGCGCCGCCGCGCTCCAGGCGCTCAACCTGGTGGCGCGCGGCAGACTGCTCCCCGGCCTGACGGACGACGACCACGACGCCTGGCGGGCCGGTCCGCGCGACGCCGAGGACATCGCCCACCTCCGGGCGATAGCCGCCGCCATGCCCGCCGAGGGCCACGCGGTCCCGCTGCCGGACCGCACCCCGCTCCGGGTCCCCGACCCGCAGTGGCTGCTCGGCTCGTTCCTCGACGCGGTCGCCGACACCCTGCCCCGTACGCCCGCCGCGGCGTACGCGATGGGGGCGCCCTTCGCGGCCCGCGAGGCCCAGCACCTGCCGGCGGCCCGTGACTGGGCGGTCGAGGTCGCGGCCGGGCTCGACGCGGGCGTACGGGTGTCGCTGCGCCTCGACCTGTCGGCGTACGAACTCTTCGACACGGCCGACGACGGGGACGATGCCACCGGTTCCGCCGGGGCCGGTGCCACCGCCGCGCGGCACGCCGCCGCTGCCGTCACGCAGGTGCACAGCCTCGCCGACCCGACCTACGTCACCGACGCCGCCGCGCTCTGGAACGGCGGGGCGGGCGAGCCCTTCGGCCCGCGCGCGAGGATCGACGCCGTGCTCGCCCTGCGCCGCGCCGCCCGCGTCTGGGTGCCGCTGGAGCGGTTGCTGGACCAGCCGGTGCCCGATGTGCTCGCCCTGACGGAGGACGAGCTGTACGAGCTGCTCGGCGACGCCGGGGCCCGGCTGGCGGCGGCCGGCGTGAGCGTCCACTGGCCCAGGGAGCTCGTCCGCTCGCTCACCGCCTCCGCCGTCGTGCGGCCCGCGCCCGGATCGGCCACCGACGGCACCTCGTTCTTCGACGCCGAACAGCTCTTCGCCTTCGACTGGCAGCTGTCGCTGGGCGACGAGCGGCTCACCGAGGCGGAGATGGACACCCTCGCCGAGGCCCACCGGCCGGTGGTGCGCCTGCGGGACCAATGGGTCGTCGTCGACCCCGCGCTCGTACGCAAGGCACGCAAGCGGGAGCTCGGCCTGCTCGATCCGGTCGACGCCCTCGCCGTCGCCCTGACCGGCACCGCCGAGGTCGACGGCGAACAGGTGGAAGCCGTGCCCGTGGGCGCGCTGGCCGCACTCCGCGAGCGCATCACCGCCGACCACACCACCATCGCCCAGCCGCCCGGCCTGGACGCCACGCTCCGCGACTACCAGCTGCGCGGCCTGGCCTGGCTGGACCGGATGACCTCGCTCGGCCTCGGCGGCTGCCTCGCCGACGACATGGGCCTGGGCAAGACGATCACCCTCATCGCCCTCCATCTGCACCGCGCCCGTCCCGAGCCCACCCTGGTGGTCTGCCCCGCCTCCCTCCTGGGCAACTGGCACCGCGAGATCAGCCGCTTCGCCCCCGGTGTCCCCGTACGCCGTTTCCACGGCACCGACCGCTCGCTCGCCGGGCCCGACGGAGGCTTCGTCCTCACCACGTACGGCACGATGCGTTCCAGCGCCGCGCAACTGGCGGGCCACGGCTGGGGGCTGATCGTCGCCGACGAGGCCCAGCACGTGAAGAACCCGCAGTCGTCCACGGCGAAGGCGCTGCGCACCATCCCGGCCCCGGCCCGGGTCGCCCTCACCGGCACCCCGGTGGAGAACAACCTCTCCGAGCTGTGGGCCCTGCTCGACTGGACCACTCCCGGACTGCTCGGCCCCCTCAAGGCCTTCCGGGCCCGGCACGCCCGTATCGTCGAGAACACCGGATCGGCCGCCGGGCTCGCCAACGACGAAGCGGTCGAACGGCTCGCCCGCCTGGTCCGGCCCTTCCTCCTGCGCCGCAAGAAGTCCGACCCGGGCATCGCCCCCGAACTGCCGCCGAAGACGGAGACCGACCACCCCGTCTTCCTCACCCGCGAGCAGGTCACGCTCTACGAGGCGGCGGTCCGCGAGACCATGGCGTTCATCGAGGCGTCGGAAGGCATCGCCCGGCGCGGCCTGATCATGAAGCTGCTGGCCTCGCTCAAGCAGATCTGCAACCACCCCGCGCAGTATCTGAAGGAGGAGCCGACCCGCCTCGTCGGCCGTTCCGGAAAGCTCGCCCTGCTCGACGAACTCCTCGACACGATCCTCGCCGAGGACGGCTCCGTCCTGATCTTCACCCAGTACGTGACGATGGCCAGGCTGCTCTCCGCCCACCTCGCCTCGCGTGCCATCCCCTCCCAGCTCCTGCACGGCGGCACACCGGTCGCCGAGCGGGAACGGATGGTGGACCGCTTCCAGTCCGGCGAGGCCCCGGTCTTCCTGCTCTCCCTCAAGGCGGCGGGCACCGGACTCAATCTGACCAGGGCCGCCCACGTCATTCACTACGACCGCTGGTGGAACCCGGCCGTCGAGGAACAGGCCACGGACCGGGCGTACCGCATCGGCCAGACGCAGCCCGTACAGGTCCACCGGCTGATCGCGGAAGGCACCGTCGAGGACCGGATCGGCGAGCTGCTGGAGGCGAAGCGCGCCCTGGCCGACACGGTCCTCGGCACCGGCGAGACCACGCTGACCGAGCTCAGCGACCGCGACCTGGCCGATCTCGTCTCGCTCCGGAGGCCGGCATGAGCCCCCGCCCGCACACCGGCCCCGACCCGCGCCCGGTGGCGCGCCCGCGCCCGGGCCCCGACGACCTGCGGCGCACCTTCGAGGCCGTGCCGCCCCGCACCGGCGACGGACCCTTCGCGGACAGCTGGTGGGGCCGTGCCTGGGTGGCCGCCCTGGAGTCCCTCTCGATGGACGAGGGCCGGCTCTCCCACGGCCGTACGTACGCCGACAGCGGCAAGGTCGCCGCGATCACCGTCACCCCCGGCCGGGTCGTCGCCTACGTCCACGGCAGCCGCCCCCGCCCCTACCGCTGCGAGCTGCGGCTGCGGACCCTCGCCGACCCCGACTGGGACACCTTCCTGGACGCGGTCGCGGCCCGGCCCGGTCATCTCGCCGCGCTGCTCACCAAGGAGATGCCGCACTCGCTGGCCGACACGGCGGCCGAGGCCGGCATCGGGCTGCTGCCCGCCGCCGGGGACCTCGACCCCGGCTGCTCCTGCCCGGACCACGGCTGGCCCTGCAAGCACGTGGCCGCGCTCTGCTACCAGATGGCGCGGCTCCTGGACGCCGACCCGTTCGTCCTGTTGCTGCTGCGCGGCCGGGGCGAGCGGGAGCTCCTCGAAGAGCTGGGCCGCCGCAACGCCGCGCACTCCGCCCGGGAACGTCCCACGGCCCCCGCCACCCCTTCCGTAACGGCGCGCGAAGCCCTCGCCGAGCGCTACCTCCCGCCGCTCCCCGCTCCGCTGCCGGTGCTGCCGCATCCGGCGCAGCCGCCCTCGTACCCGAGCCTGCCCGGTGCACGGGAAGCGCTCGCCCTCGATCACCTCGCCACGGACGCGGCGGCCCGCGCGCACACGCTCCTCACCACCCGCGCCGACCCGCTCGCCGGACTCACCCCCTGGCAGGACGCGGTGCGTCTGGCCGCGTCCCGTCCCACCGCCGGCCTCACCGCCACCACGCGCGCCCTCTACCGCGAACTCGCGTACGCCACCGGCCGCACCACCACCGACCTGGCCAGGGCGGTCGCGGCCTGGCGGCAGGGCGGCGCCGGCGGGCTGGCCGTCCTCGAAACCCCCTGGGACCCCCCGGCCGGTCCCTTCGACCGGGCCCGCCCCGCACTCGCGGCAGCAGGCTTTCCGCGATTCCAGCCCCGGCGCAACCACCTCACCCACCCCGGCGGCACGCT
This sequence comes from Streptomyces sp. NPDC002403, assembly GCF_053593015.1. Taxonomy (NCBI): domain Bacteria; kingdom Bacillati; phylum Actinomycetota; class Actinomycetes; order Kitasatosporales; family Streptomycetaceae; genus Streptomyces; species Streptomyces sp. NPDC002403. Next base: position 176,521 of record NZ_JBSFBQ010000004.1, on the reverse strand, counting down.
CCAGCTCCGCTTCGGCCACGACGGCCGTTGGTACGGCTACGAGTCCGAGCCCGGCGAGGACGACTGGTGGCCCCGCGCCACTCCGGACAGCGACCCGGTGAGCGCGCTCATGGAGCTCGGCGGAGGCTGAAGCCCCCGCCGGTCCGGTCAGGGTCTCAGCAGCTCCGCCTCAGTAGCTCTGCAGATAGACGAAGAGTCCGATCAGGAACACGGCGACGATCGGCAGCACGATCAGCCGGGCCTTGCGGAACCCCTCGTCCTCCTGGTCGGTCCGGCCCCGGCCGGCGCCGTGCACCGACGCCAGATGCTCCCAGGCCATGTCGGTGATCCGCTCCGTCGTCAGCAGTGACGGCGACCAGTCGCAGTGGGCGCAGATGAGGAAGTCGCGGTACGGGTCGTACCGGAAGTCCCGCTCGATATCGACCGTGAACACCTGACCGTCCGGTGTCGTGGCCGTGAAGTGACGTACTGGCGTGCCCATGTGGATCGTTCCCCGTTCGGTGCGTGTGTACGGTCCCGTACCCGGCCGCGGCACAGTACCCGACCGGGCGTGCCCGCTCCCGGCACCGTCAGCGAGGCAGTACGGCATCGACGACATCCCGGGCGAAGCGCGGCGGCACCGGTTCGCGGCGGAGCAGCACCCGCATCCAGACCGCCCCCGCGATCAGGTCCAGCAGCAGCATCGGGTCGGTGTGCGCGGGGAGTTCGCCGCGGGCGGCGGCGCGGATGAAGACCGGCTGTTCACGGGAGAAGCGGTCGGCGAAGAAGTCGCGGGTGAGAAGAGCGAGTTCGTCGTCGGGCAGGCCGGTGCCCGAGGTCATCGCGCGGGCGACGGGTTCGGTGCGCCCGTCGGTGAGCAGGCGGGTGATCTGTTCGGTGAGGGAGACCAGATCACCGCGGAGGCTGCCCGTGTCGGGGATGTCGATGTCGAGGACCCGGGCATGGATCAGGGCCGCCCGGAGGAGCGCCGGTTTCGAGGGCCACCAGCGGTAGATCGTCGTCTTGTTGACCCCGGCCTCCTGGGCGACGGCCTCGATGGTGAGCCGGGCGTAGCCGCGTTCCGCGAGATGGCGCAGCGTGGTGTCGAAGATCGCCCCGGCGGCGCGGGGACCCCGGCCCGGGCGGCGGTTCACGGTCGGGTCGGACATGGGCACTCCAGGGGAAAGCGACCGGGAAAAGCAACGCAACGTTGCGTTGCGATGTAAGGTGCGGTCATCGTACTTCGTACTGCGACGCAGGGGGCCCGGTATGGCGGAGGCAACGGTTTCCAAGGCGGTGACCTGGGGGCTGTTCGCCGCCTGGGTGACCAATGACCTGGAGGAGCTGGTCACCATGGCCGGCTGGGCGCGGGCGGCCCGGCCCGGGCTTCAGGAGCGCTTCCCACGAGTGCCCGAGGCGCTCTGGAAGCGGATGGAGCTCTCGCAGCGGGACGTCGGTGTCGCGATCGGTCTCATGGGCGGGGTCATGGCGGCGGCGTCGGCGGACGGGGCGCGGACCGGTGGCCGCAGCCCGTTCTTCCGGAGCGTGCTGGTCGGCTTCGGGGTGCACGGTGTCGCGCACCTCGCGCAGTCGGTGGCGTACCGGGGCTACACGCCGGGGGTGGTCACGGCGCCGACGGTCGTCGTTCCGTACTCGGTCTGGGCCGTGGGGCGGCTGAAGGCGGCCGGGATCAGGAGTGGCGGCGCCGGCGCGACGGTTGCGGCACTGGCACTTCTTCCGGTGACCGTGGCGGGAGTTCACGCGCTGGCGCACCGGATCAACCGGCCGCGCGGGCGCGGGGCCCGCGCGGCGGCGTGACCGGGCGACGGAACGGCCGCGCGGTCGCCGTGCGGCGGAATCCGTCGGCCGTCGGCCTGCGCCCGGGTGCCGGAATCCGACGGCCCTCGGCCTGCGGCCGGGTGTCAGAAGTCGGCGGTCGTGCGCTCCTCGATCCGGGCCACCGAATCCTGGGCGTAGGCCTTCTCGTAGGCGTCGCGGATCCGCTCGATCCGGATGTCGCGCACGCGCGCCTCGGACGCGGGGTAGAGCAGGGTCACTTCGTAGCTGCGCTCCCGTTCGATGACCCCGTGGGAGTCGCGCCACTGCCCCCGGCCGTCGTGGACGGTCAGCCCGTTCGGGAAGCGAGGGGTGACCTCCTCGTCGATGAACGCCAGGAACTGGCGGTCGGTCACGGCGGGTCCGCCGTCCGGGCGTTCGGTGCCGAAGAGGAGCCGGGTCTCGACGTAGGCCTGCCCGCGCGAGGCGACGGCTTGCGCCGTGGACCGCGAGGCCGCGGGCGCCTCGTCGCCCAGTGTGGCGTACGCGACGGGCGTCGAGACGGTCAGTACGGCCAGGGCGACGGCCGTCGTGGTGAGCGCGGTGCGCTTCTTCTTCGGGCCGGTGAGGCCCTTCGGGGCGGTGAAGCGGGGGAGACGGGGCACGGCGGGGACCTTCGTTCGGCGCCTGGGAACGGCGGTGACGGATGGTGTCCGGCCGCGGGCGGGGAGGAGTCCACGCGGGTGAGCCCGTGCGCGAACGGGGAGCCTGCGGGCCGGTGGCGCGGATGCGCGGGCCTCACTGTCGCAAGCGGTCCCCGCCGGGCGGCGGCAAGGACTGGTGCGTCCGGCGGAATCCACCCGTACGGGAAGAGGCGGACCATAGGAAAAGCGTTTGTCCCGGCCGGATCGGCGTTGCTAGCTTCCTCGTCGTGGCGAAACTCAATCAGATCATCGCAGTGGAGAAGGGCGTCAAGTCCAAGGCCCACCAGGACCTGACGGCGGCACATCACGGCCTCCAGAAGACGGGTCTGCTGGCCGGGATCTCCCGGACGTACCAGCCCAAGGACGAGGAGGGCGAGCAGCTGCCGCCCGAGTCGACGCTGGTGCAGATCAAGGCCGAGGACGTGCTGCGGGAGACCGCGGCGACCCTGACCCGGCTCTTCGACGTGACCGCCACGAAGGACTGGGCCAACTGCACGGCCCGCGCGGACGTGAAGGTCGACGGGCGGGTGCTCGTGAGCGACGTCCCGGTCTCGTATCTGCTCTTCCTGGAGAAGCAGTTGACGGACCTCAACACCTTTGTCCGCAAGCTGCCGGTGCTCGACGCCGCGGAGGCATGGACCCAGGACCCGTCGACGGACTCCTGGAAGACCGAGCCGGTACGGACCCTCCGTACGAAGAAGGTGCCCCGCAACCACGTGAAGGCGGAGGCCACCGACAAGCACCCGGCGCAGGTCGAGGTGTACTACGAGGACGTCCCGATCGGGTACTGGACGACGGTGAAGTTCTCCGGCGCCCTTCCCGCGCGGCGCGTCAACGAACTGCTGGACCGGGTGGAGAAGCTCCAGCAGGCCGTGAAGTACGCCCGCGAGGAAGCCAACGGCGCGGACGTCACCGACCAGCGGGTGGGTGATGCGGTATTCGGTTACCTCTTCGGGTGACCGACCATTGATTCCCCGGCCGATTCATTGCGGCCGGGGTGCGCCAGGAGCGCAAGCTGAAACTGAAGCTTGTCGTGACGACGCGGTTCCAGTGGAGGTTCGAGTCCTCCCCCCGGCATTCGGTGCCTCCCGCACAGGAACGGGCCGGGGTAGCCCAAATGGAAGAGGCAGACCGCGATCAATCTCAGACTCTTGCTCCAGACTCAGCATTCGCCACCCATCGCCGAATCAAACGGGCCCGTGCCCATGGGCGTCGAGATGCCGGTTCGACTCCGGCTCGCAGAGCTTCGATCTGCGGTCGTCTAAAGGCAGGACGCGGCGACATAAACCTGACACGGGTCCTTAAAAGTGTCGGCGTGCCGAACGGGTGGCAGACCAGGGCTCGGGGGCCGGCTACGCCCCCGGGCCCGCTCCCGTTCCGGACGGCACACGGCTCACGGGTGCGCCGTTCACACCCGCGCGGGCAGCGACACCCCGCGCCCCGCGAAGAAGCGCTCGAAGTCGGACAGCGCGAGCTCCGCGGCCCGCGTCCCCGCCGTCGTGCCCGACGGGTTGTGGAAGTGGACGCCCGTGCCGTCGGCCGTACGGGACGTCAGCAGCACCAGATGCCCGCCCCGCCCCGGAGCGGGCCGCCCGGGGTACCGGATTCCGTAGTGCACCGAGGCCATGACCGTACGGCCGCCGTCCAGCAGACCGAGGATCTCCTCCGGTGCGAGATGGCGGTGCACCGTGGCGTCCACGCCGTGCACCTCGCGCGCGTACGCGGCGAAGGGGGCGTAGACCAGACCTCGGATCCCGTCCCGCGCGTCCTCGGTGTACGCGCCGTACCGGAGCGCCCCGTCGCGCAGCGCGAACAGGGGCGGGGCTCCCGCGCCGAGCGCCATGCGCAGGCAGGTCATGCCGCACAGATGACCGGCCCAGCGCGCGTACTCGGCCGGTGACCGCGCCCCGGACTCCGCCCAGGCCGGATCGGTGGCCGGATCGAGCCCGTCCTCCACGATCGGGCCGACCAGTTCGGGCGAGGCGAACTGGGTATGGACGGGAAAGCTGCACGTGGAGCAGGTCACCGGGGGCATCCGATCACTGGCGGTATCCGGTCAGGAAGCGGCCGATGCGGCTGATCGCCGCGTCGAGATCGTCAGCGTACGGGAGGGTGAGGATCCGGAAGTGGTCGGGCCGCGGCCAGTTGAAGCCGGTTCCCTGCACGACCTGGATCTTCTCCCGCAGCAGCAGATCCAGTACGAACTTCTCGTCGTCGACGATGCGATGCACCTTCGGGTCCAGGCGCGGGAACGCGTACAGCGCGCCCTTCGGCCTCACGCACGACACGCCGGGGATCTCGTTCAGCTTCTCCCAGGCCCGGTTGCGCTGCTCGTACAGTCTGCCGCCCGGCGCGACCAGCTCCCGGATCGACTGCCGGCCGCCGAGCGCGGCCTGAATGGCGTACTGCGCGGGCGCGTTGGGGCACAGACGCATGGAGGCGAGCGTGGTCAGCCCCTCCAGATAGCTGCGGGCGTGCTGCTGCGGGCCGGAGACCACCATCCATCCGGAGCGGAAGCCCGCCACGCGGTAGGTCTTCGACAGGCCGCTGAAGGTGAGGCAGACCAGGTCGGGGGCGAGGGCCGCCACACTGTGGTGCTCGGCGTCGTCGTACAGGATCTGGTCGTAGATCTCGTCGGCGAACACCATCAGGCCGTGCCTGCGCGCCAGATCGAGGATGCCTTCGAGGATCTCGCGGGGGTAGACGGCGCCGGTCGGATTGTTCGGGTTGATGATCACGACGGCCTTGGTGCGGTCGGTGATCTTCGAGGCCATGTCGGCGAGGTCGGGGTTCCAGTCCGAGGCCTCGTCACAGGTGTAGTGCACGGGCTTGCCGCCCGCGAGGGTCACCACCGCGGTCCACAGCGGGTAGTCGGGGGACGGGACGAGCACCTCGTCGCCGTCCTCCAGCAGCGCCTGGACAGCCATCGAGATCAGCTCGGAGACGCCGTTGCCGAGAAAGATGTCGTCGACCCCGACGTCCGTCAGCCCCATCGCCTGGTAGCGCTGCGCCACCGCCCGGCGGGCGGACAGGATGCCGCGCGAATCCGTGTAGCCGTGGGCCTGCGGAAGCATCCGGATCATGTCCTGGACCACCTCCTCCGGTGCCTCGAAACCGAAGAGCGCGGGGTTGCCCGTGTTGAGCCGGAGCACGCTGTGGCCCGCCTCCTCCAGGGCGTTGGCGTGCTCGATGACCGGGCCCCGGATCTCGTAACAGACCTCGTCGAGCTTGCTGGACTGCCGGAATTCCATGCGGTGGCCTCCCCGACCTGATTGCGATACTTGGTTTTACCAAGCTCGGGCTTGGAAAGTCCAACAACATGTCTAGACTGCGTCGCATGCCACGTCAGCAACAGCCCGCAACGCGCCCGGTCCGCCGCCGGAGTTACGACCAGTTCTGCGCCACCGCGCGTGCCCTCGACTCCGTGGGCGACCGGTGGACCCTGCTGATCGTCCGTGAACTGCTGGCGGGCCCCCGCCGCTACACCGACCTCCACGCCGACCTGCCCGGCGTCAGCACGGACGTGCTCGCCTCCCGGCTCAGGGACATGGAGCAGAACGGCCTCGCCACCCGCCGCCGGCTCCCGCCGCCCGCCGCCGCCTCGGTCTACGAACTGACCGCGCGCGGCCACGGCCTGATGCCGGTACTCGCCGCGCTCGCCGAGTGGGGTGCGCCCGTGCTGGCCGAACGGCGGGCCACCGACGCGGTGCGGGCCCACTGGTTCGCCCTCCCGCTGCTGCGCGCGCTGGACGGGCTGACCCATGCGGGGACCGTCGAAGTCCACCTGGACGAGGGTGAGTTCCACGTGCGGGCCGGTGGCGCGCAGGACGGAGCGGCGGTGTACGGGGACGGTCCCGCCGCCCGCGCCGATGCCCGTATCGCACTCGACGTCGAGGTCTGCCTGGAACTGGCGCGGGGCGGGCTGACCCTGGCCGAGGCCGTCAAGGACGGGCGTGCCGAGGTGTCGGGCGACGGGCCGCTCGCCGCCGAGCTGCGCGGCGGGTGACGGCCCGGCCCGGAGAGGTTCCCGCCGCCGGCTCCTGTGCGGCCACCGGCGGCGGTCGGCCGGACGTCAGTTGGCGAGCGTCTCCCCGTACGCCCCGAAGCCGGAGATCACCAGCCCGTCGCGGAAGGTCAGCACCTCGCTGACCCGGCCGCCGATCTGGTTGCGGTAGTCGATCACCAGGGCTTGGACGCTCACCCGGACGTCCACCAGCTCGAACCGGAGCTCGGGGATGCGCTCCAGGGCGGTGGTCCAGTACGCGCGCAGCGCCTCCTTGCCGTGCACCGTGCCGGACGTGTCACCGGTCATCCGCGCGATGACGGGCGAGCTGAACGTCACGTCCTCGTGATAGTGCGTCAGAATGCGTTCCAGATCATGGGAGTTCCAGCCGTCCAGCCACTCCGAGGCGAACGTGCGGGCGAATTCGAGGTCCATGGGGAAGATCGTAGGAGGCGGACGCGCCGGGGTGGTGTGTTTTCCGTACGACGGGAGGGAGCGGTCATGAACGGGGAGGACGCGTGGGACGGGGCGGACGCGCGCACACTCGACCCGGCGCGGCGCGCCGCGTTCGCGCGGGAGCTGATGAGCGCGCTCACCGCGCACTGCCCCGGCTCGCGGGCGGAACTGCGGGGCTCGCTCGCCGGCGGGACGGCGGACCCGTACAGCGACATCGACCTCGCCTGGACCGTGCCCGGCGACCGGTTCGACGCCTGCCTCGCCGCCGTCCGCGAGGTGCTCGAAGCGGTGCGGCCGCTGGACTCCCTGCGCACGGACCCGGAGTCGCGGAACTCCTGGGAGCGGCGGCTGGTCTTCGCCGCCTTCCGCGGGCTTCCGCTGTTCTGGCGGGTGGACCTGGAGATCGTGGCGTCCCCGGCCGCCCACGGCCGGGGAGACCCCGCGGTGCACGGTGACGACTGGTCGCCGTACGCGAGCGCGCTGGCCAACGCGGTCGCCGCGACGAAGGCCGTACTGCGCGGGCGGCCGGAGAAAGCCCGGGGGCTGCTGGAACGCGGCTTCCGCCGCATCGACGCGCCGGACGGCCTGTCCGGACAGTGGTCCGCCGACATCCGCCGGCTCGCCGGGACGGCGGCCGACCGCGAACCCGGCCTGCGCCCGCTCGCCGACCGGGTGCTGCGCCTCGCCGAGAGCCACCGGGCACAGCTTCTGTGGTGGGCGTTCCCCGCCGGTGTACGTGAACGGGTCGACGAACTGGTCCTGGCGGGCCGGAACATCCAGGCCGTCCACGCGATGCGGGAGAGCGGCACCGGACCCCGTCCGGAGCTGCACGTGTGCGTGGACGTGCTGGCCGGGCGCCACCGTGTACTCACGGACCGCATGCCGCCCCCGCCCCACCACGACGTGGACACCCTGGCCGCCGCGGCCGCCGCCCTGCCCCGCGACCCCGTGGCCGTCGAGGCGGTCTGGGACGGTGACACCTCGGGCTGGATCGTGGTGCTGACCGCCGTGTCGGCCCGGCCGTGGGAGGGCGTTGCCCTGGCCCACTTCCGGATCGGTGCGGCGGGGAGCGGCGAGGCGGCGCGGACGGGCCGCGAACTGGCGGAGCGGCTCGGCGTCCCGTTCCGCTTCGCGAGCCCCGACGAACCCGACGAGGACGCTCCCCGCTGGTGGGACGGCCGGGACGGGGCGCCGGGTCCGAGGCGATGATGGTGGGGTGCGATTCGAAGCGATCACCTGGGAGCGGCTGGCCGAAGCCTTCGCCGCGCATGCCGACGCCCTCGAAGCCGCCGACGGCGGACCCTGGCTGAAGGTCGCCGTCGACGGTGCTCCGGCGGCCCGGACCGGCGAACTGGCCGGGCGCGTCGCGCAGGCGCTGCGGGTCCGGGGCCGTGCGGTGCTGGTCGTGTCCACCGCGGGATTCCTGCGTCCGGCGAGCCTCCGGTACGAGTACGGCAAGGAGGACCCCGACTCGTACTACGACAGCTGGTTCGACACGGGCGCGCTGTGGCGCGAGGTCTTCGGGCCGCTGGAGGCCGGCGGCAGCGGGCGGGTGCTGCCCGACCTCTGGGATCCGGCGACCGACCGGGCCACCCGCAGCCCGTACCGGCCGCTGCCCGAGGGCGGAGTGCTGGTGGTGCACGGCCCGTTGCTGCTGGGGCACTGGTTCCCGTTCGATCTGAGTGTCCATCTGCGGCTGTCGCCGGGCGCGCTGCGGCGGCGAACCGAGGAGAGCGAACGCTGGACCCTGCCCGCTTTCGCGCGGTACGAGGACGAGGCGGCACCCGGCGACCGCGCGGACGCGGTCGTGCGGGCCGACGATCCGCTGCACCCGGCCTGGACGGGGTGGGCGGGGCCGCGAACCGACGCCTGATCACGGGCCGGTGTCGTGGTGCATGCGTCGGGCCGCGGGCACGGGCCCGGGCGGTGGGCCCGTGTCCGCGTCATGGGCCGGGGCGGCCGCCCATGGTGGTGACCGCCTCCGCGCCCGCCCGGCAGCCCGCCGCCACGGCCGAGGCGTCGTCCGCCCCCGCCAGGTGCGCCGCGAGAAAGCCGCCGGTGAAGGCGTCGCCCGCACCGGTCGAGTCCACCGCGCCGCGCACCCGGACGGCCGGGACGCGCCGGGTCACCGTGCCCCCGGCGGCGAGCAGCGCCCCGCCCTCGCCGAGCGTGACGACCACCCGGCCGGCCTGGAGACTCAACTTGGCCGCCGCGTCGGCCGGTTCGGGCAGTCCGGTGAGCAGCCGGGCTTCGTCCGCGTTGGGCAACAGCAGACCGGCGCCCTCCGCGGCGGCCAGGAACCGGTCGGCGCCCAGCTCGGCGAGGAAGCCGGCCGAGGCCGGATCGATGCTCACCGGGATCCGTCGCCGCCGCGCCTCCCGCAGGGCGAGCAGGGCCGTCGCACGGCTCGTCGCGGCGAAGAGGAGGTAGCCGGAGAGATGGAGATGGGCGACGTCGTCCAGCATCGACGGTGACCAGTCGTCGGGGGAGAGGCGGAGCACGGCGCCGCTGTCGGTGAGGAAGGTGCGCTCGGCGTCGGAGTCGACCAGTGCGACGACGGTGGCGGTCGGCACGTCGTGGTCCACGGCCAGCAGGCAGCGCACCCCCGCCCGCCGCAGCGCGGCCCGGTGCCAGTCCGCGCTGTCGGCGCCGACCCTGGCCAGCAGCCGTACGTCGGCACACCCCGAACGGGCCGCCCAGCAGGCGACATTGGCCCCCGCGCCGCCGGGCAGGGTGCGGATCCGGGCCACGGTGTCCGTACCGTGGACCAGTGCCGTTCCGTGCCGGGCCACCACGTCCGTGACCACGTCCCCGACGACGAGCAGTGCGCCCTCGGTCATCGTCCGGCCGCCGGGTCCCGGGGCGCGGCGGCCCACGCGCCGGAGATCCGCGCGGCGAGCGACACGTTTCCGCGCACGGCCGCCAGATTGGCCTCCAGCGAGGCGCCCCCGGTACCCCGCATCAGCCGGTCCAGCAGGAACGGCGTGACGGCCTGGCCCACGATGCCGCGTTCCCGGCACTCGTCCAGTGCCTCGGCCAGCACACGGTCGTGGAGCGCGGGATCCAACTGGTCCGCCACGGCCACCGGATTGGCGACGACCAGCGCGGAGCCGGCACCGCCGAGCCCGTCCTGGGCCCGCATCACCTCCGCGACCTCCTCGGGCGTCCGCACCGTCCAGTCGACCGGCTCGCCCGAACTGGTCAGATAGAAGCCGGGGAAGCGGTCGGTGCCGTAACCGAGCACCGTGACGCCCAGCGTCTCCAGGCGCTGGAGCGTGGCCGGGACGTCCAGGATCGACTTCACTCCCGCGCACACCACGGTGATGCCGGTCCGTGCGAGGAGCCGGAGATCGGCGGACTCGTCCTGGGTCCGGGTCCACTCCCGGTGCACGCCACCGAGGCCGCCGGTGGCGAAGACGCGCAGGCCGGCGCGTGCGGCCAGGAACGCCGTCGCGGACACGGTCGTCGCCCCGCTCGCCCCCGTCGCCAGGGCCGGCGCGAGGTCACGGTGGCCCAGCTTCCGCATCGCGGGATCCGTGGCGACCCGCTCCAACTGGTCCTTGTCCAGGCCGATGTGGGCCCTTCCGTCGAGTACGGCGATGGTTGCGGGCACCGCGCCCGCGGACCGTACGAGCCCTTCGAGCTCCTCGGCGACCCGCAGATTGCGCGGGCGTGGCAGACCGTGGGCGATGATCGTCGATTCCAGGGCCACGACGGGGTGGTGCGCGGCGAGGGCCGCCCGTACCTCGGTGGAGAGGGCGGGGGCGCAGGGATGTGCGCTGTGCGACGCGTTGGATGACATGTCCACATCCCTGTCGCGGGCGCGGCCGCCTCAAACGTGCGACGGTGGCGGCGGCCCCGTGCGGGGCGGCCGGGCCGTCGGTCGAGAGGGCCGGTCGGTGGGTCGGTCGGTGGGCCCGTGGGAGGGCCGGGATTCCGTCGACCGGTCCTGATGCATCCTGCTGCCGAGCCGTCTTCCGGCGGTCGCTAAGGTGACCGGCCATGACCACATTTGATCAAGCTCCTGCCTCGTTCGTCGTACACATTCCGGACGCCGAACTCGAACCGGAACCGCTCGACCCCGCACAGATCGTCTCGGGCGAGCCCGTGGTGACCGGCAAGGTGCTCTGGGAGTCGCCCGACGGCAAGCAACTGCGCGGGATCTGGCAGATCACGCCCGGCGTGGTCACCGACACCGAGGCCAACGAACTCTTCGTGGTCGTGAGCGGCCGCGCGACCGTGGTGGTCGAGGGCGGCGCGACGCTGGAGCTCGGGCCGGGGGACGCCTGCGTGCTGCGCGAGGGCGACCGTACGACGTGGACCGTGCACGAGACGCTGCGCAAGGCGTACCACATCAGCCTCTGAGGCATCGGGAGCCGTCCGAGGCCTCGGACGGCTCCGACGAAGGCTCCGGAACCTCAGGCCGCCACCGGAACCTCACAAGGCCATGGAACCTCAGAAGCCTCAGGCGTCGCGTGGAGACGTCGGTGCCGCGGGCCGGGCGAGTGCCCGGCGCAGTGCCAGCGCCGCCATCGGCAGCAGCAGACACGCTCCGACCACGTTCAGCCAGCCGTAGCTCGCCCGGGCGACGATGACCCCGGCGACGGCTCCGCCGATGCCCGCCGCCGTGTTCATGGTCAGATCCGACAGACCCTGTACGGCGGCGCGGGCGGCCTGTGGCACGGAGTCGGTGAGCAGTGCCGAACCGGCGACCAGCCCCGCCGACCAGCCGAGACCGAGTGTGAAGAGACCGGCCGCCGTCTGCCCGTGGCTGGCGCCCGCGGTTCCGGCCAGCAGCGCGGCGCAGGAGAGCAGTCCGACCGCCAGACCGATCACCGCGAGCCGGCCGAAGCGGTCCGACAGCCAGCCCATCACCGGGGAGAACGCGTACATCCCCGCGATGTGGCCGCTGATGACCAGGCCGATCAGCTGGAGCCCGGCGCCGTGATGTCCCAGGTCGACCGGGGTCATCACCATGATCGAGACCATCGCGGTGTGCGAGACGGCCACAGTCACCAGCGCCAGCCGTGCCATCGGCGAGGCCCGGACCGCCGCGACTCCGGCACGCAGTGAACGGCCGGCCCGGGACTCGTCGCCCTGCGGTGCCAGCGCCCGCGCCGTGAGCAGCGGGTCCGGCCGCAGCAGCACCCCGACCACCGAGGCCGCCAGCAGGAAGATCCCGGCCGCGAAGACGAACGGGCCCGCCTGCTCGGATATCGCGGAGCCGCGGAAGACACGGCCCACCGGGGCGGCGATGTTCGGCCCGAGGACCGAGCCGATCGTGGTGGCCCAGATGACCGTGGAGATCGCCCGGCCGCGCCGGTCGGGCTCGGCCAGATCCGCGGCGGCGAACCGGGCCTGCAGATTGGCCGAGGACCCCGCACCGAACCCGGCCATGCCCAGCAGCAGCAACGGGAAGCTCTCCACCAGAGTGGACAGGACCACCAGCCCCGCGCCGAGCGCACCGATCAGATACGCCAGTACGAGACCGGGGCGCCGGCCGCGCGCGGTCATCAGCGCGGCCAGCGGCAGCGAGAGCAGCGCGGTCCCGGTCACCGAGGCGGTCGGGGCCAGGCCGGACAGCGCCTCGGAGCCGCTCACCTCCGTGGCCAGCACGGGGGCCAGGGCGATACCGATGGGCACGCCGAGGCCGCCGAGTATCTGGCTGCCTATGAGCACCGCGGACGTTCTGCGCCGCAGCCCTGGAAGCTCGGCCGCCGAGACCGGGGTGGCGGGACGGCCGGGCCCGGCGGGGGTGTCAGGTGCGTCAAGGGTGTTCGTCACTGACGCAGTGTGCCAGTCCGTACACGGGTGCGAAACCGGGTCCGCACCGGGCACGGGCGCGTCCCCACGACGGCGGTCACCCGGGACCGCCCCGGTGCGGAGGCTCCCGGCGGCCGGCTCAGAACAGTGGCTGGGGCAGCACACCCTCCAGCGCCAGCAACTGCCGCTTGGTGTCGAGCCCCCCGCCGAAACCGCCGAGTCCGCCGTCGCTCTCCACCACCCGGTGGCACGGCACCACCACCGGCAGCGGATTGGACGCCATGGCCACCCCGACCGCCTGCGCGGCACCCGGCCGGCCCACGCGCCCGGCGAGCTCCCCGTATCCGACGACCGTCCCGTACGGCACGCCCGTCGCCAGCTCGCGGAGCACCTGGCGGTTGAAGCCCGAGGTCAGCGACCAGTCCAGGTCGAGCGAGAACTCCCGCGACGAGCCCGCGAAGTACGCCGCGAGCCTGCGTATCGGCTCGGCGAGCCGGGCGGAGCCGGGATTCTCCACCGGCTCCGCACCGAGCCGCGTCCGCAACTGCCCGAGCGCCTTCTCCCGCACCTCGGGACGGGCGTGGAAGGCCACGCTCACCAGGCCCGTACCGGTCGCGGCAAGGAGCAGCGGGCCGATGTCGCTCCCGACGACGGCCCACTCGACAACTCCGGTGCTGTTCATGGGATCCACGGTACGGCCGCCCACTGACAACCGGCCGCGGCCCCGGTTCAGCCCGTGGCCTCGCGCACCACGTCGGGGTTGTTGGTGATGATCCCGTCCACGCCGAGGCCCGCCACCTTCTGGGCGCTCGCCGCGTCGTTGACCGTCCAGGTGTTGACCCGGAGCTTCTTGCCGTGCGCGCCCTTCAGCGCGTGCACCGCGTTCACGTAGTCGGCCGAAATGGATGTGTAGGAGGGGTTGATCTGGTCGGTGAAGGCCGCGTACGACGGCAGGTCGGCCACCGCGGGGGTGCCGAGGAACCCGGTCGTGACGTCCGGGCGCAGCTGGTGCACCTTCTTCACGCTGTCCGCGCCGAAGCTCTGGATGACGAGCCGGTTCTTCACATGAGCGCGGTCGAGCCACCCCTTCTGGCGCAGCACCCGCAGGGTCTCCTTCTCGATGCCCGGGTAGATCTCGGGGCTCTTGATCTCCAGCAGCAGCTTCTGCCGGTTGCGCTCGACCCGGTCCAGGTACTGCTTGAGCGTGGGCACCCGGGTCCCGGCGAACTGCGGGCCGAACCAGCTGCCCGCGTCCAGCCGGGCGATCTCCGCCGCCGTGAAGTCCTTGACCGCCCACGAGGTCCGGTCCGGGAAGACCTCCTCGACATCGGTGGTCCGCCTCAGATCGGTGTCGTGCACGACCACCAGCACACCGTCCTTGGTGAACTGGACGTCGTTCTCCACCCAGTCGAAGCCGAGGGCGTCGGCCTTGTCGACGGCGGCCAGGGTGTTCTCCGGCGCGTAGGCCGAAGCGCCCCGGTGGGCGAGGACGACGGGCACGGTCCGCTTCACGTCCGTGGACCGGGCGCTCACGGCGCTGATACCGGTGACCGCGGTCACGTGCCCGGCGCCGGCCGTGGCCCGTTCCGTGGTCCGAGTCTCGGAGCCCGACATCAGAAAGGCGCCGGTGCCCATCAGGGCGGCGGCGGCGAGAGCGGCGGTTGCGGTGCGTGCGTACACGTGTACTCCTTGCGTCGGAAGTTGCGGACGGGCCGAGAGTGACAGTCGCGCCCCAACACGGGACAGGCGAAGGATGGCCACAACGTGAACGCGACCGCCGATGCCGGGTCACAGGCCGAATTCCTGCTCGATAAAATGCAGCTCTTCTGTTTGTTTGCCGGGACTCGCGCCTTAGGGTCACCCCGAAACCCGGGCTTCCGCGAAGGGCGTACGAGCATGCAGGGCACGATCGACGGTTTCAGCTACGGAGCGGTGACGCCCGTCGCGGCCTTCCTCATGGCCTGCCTCGGCGCTGCGCTCGGGCTGCGCTGCACGAACCGTTCGCTGCGTACCGAGCGCTCCTTCAAGGCCGGCTGGCTGGCCCTCGGCGCGACGTCCATCGGCTCCGGTATATGGACCATGCACTTCATCGCCATGATGGGTTTCTCCGTCGACGGGGTGGTCATCGGCTACGACAAGCCGATCACCTTCGCCAGTCTCGCGGTCGCCATCGGCATGGTCGGCGTCGGCATCTTCATCGTCGGGTACCGCGGTGCCACCGGAATGGCCCTGGTGACGGGCGGAACCATCACCGGACTCGGCGTGGCCACCATGCACTACCTGGGTATGGCCGGAATGCGCCTCGAAGGGCAGTTCGAGTACGACACGGTCACCGTGGCCCTCTCCGTCGTCATCGCCGTGGTGGCCGCCACCACCGCGCTCTGGGCGGCCGTCTCCGTCCACGGGTTCCTGCCCAGTCTCGGGGCCAGCGTCGTGATGGCCGTCGCGGTGAGCGGCATGCACTACACGGGCATGGCCGCCCTCAGCGTCCATCTGCACCCCGGCGCCCTCCCCGACACCGCCGCGGCCGACGCGGCGACCGCACCGCTGGTGCCGCTGCTGATCGGCCCCGGCTGCTTCCTGATCCTCGCCGCGGTGGTCGTGATGTTCGACCCGCTGATGGTGATGGGCACCCCGGACTGGAACGACCCGGGGAACGCGGGGGCCGGCCGGCCGCCCGGGATACCGGCCCAGCGGCAGGTGCCGCGGTTCGGCACGCATGCCGACCCGGCCTCGTTCCACTCCCGGCCGCGCGACCCCGCGCCGCCGGGAGAATGGTGATCGGGGCCCGGCACATCGGCTGACCCCGTCCGGTTGTCAGTGGTGGGTCGTACGGTGGTTGCATGCGGCCCGTTTCGAAGATCGAACGTTCGGTGGCGCCTTTCGAGGTCGTCAGTCCCTACCAGCCCAGTGGCGACCAGCCCGCGGCCATCGCCGAGCTGGAGCGGCGCATCCGCGCCGACGAGAAGGACGTCGTCCTGCTCGGCGCGACCGGCACCGGTAAATCGGCGACCACCGCGTGGATGATCGAGAAGCTGCAGCGCCCCACACTCGTGATGGCACCGAACAAGACGCTCGCCGCTCAGCTGGCGAACGAGTTCCGCGAGCTGCTGCCCAACAACGCCGTCGAGTACTTCGTCTCGTACTACGACTACTACCAGCCCGAGGCGTACGTCCCGCAGTCGGACACCTACATCGAGAAGGACTCCTCGATCAACGAGGAGGTCGAGCGGCTGCGCCACTCCGCGACGAATTCGCTGCTCACCCGGCGCGATGTCGTCGTGGTCGCCTCCGTCTCCTGCATCTACGGCCTCGGTACGCCCCAGGAGTACGTGGACCGGATGGTCCAGCTCAAGGTGGGCGACGAGATCGACCGGGACCAGCTGCTGCGCCGCTTCGTCGAGATCCAGTACACCCGCAACGACCTCGCGTTCACCCGGGGCACCTTCCGGGTGCGCGGCGACACCATCGAGATCTTCCCGGTCTACGAGGAGCTCGCCGTCCGCATCGAGATGTTCGGCGACGAGATCGAGGCCCTCTCCACCCTCCACCCGCTCACCGGCGAGGTGATGAGCGAGGACCAGTCCCTCCACGTCTTCCCCGCCAGCCATTACGTCGCGGGCCCCGAGCGCATGGAGAAGGCGGTCAGCGGCATCGAGCAGGAGCTGGAGCAGCGCCTGGCCGAGCTGGAGAAGCAGGGCAAGATGCTGGAGGCCCAGCGGCTGCGGATGCGCACCACGTACGACATCGAGATGCTCCGGCAGATCGGCACCTGTTCCGGCGTCGAGAACTACTCGATGCACTTCGACGGCCGCTCGCCCGGCACCGCCCCCAACACCCTCCTCGACTACTTCCCCGAGGACTTCCTCCTCGTCCTCGACGAGTCGCACGTCACCGTTCCGCAGATCGGTGCGATGTACGAGGGCGACGCCTCCCGCAAGCGCACCCTCGTCGACCACGGCTTCCGGCTCCCCTCCGCGCTCGACAACCGCCCGCTGAAGTGGGAGGAGTTCCTGAGCCGGATCGACCAGACCGTCTACCTCTCCGCCACCCCCGGGAAGTACGAGCTGTCCCGGGGCAAGGGCTTCGTGGAGCAGATCATCCGCCCCACCGGCCTCGTCGACCCCGAGGTGGTCGTCAAGCCCACCGAGGGTCAGATCGACGACCTGGTGCACGAGATCCGCACCCGCGCCGAGAAGGACGAGCGGGTCCTGGTCACCACCCTCACCAAGAAGATGGCCGAGGACCTCACCGACTACTTCCTGGAGCTCGGCATCCAGGTCCGCTATCTGCACAGCGACGTCGACACGCTGCGCCGCATCGAGCTCCTGCGCGAGCTGCGCTCCGGGGAGTACGACGTACTGGTCGGCATCAACCTCCTGCGCGAGGGCCTCGACCTGCCCGAGGTGTCGCTCGTCGCCATCCTCGACGCGGACAAGCAGGGCTTCCTGCGTTCGGGGACGTCCCTGATCCAGACCATCGGCCGTGCCGCCCGGAACGTCTCGGGGCAGGTCCATATGTACGCGGACAAGATCACCCCGGCGATGGAGCAGGCCATCGACGAGACCAACCGCCGCCGCGAGAAGCAGATCGCGTACAACACCGAGCGCGGTCTCGACCCGCAGCCGCTGCGGAAGAAGATCAACGACATCGTCGCGACGATCGCCCGCGAGGAGGTCGACACCGAGCAGCTGCTCGGCACCGGCTACCGCCAGGCGAAGGGCGCCAAGGCACCCGTTCCCGCACTGGGCGTCAAGGCTGCCGCGTCCAAGAAGGCCAAGGGCGGCGGCGCAGCGGTCACCGACCGGCCCGCCACCGAACTCGCCGGAATCATCGAGGAGATGACCGACCGGATGCGGGCCGCCGCCGCGGACCTCCAGTTCGAGGTGGCGGCGCGACTGCGCGACGAGGTCGGGGAGTTGAAGAAGGAGCTGCGACAGATGCGCGAAGCGGGCCTTGCCTGAGCCCGTCGCATCAGGTGTGTTGCAGGACCGACACAAAACGGCCCTGAGCGGCCGCGCCACCGGCGCGACTGCGTAGGGTGCTGGGAAACCGCGCACGGACGGTTGCGGGGAAAGCGGAGAGGGGACAGCGCGTGACGGTCAATATGACCAAGGGTCAGGCCATCAGCCTGCAGAAGAGCGACGGGGGGACCCTGACCGCGGTGCGGATGGGGCTCGGCTGGCAGGCGGCACCGCGCCGGGGTCTGTTCGGTTCACGTACACGGGAGATCGACCTCGACGCGTCGGCGGTGCTCTTCGCCGACAAGCAGCCGGTCGACGTGGTCTTCTTCCGTCACCTCGTCAGTGATGACGGCTCGGTCAAGCACACCGGGGACAACCTGGTCGGCGGCGCCGGTTCCGGCGGCGACGACGAGGCGATCCTCGTCGACCTGCAGCGGGTGCCGGTCCACATCGACCAGATCGTCTTCACGGTGAACTCCTTCACCGGCCAGACGTTCCAGGAGGTGCAGAACGCCTTCTGCCGCATCGTCGACGAGACCAACGGCCAGGAGCTCGCCCGCTACACGCTGGACGGCGGCGGGCAGTACACCGCCCAGATCATGGCGAAGGTGCACCGCTCGGGGAACGCCTGGCAGATGACGGCCCTCGGCAACCCGGCCAACGGCCGTACCTTCCAGGACCTGATGCCGGCGATCCTGCCGCACCTGTAGGCAGGGCCCGACCGGGGGAGGGGGCCGGGACCTTTCGGCACCCTCCGAGCCGGTACACATCGGTACCCGCAGCTCCCGGAGGCATCGGCCGCCGGGAGCTGCACCGCATGACGCCGCACCACACAACGCCGCACCGCATGACGCTGCACCGCACGCGGCGCACCACGCAGCAGTGAATCGTCGAGGGGACAGGGCAATGACGGCCGAGCTGGTCCGGGGGCAGAACCACACCTTGCCCCAGACCCGTCTGGAGATCCGGGTATCGGCCGGCACGCCTGTCGTGGCCGGCGCCACGCTCGGCGACGAGAACGGAACGGTGCACGGCACCGAATGGATCGCCCACCCGGGATCGCCCCAGCTCCCCGGGCTCGAAGTGTCCAGGCAGGCCGCCGCCGACCACCGGCTCGCCGTGGACCTCGACGCCCTGCCCGCCTCGGTGCACCGGGTCACCGTGCTGCTGGCCCTGCCGACGGGAGTCGGCGGCCCGGTCCGGTTCGGCGCGGTCGCCTCCCCGTTCGTCGCCGTCACCGGGCTCGACGGCACCGAGATCGCCACCTTCACCCTCACCGGACTGGACACCGAGTCCGCGGTCGCGGCCCTGGAGCTCTACCGCCGCCAGGGCGCCTGGAAGGTACGCGCCGTCGGCCAGGGCTACGCGGGCGGCCTCGCCGCCATGCTCGCCGACCAGGGTCTGCCCCGGGCCGCCGAGCTGGCCCACTCCATCCAGGACGCGGTCACCCGGGCGATGGCCCGCTCGGTGGCCCCGCCCCCGCCGCGCACCCCGGACGCCGGCCGGGTCGGATCCGGCGCCGGCCCCGTGCCGCCCCCGGACGGCCGCCGGCCCGCCGCCCAGCAGCCCGAACCGCTCACGGAGCCGGTCACCCCGCCGCCCTCCGCCCCGACGGGCGGGCCCATCAACTACGCGCACCCGCGCCGCCAGTCCGCCGCACCCCCGCCGCCCCCGCCCACCGCGCCGCCCGCCGAGCCGGGCCGCCCCGCCCGGCCCGTCGCCGGGGACGCGACCGGCTGGTCCATGGACGAGCGCCTCTACAACCAGATCTGGGGCATGTTCGAGGACCTGGCCCGCACCACCGCCGCCTACCGCAGCGCCGTCGACTTCGCCGAGTCCCGCATGGAGCAGGAGCTCGACCGCACCCTGTCCGACCCGCGCAGCCGGATCGGCGGCGCGGGGGACCGGGCCCGCGCGGAGGCCCGGGCCAAGCGCGACGAGCTGACCACCCGGGCCCGCGAGGCCCTCGACCGCGACCTCGCCCAGCTCGCCGCCGAGGCCGACGTGGTGGAGCCCGCGCTGCCCGCCCCGTTCGCGGGCTGGGACAACCCCGTCTGGCACGCCTACCGCGTCCCGATGGAGATCCCCATGGCGCTGCGCATCGGCGACCTCCACCTGCCCGAGAACCCCGGCCTGCACATCCCGCTGCTGGTCCGGCTGCCGCTGGAGCGCGGCATCTGGATCGACAGCGGTCGTACGGCGTCCGAGGCCGCGGCCGTGCTGGACGGTGCCCGGCTGCGCGGCCTCGCCATGGAGAGCGCGGTCGCGCACGCGGCCCGGCTGCTGGCCGTCTACCCGGCCGGCGAGTTCTCGGTCCATGTCATAGACCCCGCCGGCTCGGCGGCCGGAGCGCTCGCGCCCCTGGTGCGGTCCGGGGCGCTCGCGGGGCCGCCCGCCTCCGGAGCGGGAGGCGTGGCCACGGTCCTCGCCCATCTCACCCGGCGCGTGGACCTGGTGCAGATGGCGATCCGGGCCGGCGCTGCCGACTCGCTTCCGCCGGACGTGGACACGGGCGAGCAGCTGCTGATCGTCAACGACTTCCCGCACGGCTTCGACGACCGGGCCGTCACCCAGCTGCGCTACCTCGCCGACGAGGGGCCCTCGGTCGGCGTCCATCTGCTGATGGTCGCGGACCGGGAGGACGCCAGCGCGTACGGGCCGGTGCTCGACCCGCTGTGGCGCTCGCTGCTCCGGCTCACCCCGGTCGCCGACGACCACCTGGCCGATCCCTGGGTGGGGCACGCCTGGACGTACGAGCCGTCTCGGATACCGCAGGGCAGCCGGGTCCTGGAACAGGTGCTCGCCAAGGTGGCCGCGGCCCGTCGCCCCCGGCGCTCCTGAGCCGGGCGCACCGGCACCGACCTGAGCCGGGCGCACCGGCCCGTACCGGGGCCGGTGCGCCCGGCTTTGCTCTCTCACCACTCCTACCAGCGCTTTTGAATGATCTTTACCCTCTTCTTTACCTTTCCTTGGTGTTCCCTGTACTGTTCTTTGAGCGGAGGGGAGTACTCCCATACGCGGCGTTCCCGTCAATACGGACCGTGACCGGTCCCGGGGCGCCGGCCCGTGGCGCACAGCCCGTGCGCCCGGGTGGAAGAGACCTCCGGCAGCGACGACGCTGATCAGTAGCCGTAGCGAACTGCCGGAGGCGCAGTGGACGTTTCATGGACCCTCTGGGTGCTGACCATTCTTGGTCTGTCAGCCCTTATCGCCGTCGACTTCTTCATCGGGCGCAAGCCCCATGACGTGACGACCAAGGAAGCCGGGATCTGGACGGTCGTCTGGATCGCGCTGGCCGTCCTCTTCGGGCTCGGCCTGCTGCTCTTCGGCGAGAGCCAGGCCTCGGGCGAGTTCTTCGCCGGCTTCATCACCGAGAAGTCGCTCAGTGTCGACAACCTCTTCGTCTTCGTCCTGATCATGGCGAAGTTCTCGGTCCCCTCGCACCTCCAGCAGCGGGTGCTGCTGATCGGTGTGCTGATCGCGCTGGTACTGCGGGCGGTCTTCATCGCCGCCGGTGCAGCCGTGATCGCCAACTTCTCGTGGGTCTTCTACATCTTCGGCGCGTTCCTGATCTACACCGCGTGGAAGCTCATCCAGGAGGCGCGGGCCGGCGAGGAAGAGGAGGAGTTCGAGGAGAACCGTCTGCTCAAGACGATCGAGCGCCGCTTCGGGGTGGCCGACCGCTACCACGGCACCAAGCTCTTCATCCGGAACAACGGCAAGCGCGTCCTGACGCCGCTGATGGTCGTCATGCTCGCCATCGGCACCACCGACGTGCTCTTCGCCCTGGACTCCATCCCCGCGATCTTCGGTCTGACCCAGGACCCGTACATCGTCTTCACCGCCAACGCCTTCGCCCTGATGGGGCTGCGGCAGCTGTACTTCCTGATCGGCGGGCTGCTGAAGAAGCTGGTCCACCTCAGCTACGGGCTCTCGGTCATCCTCGGCTTCATCGGGGTGAAGCTGGTGCTGCACGCACTGCACGAGTCCGGGGTGCACGTCCCCGAGATCTCCATCCCGGTCTCGCTCGGCGTCATCTGCGGCGTGCTGGTGATCACCACGATCACCAGTCTCGTGGCCAACAGGAAGCAGGCCCGGGCGGAGTCGGCCGAGGACGCGGACGAGACCGCCGGCAAGGGCGCGGGCGTAGACGCCTGACCACTGCGGCGGACGGGAACGGCACGGGCCGGGGCGGGCGGCGATTCGCTGCCCGCCCCGGCCCTTCCGCACCTCATGCGCGCGGGCTCGCCCCGGCCGGTGTCACCAGCCGCGGGCGCGCCACTGCGGCAGCTGCGGACGCTCGTCGCCGAGCGTGGTGTCGTGGCCGTGTCCGGGGTAGACCCATGTCTCGTCGGGCAGCTGGTCGAAGAGCTTGGTCTCCACGTCGTGGAGCAGGCTCGCGAAGGCCTCGGGGTCCTTGTGCGTATTGCCGACCCCGCCGGGGAAGAGGCAGTCCCCGGTGAACAGGTGCGGGGCGCCGTGCGGGTCGTCGTAGACCAGCGTGATGGAGCCCGGGGTGTGACCCACGAGGTGGCGGGCGGTCAGGGCGACCTCGCCCACCCGGATCGTGCCGCCGTCGTCGACGAGGACATCGGTCGGGACCGGGATGCCCTCGGCGTCGTACCGCCCGGCGTAGGTGCTCGCTCCGGTGGCCGCCACCACCTCGGCCAGCGCCTGCCAGTGGTCGCCGTGCCGGTGGGTGGTGACGACGGACGCGATGCCGTCGTCACCGATCAGCCGCAGCAGCGTGCCGGCCTCGGCGGCCGCGTCGATCAGGAGCTGCTCGCCGGTGGCCCGGCAGCGCAGCAGATACGCGTTGTTGTTCATCGGGCCGACGGCGACCTTGGAGATCATCAGATCCGTCAGCTCGTGCACGTCCGCGCGTCCGCCGACCTTGACCGCTCCGCTGTACGTCATGACTCTCAGCCTATAGCGGGGGCAGTGCGGGAAGCGGGCCGCCTTCGACGGTCAGCGCCGCCCCGTCGCGGCGGCCGCAGAGCCAGCCGAGGAGTTCGGGGGCCGCGCCGCGGACGGTGACGGGACCGCCCTCCGCGCCGCCGCCGGTCGTCCGGATCGGCCCCCGGCCGTCGTCCAGCCTCGTGGACACGACATCGGGGTGCCCCTCGAACCGCTCGGCGAGGAACTCGATCTCCCGGGCGACGAACTCCTGGGGCAGGTCCTCCAGCTCGTAGCCGATCCCCAGGTCGACATGGTGCAGCTCGACCTCGACCCGGCGGCGGAAGGGGAGCCGGGAGGCGGAGTCCGTCACGCCGTTGCGCAGGGTGACCGTGCGGGACCAGTCGGCCGGGGCCGCGGCCGCGGCCGCGAAGCGGTCCGCGCTCGCGGACAGGTCGGCCAGCTGCTCGGCCGGCGGCCGGGGCGCGTCGCGCTCGATGTCTCGGTCGCGGGTTTCGCTGTCTGCGTACATGGGCCGGCTCTGGAGAACATTTACGAGCGCATCGGCGTTACGGGAGAGGTGCGCAACGACATGACCCCGGCTCCAGCCGGGAAGACGGGACGGCTCGGCCAGTGCGGCGGCGTCCAGTTTTCCGGTGGCGCTGAGCAGTCGATCGGTTGCTTCACGTACGGCTTCCAGGTCGTGCGCATGATCAATCATGAGGCTGAGCCTAGCCTCGCCACTCATTCGGGTGAAGGAGTCCACAGGCGTCCATAAATCGAATGCGCGTGCTATACGCTCGGGGTCGAAAGCTTCGTACATCGCTGTGGCGCCCCCCATACCCTGGGACAGGGGCTCAGTTCCCCCACTTCTCTCCAGAAAGGTGCGGACCGGCGTGGCCGACCGTCTCATCGTCCGTGGCGCTCGCGAGCACAACCTCAAGAACGTCTCGCTCGACCTCCCCCGCGACTCCCTGATCGTCTTCACCGGGCTCTCCGGGTCGGGCAAGTCGTCCCTCGCGTTCGACACGATCTTCGCCGAGGGCCAGCGGCGCTACGTGGAGTCCCTCTCCTCGTACGCCCGCCAGTTCCTCGGCCAGATGGACAAGCCGGACGTCGATTTCATCGAGGGACTCTCGCCCGCCGTCTCCATCGACCAGAAGTCGACCTCGCGCAACCCGCGCTCGACGGTCGGCACCATCACCGAGGTCTACGACTACCTCCGGCTGCTCTTCGCCCGGATCGGCAAGCCGCACTGCCCGGAGTGCCGCCGGCCCATCTCGCGCCAGTCGCCGCAGGCGATCGTCGACAAGGTGCTCGGCCTGCCCGAGGGCAGCCGGTTCCAGGTGCTCTCGCCGCTGGTGCGCGAGCGCAAGGGCGAGTTCGTCGACCTCTTCGCCGATCTGCAGACCAAGGGCTACAGCAGGGCCCGGGTCGACGGCGAGACCATCCAGCTCTCCGAGCCGCCCAAGCTGAAGAAGCAGGAGAAGCACACCATCGAGGTGGTCATCGACCGTCTCACGGTGAAGGAGAGCGCCAAGCGCCGGCTGACCGACTCGGTCGAGACCGCGCTCGGGCTCTCCGGAGGCATGGTCGTGCTCGACTTCGTCGACCTCCCCGAGGACGACCCCGAGCGTGAGCGGATGTACTCCGAGCACCTCTACTGCCCGTACGACGACCTCTCCTTCGAGGAGCTCGAACCGCGTTCCTTCTCCTTCAACTCGCCCTTCGGCGCCTGCCCCGACTGCACGGGTATCGGTACGCGGATGGAGGTCGACCCGGAGCTGATCGTCCCCGACGAGGAGAAGTCGCTCGACGAGGGCGCGATCCACCCCTGGTCGCACGGCCACACCAAGGAGTACTTCGGCCGGCAGATCAACGCACTCGCCGACGCCCTCGGTTTCCGTACGGACATCCCCTGGGCCGGGCTGCCGCAGCGGGCCAGGAAGGCCCTGCTCCACGGCCACAAGATCCAGACCGAGGTCCGCTACCGCAACCGCTACGGACGCGAGCGCGCGTACACCACCCCCGCCTTCGAGGGCGCGGTGCAGTTCGTCAAGCGGCGCCACTCCGACGCCGAGAGCGACTCCAGCCGGGAGCGCTTCGAGGGCTACATGCGCGAGGTGCCCTGCCCGACCTGCGAGGGCACCCGGCTCAAGCCGATCGTCCTCGCGGTGACGGTGATGGAGAGGTCCATCGCCGAGGTCGCCGCGATGTCGATCAGCGAGTGCGCCGAGTTCCTCGGCCGGATGAAGCTCAACGCCCGTGACAAGAAGATCGCCGAGCGCGTGCTGAAGGAGGTCAACGAGCGCCTGAGGTTCCTGGTCGACGTCGGCCTCGACTACCTCTCGCTCAACCGCGCGGCCGGCACCCTGTCCGGCGGCGAGGCCCAGCGCATCCGGCTCGCCACCCAGATCGGCTCGGGCCTGGTCGGCGTGCTGTACGTGCTGGACGAGCCGTCCATCGGCCTGCACCAGCGGGACAACCACCGGCTGATCGAGACCCTCGTCCGCCTCCGCGACATGGGCAACACGCTCATCGTCGTCGAGCACGACGAGGACACCATCAAGGTGGCCGACTGGGTCGTCGACATCGGCCCCGGTGCCGGTGAGCACGGCGGCAAGGTGGTCCACTCCGGATCGCTCAAGGAGCTGCTGGCCAACGGCGAGTCGATCACCGGTCAGTACCTGAACGGCGAGAAGTCGATCCCGATGCCCGACGTCCGGCGCCCCGTCGACCCGCAGCGCAGGCTCACGGTGCACGGAGCCCGGGAGAACAACCTCCAGGACATCGACGTCTCCTTCCCGCTCGGTCTGCTCACGGCCGTCACGGGCGTCTCGGGTTCGGGGAAGTCGACGCTGGTCAACGACATCCTCTACACCCACCTGGCGCGCGAGCTGAACGGCGCCAAGTCGGTCCCCGGCCGGCACACCCGGGTCGACGGCGACGACCTGGTCGACAAGGTCGTCCACGTCGACCAGTCGCCCATCGGCCGCACGCCCCGGTCCAACCCGGCCACGTACACCGGTGTCTTCGACCACGTCCGCAAGCTGTTCGCGGAGACGATGGAGGCGAAGGTGCGCGGCTATCTGCCGGGCCGCTTCTCCTTCAACGTCAAGGGCGGCCGCTGCGAGAACTGCTCCGGCGACGGCACCATCAAGATCGAGATGAACTTCCTGCCGGATGTGTACGTCCCGTGCGAGGTCTGCCACGGTGCGCGCTACAACCGGGAGACCCTGGAGGTCCACTACAAGGGCAAGTCCATCGCCGAGGTGCTGGACATGCCGATCGAGGAGGGCCTGGAGTTCTTCGAGGCCGTCCCGACGATCGCCCGCCATCTCCGTACGCTCAACGAGGTGGGCCTCGGATATGTGCGGCTCGGCCAGTCCGCGCCGACGCTCTCCGGTGGTGAGGCGCAGCGCGTGAAGCTCGCCAGCGAGCTCCAGAAGCGCTCCACCGGCCGCACGGTCTACGTCCTGGACGAGCCGACCACGGGTCTGCACTTCGAGGACATCAGCAAGCTCATCAAGGTGCTCTCCGGGCTGGTCGACAAGGGCAACTCGGTGATCGTCATCGAGCACAACCTCGATGTGATCAAGACCGCGGACTGGGTCATCGACATGGGCCCCGAGGGAGGCAGCGGCGGCGGTCTGGTCATCGCCGAGGGCACTCCCGAGGAGGTCGCGGGGGTTCCGGCCAGCCACACCGGCAAGTTCCTCCAGGGCATCCTGGATCCGGAACGGGTGAGCGAGGCCGCGGTGCCCGCGGCCCGCAAGCCGGTACGGAAGGCGGCCGCGAAGAAGGCGGTCGCCGCCAAGTCGACCCCGGCGAGGAAGACGGCCACGGCCAGGACGAACTCCGCGGGGACCGCGAAGACGGCCGCGGCGAAGAAGCCCGCGGCGAAGAAGGCGACCCGCACGCGCAAGGCCTGACGCCTCCGGCGTGAACAGGGCGGCGGCTCCCGGACCTCCGGGGGCCGCTTTCCCTGTTCCTCCGCCACGGCCGAGCCTCTGACCAGGGACGACCGTTCCCGGGTGGCCCGGCCGCAGGGCCGCCGCTCTCCGCCGGTATCGTCGGTTCTGTCACCGATGGCACCGATGGCTCCGACGACTCCGATGCCCGCGTACCCCTGGTACCCGCGGCGCTTCGGTCGTGCCCGGCGCCCATCCACCCCTTCGACCAGTGGAGACCGCATGTCCGGCCAGCCCGCCGCCCGCCGTACCGTGCTGAAGGGCGCCGCTCTCGCCGGCGCCGCCGGGCTGGGAGTGGCCGCCTGCTCGACCGAATCGAAGCTCGGCCACGCCGAGACGCCGACGCCGACCGCCCCCGTCGAGCTCGGCGCGCCGGACGACGTTCCGGTCGGCGGATCCAAGCTCTACCGCAACGAGCGGGTCATCGTGAACTGCCCGGCCAAGGGCCAGTACAAGGCGTTCAGCGCCCAGTGCACCCACGCCGGCTGTCTGCTGGACAAGGTCGAGGACAACGTGGGGACGTGCCCCTGTCACGGCAGCCACTTCGACACCACGACCGGCAAGGCGACACGTGGCCCGGCGACCGCGCCGCTGCCCGCGGTCCCGGTCAGGGTCGAGGGCGGAAGGCTGGTCGCGGGCCCCGAGGCCTGACCCGGTCGGCGCCCCGACGCCCGACGCCGGCCCGGGACCGGTTCACTCCCAGTCCCAGTCGATGCCGACCAGACCGGGCCGTACGCCCTGCTCCACCAGGTGAACGGTCCGGTGCCTGCCGGTCAGCGTGAGGTCCGTACGGGCGCCGCGCGGCGCCCCCGCCGAGACCTGGGCGAAGCGCCGGCACCGCACCGGCAGCGCGGCCTCGTCGAAGGCCACCTGCAGCACGTACTGCCCGCCGCCGAAGCTGAACCCCCGCACGTACTCGCCGCACGGGCCTCCCGTGCCGTCGTCGAAGCCGTAGCCGAACAGGTAGGTGTCGCCCGCCCTCAGCCGGGTGTCGAAGAGCAGTTCGGCGACGAGCACCCCCGTCCCGCGGTCCCAGCGGACCCGCCCCGTCCGGCAGTTCTCCCGGGCCGCCACCGTCACCCCCGCCGGATCGCAGCCCGGATCGCCCCGGTGGACGGCGAGGTAGCGGTCGATGTCGTCCCGGTGGGCGCGCACCACGTGCTGCGACTCGCGCTGCCGCAGCTCCCGGCCGGAACCGATCCGCACCCGCTCGTGATGCCCCACCGTGTGCAGCCCGCCGTCCACCGGTGACCCCATGTCCGCGAGCAGCCGCTCCACGGCCCCGGACGACTCCATCAGGGACCGGTACGAACGGGCGGCCGGCCGGTCGGCGTCCGGGCGGGCACTCCCCGTCCCCAGCAGCCGGAGCAGCGAGTTCCGCGGCAACTCCAGCACCTCCTCAAGCGCCTTCACGGCCCGCAGGGACTCGGCGCGCTGCGGACGCCTGGCCCCCTGCTGCCAGTAACTCAGGCTCGTCACCCCGACCTTGACCCCGCGGTGTGCGAGATGGTGCTGCACCCGCTGGAGCGGCAGCCCCCGCACCGAGAGCGCGGTGCGCAGCGCCAGATGGAACGGGCCGGTGTGCAGCACCTGCGCCAGTTCGGCCTCGGTGTGCTGCATGGGGTCCTCCAGGTGAACGTTCACGACGCGGCGTGGGAGAACGCGTCGCCGGGGGCGGTGCCGCAGGTGGCCGGGGGAGGGCCGTTCACGTATCCGCCACGCCGTTCACACCGCGATGTTCCCCCGCATTGAAGCGTGTTGACCCGTCCCCGACAACGGTTGATGCTCCTCGGACAGCGTCCGGACGCGCTCCTCCGACCCCACACCCCCGCCTCGGGAGGAACGTCATGCGTAACCGAAGAATCCGAACGGGACTGCTCCCGGCCGCGGCCGCCCTGGCCGCCGCACTCCTCGCCGTGCCGTCCGCGACCGCCTCGGCGGCGCAGCACCCCGTCCGCGCCGAGGCCACGGCCCGAAGCGCCACCGCGGGCACCGCCGTCGCCGCCACCCAGCGTCTGAACATCACCATGCAGGCCCAGCAGAAGACCAACTGGTGCTGGGCGGCCTCCGGCAACACCATCGCCACCTGGTTCGGCCGCACCTACTCGCAGAACCAGTTCTGCAACGCCGCCTTCGGCCGCGCACAGGGCTACGAGTGCCCCAACTCGCAGGCCACGCTCGGCAATGTCCAGGACGGTCTGTACTGGGCCGGCATCACCCCCGGCTCGTACGTCACCGGCTGGCTGCGCTACCCCACCGTCCAGGCCGAGATCGCCGCGGGCCGCCCCGTCGAGACCCGCATCCAGTGGTCGTCGGGCGGCGGCCACATGCATGTCCTGTACGGGTACGACGACTCCGACAGCTGGGTCTACTGGGGCGATCCCTGGCCCTCCAACAACCGCTACAACTGGGCCTCGCACGCCTGGTACGTGAACAACAACGAGTTCTCCTGGACCCACTCCCTCTACCGGATCGGAGCGTGACGAGATGATCCGCAGGACCGCACGCACCGCCCGGTCCACGGCCGCCGCCCTGGCCGCCACCGGAGTCCTGGCCGGCGCCGCCCTGCTCACCGTCGCCCCGGAGGCGGCCGCTGCCACCGGACCCACCGCCGGCCCGGCCGCCCTGACCGCCGCCCGGCAGGCGGCGACCGACCCCGCGACCCTGGACACCCTGGCCCGGTTCTTCGCCCGCGAGTCCACCCTCACCAGGTCGGCGGCGCCGCCGCGCATCGAGGGTGCCGCCGTCCCCGTGCACACCCTCGATCCGGACTTCGTCGCCGGGAAGCCGGGGGCGCCCGTCGCGAGACTGGACTACCTCGCCACCACGGCCGTCGCCTCGGACGGCCGGAAGGCGTCGCTGTGGACCCTTCCGAAGGAAGGGAAGGACGGCGGCTGGCAGGTGGTGAACATCGCCACCGGCGACGACGAGACGAGGTACGCCGCCGCGGGCGCCCGGAAACTGCCCGGCGGGACGGTGTTCCGTGAGCCGCAGGTGGACGCCTGGTACGTCCAGAAGGGGGCGAGGGTGCTCCCGCTGGACCAGGACGCGGTCCGCGCCGTCGGCGCCCGCGGCACCACACTGGCCGCCTACCGCGCCCGGGTACGGGAGGCGTACGGCGACAAGCTTCCCGGCTCGGGATACGCCCGCTCCGGCAAGGCGGGCGGCTATGCCCCGCCCGCCGCCCCCGCACCCGGCAGCCGGGAGACCCGGACGGCCGCCGCGAGCACGGTGCCCGGTCCGGCCCTGACCGCCGCCTCGGCCGCCGCCGGAGCGGGCGCCCTCGTGGTGCTCGGCCTCGGCGCGTTCACCTTCCTGCGCAACCGCCGCCACCGGGAGAACCCCTGACCGGCGGCGGCACCCACTGACCCGTGCTCCGGGGCGCGCTCCCGCGATCCGCGCCCCGGAGCACGGCACCACTTCCGGTCCGGCCGCACTGTCACTGCCCGCAAGTAGGGTGGGACACATGGCAGACCCCTCCAGCTACCGCCCCAAGCCGGGACAGATCCCCGACTCCCCGGGGGTCTACAAGTTCCGCGACGAGCACCGCCGGGTGATCTACGTCGGCAAGGCCAAGAACCTGCGCCAGCGCCTGGCCAACTACTTCCAGGACCTGGCGGCGCTCCATCCGCGCACGCGCACGATGGTCACCACGGCCGCCTCGGTGGAATGGACGGTCGTCTCCACCGAGGTCGAGGCCCTCCAGCTGGAGTACTCCTGGATCAAGGAGTTCGACCCGCGGTTCAACGTCAAGTACCGCGACGACAAGAGCTATCCGTACCTCGCGGTCACGCTCAACGAGGAGTTCCCGCGCGTCCAGGTCATGCGCGGCGCCAAGAAGAAGGGCGTGCGCTACTTCGGTCCGTACGGTCACGCCTGGGCGATCCGCGAGACGGTCGACCTGATGCTCCGGGTCTTCCCGGTGCGCACGTGCTCCGCCGGAGTCTTCAGGAACGCCGCCAGGACCGGCCGTCCGTGCCTCCTCGGCTACATCGGCAAGTGCTCGGCCCCCTGTGTCGGCCGCGTCACCCCCGAGGAACACCGCGAACTGGCCGACGACTTCTGCGACTTCATGGCCGGCCGGACCGGTACGTACATCCGCCGCCTGGAGAAGGACATGATGGCGGCGGCCGAGGAGATGGAGTACGAGCGGGCGGCCCGGCTCCGCGACGACGTGGAGGCCCTCAAGCGGGCCATGGAGAAGAGCGCCGTCGTGCTGGCCGACGCCACCGACGCCGACCTCATCGCGGTCGCCGAGGACGAGCTCGAAGCCGCCGTCCAGATCTTCCACGTACGCGGCGGCCGGGTGCGCGGCCAGCGCGGCTGGGTCACCGACAAGGTCGAGAACGTCGACACCTCCGGCCTGGTCGAGCACGCCCTCCAGCAGCTGTACGGAGAGGAGGCGGGCGACGCCGTTCCCAAGGAGGTCCTCGTCCCGGCCCTGCCCGAGGACCCGGACGCGGTCTCCCAGTGGCTCGCCGGCCGCCGCGGCTCCCAGGTCAGCCTGCGCATCCCGCAGCGCGGCGACAAGAAGGACCTGATGGCGACGGTCCAGCGCAACGCCCAGCAGGCGCTCGGGCTGCACAAGACCAAGCGCGCCTCCGACCTGACCACCCGCTCCCGCGCCCTGGAGGAGATCGCCGAGGCACTCGGCCTCGACACCGCCCCGCTGCGCATCGAGTGCTTCGACATCTCGCACCTCCAGGGCGACGACGTGGTCGCCTCCATGGTCGTCTTCGAGGACGGGCTCGTCCGCAAGAGCGAGTACCGCCGCTTCCAGATCAAGGGCTTCGAGGGCCAGGACGACGTCCGGTCGATGCACGAGGTGATCGGCCGCCGCTTCAAGAGGTACCTCCAGGACAAGGAGCGCACGGGGGAGTGGGAGGAGACCCCCGCCCCGACCGGACCGGTCCCGGACACCGCGTCCGACCCGGAGACCGCCCCCGACCCGGACACCGAGCCGCGCGAGGACGACGGGCGTCCCAAGCGGTTCGCCTATCCGCCGCAGCTCGTCGTGGTCGACGGCGGCCGGCCCCAGGTCGCCGCGGCCAAGCGGGCCCTCGACGAGCTGGGGATCGACGACATCGCCGTCTGCGGCCTCGCCAAGCGCCTAGAAGAGGTCTGGCTGCCCGATGACGACGACCCCGTCGTCCTGCCCCGCTCCAGCGAGGGCCTCTATCTCCTCCAGCGGGTCCGTGACGAGGCTCACCGCTTCGCGATCACGTACCAGCGCGCCAAGCGGGCCAAGCGCCTCCGTTCCAGCCCGCTGGACGCCGTCGCAGGCCTCGGCGAAACCCGGAAACAGGCGTTGCTCAAGCATTTCGGCTCCGTGAAGAAGCTGAAGCAGGCGACAATCGACGAGATCTGCGAGGTTCCGGGGATAGGCCGCAGGACTGCGGAATCAGTGGCTGTCGCCCTCGCCTCGGCCGCCCCGGCCACGCCCGCCGTGAACACGGCGACAGGAGAGATCATTGAAGAGGACGACGGGGGCAGCACGACATGACCGACCGTGAAAACGAACACGAAGCCGAGCGCGAGCAAGAAGTCGAGCACGACGGCACCGACCGAGCAGACGGAGCAGGACACGTGAGTACGGGCACCACGATCGAGACGGGCGACGGGAATGCGACCATTCCCGAGCTGGTGATCATCTCGGGGATGTCGGGCGCCGGGCGCAGCACGGCGGCCAAGTGTCTGGAGGACCTCGGCTGGTTCGTCGTCGACAACCTGCCGCCCGCCCTGATCCCCACCATGGTCGAGCTCGGCGCCCGCTCGCAGGGCAACGTGGCACGGATCGCTGTCGTCGTCGACGTCCGCGGGCGCCGCTTCTTCGACAACCTCCGCGAATCCCTCGCCGACCTGGAGGCCAAGCACGTCACCCGGCGGATCGTCTTCCTGGAATCCTCCGACGACGCCCTCGTCCGCCGCTTCGAATCGGTCCGCCGCCCGCACCCCCTCCAGGGCGACGGCCGGATCGTCGACGGCATCGCCGCCGAGCGCGACCTGCTGCGCGAGCTGCGCGGCGACGCCGACCTGGTGATCGACACCTCCAGCCTCAACGTGCACGAGCTGCGCGCCAAGATGGACGCCCAGTTCGCCGGCGACGAGGAGCCGGAGCTGCGTGCCACGGTCATGTCGTTCGGCTTCAAGTACGGCCTGCCGGTCGACGCCGACCTGGTGGTCGACTGCCGATTCCTGCCCAACCCGCACTGGGTCCCCGAGCTGCGCCCGTTCACCGGGCTCAACGAGGAGGTCTCCGCCTACGTCTTCGACCAGCCCGGCGCCAAGGAATTCCTCAACCAGTACACGGAGCTGCTCCAGCTCATCGCCGCCGGGTACCGCCGCGAGGGCAAGCGCTATGTGACGATCGCCGTCGGCTGCACCGGCGGCAAGCACCGTTCGGTCGCCATGTCCGAGAAGCTGGCGGCCCGGCTCGCGACCGAAGGCATCGAGACCGTCCTCGTCCACCGGGACATGGGGCGCGAGTGACCAGCCGCAATCTGCGCCTGCGGCGGCTGCGCAGAGCCACCTCCGCGCTGGCCGGCCGCAAGCGCGGCGCGCAGCCCAAGGTCGTCGCACTCGGCGGCGGCATGGGGCTGTCCGCGTCGCTCGCGTCGCTCCGCCGGATCACCGGCGATCTCACCGCCGTGGTCACCGTCGCCGACGACGGCGGCTCCAGCGGCCGGCTCCGCGAGGAGCTCGGCGTACTGCCGCCCGGCGACCTGCGCAAGGCGCTCGCCGCCCTGTGCGGCGACGACGACTGGGGCCAGACCTGGGCCCGGGTGATCCAGCACCGCTTCCAGTCCAAGGGCGATCTGCACGAGCACGCGGTCGGCAATCTGCTGATCGTCGCCCTCTGGGAGCAGCTCGGCGACCACGTCCAGGCACTCGACCTGGTCGGCAGGCTCCTCGGGGCGCACGGCCGGGTGCTGCCCATGTCCGCCGTGCCGCTGGAGCTCCAGGCCCTGGTCCGGGGACACGACCCGGCCCGCCCGGACGACGTGGACACCGTGCGCGGCCAGGCCACCGTGGCGCTCACCCCCGGCGAGGTGCAGTCCGTGCACCTCGTCCCGAACGACCCGCCGGCGGTCCCCGAGGCCGTCGCCGCGGTGCTCGACGCCGACTGGGTGGTGCTCGGCCCGGGGTCCTGGTTCTCCTCGGTGATCCCGCACCTGCTCGTCCCCGAACTGCTCGACGCGCTCATCGAAACCAAGGCCCGCAAGGTCCTCTCGCTCAACCTCGCACCGCAACCCGGTGAAACTGATGGCTTCTCCCCGCAGCGTCATTTGGAGGTTTTGGGACGACACGCCCCTAAACTCGCCCTGGACGTGGTGCTGGCCGACGAAGCCGCTGTGCCCGATCGTGAGTCCCTCGCCGATGCCGCCAAACGGCTCGGCGCCGCGGTCGAGCTGGCGCCGGTGGCCTCACCCGACGGCGTTCCGATTCATGATCCGGAGCTGTTGGCCGCCGCGTACGACCGTATTTTTCGGATGCATGGAAGGATCGGCCCATGGCGATGACGCCGGCGGTGAAGGACGAAATCTCTCGGCTTCCCGTGACCCGGACCTGCTGCAGGAAGGCAGAGGTTTCGGCGATTCTTCGGTTCGCGGGTGGGCTGCACCTGGTGAGCGGCCGGATTGTGATCGAGGCGGAGCTGGACACCGCGATGGCGGCGCGCCGGCTCAAGCGGGACATCCTCGAGATCTTCGGGCACAGCTCGGAGCTGATCGTGATGGCCCCCGGAGGTCTGCGGCGCGGCTCCCGCTACGTCGTACGGGTGGTGGCCGGCGGCGACCAGCTGGCCCGCCAGACCGGCCTGGTGGACGGCCGGGGCCGCCCCATCCGCGGGCTGCCCCCACAGGTGGTCTCGGGGGCCACCTGCGATGCCGAGGCGGCCTGGCGCGGAGCCTTCCTGGCCCATGGCTCGCTCACCGAGCCGGGCCGCTCCTCCTCGTTGGAGGTGACCTGCCCCGGCCCCGAGGCGGCGCTCGCACTGGTCGGCGCGGCCCGCAGGCTCTCCATCGCGGCCAAGGCCCGCGAGGTGCGCGGGGTGGACCGGGTCGTCGTCCGCGACGGCGACGCGATCGGCGCGCTGCTCACCCGGCTGGGCGCCCATGAGTCGGTGCTGGCCTGGGAGGAGCGGCGGATGCGCCGCGAGGTCCGGGCCACCGCCAACCGGCTCGCCAACTTCGACGACGCCAACCTGCGCCGTTCCGCGCGGGCAGCGGTCGCCGCGGGCGCCCGGGTGGGGCGCGCGCTGGAGATCCTGGGCGAGGAGGTGCCCGAGCACCTCGCGGCTGCCGGACGGCTGCGCATGGAGCACAAGCAGGCCTCCCTGGAGGAGCTGGGCGCGCTCGCCGACCCGCCGCTGACCAAGGACGCGGTCGCCGGCCGGATCCGCCGGCTGCTGGCGATGGCCGACAAGAGGGCCCAGGACCTGGGTATCCCGGGCACCGAATCCACCCTCAGCGAGGAGCTCGCCGACGGCCTGGTGGGCTGACCCGGGGCGGAGACGAAACCGGCCGGATCCGGGACACGCCGAGCTCCCAGGGATGTTGACGCTGCGTAATTTTCGCAGCGTGTGCGAACGAACATCCGGAGGCCCGTACTCCTACCGAGGGGTACGGGCCTCCGGCGTTCCCGAGGCCCCGCTCGATGTCACCCCGGAGCCCTCGGAGAGGTAGGGTCGGAGGCGGTCGGGGACATCTCATACAACTCGCCGGGGTGAAAACCCCGCGTACCTAACGAGGAGATCGGTTCGTGACGATCCGCGTAGGCATCAACGGCTTTGGCCGCATCGGTCGTAACTACTTCCGCGCGCTGCTGGAGCAGGGTGCGGACATCGAGATCGTGGCTGTCAACGACCTGGGTGACACCGCGACCACGGCCCACCTGCTGAAGTACGACACCATCCTGGGTCGTCTGAAGGCAGAGGTCAGCCACACCGCCGACACCATCACCGTCGATGGTCACACGATCAAGGTTCTCTCCGAGCGCAACCCGGCCGACATCCCCTGGGGTGAGCTGGGCGTCGACATCGTCATCGAGTCGACCGGCATCTTCACGAAGAAGGCCGACGCCGAGAAGCACATCGCGGGCGGTGCCAAGAAGGTCCTCATCTCGGCTCCGGCCAAGGACGAGGACATCACCATCGTGATGGGCGTCAACCAGGACAAGTACGACGCGGCCAACCACCACGTCATCTCCAACGCGTCCTGCACGACCAACTGTGTCGCGCCGATGGCCAAGGTTCTGGACGAGAACTTCGGCATCGTCAAGGGCCTCATGACGACGGTCCACGCGTACACCAACGACCAGCGGATCCTGGACTTCCCGCACTCGGACCTGCGTCGCGCCCGCGCCGCCGCCGAGAACATCATCCCGACCACCACCGGTGCCGCCAAGGCCACCGCCCTGGTGCTCCCGCAGCTGAAGGGCAAGCTGGACGGCATCGCCATGCGCGTCCCGGTCCCGACCGGCTCGGCCACCGACCTGGTCGTCGAGCTGCAGCGCGAGGTCACCAAGGACGAGGTCAACGCCGCGTTCAAGAAGGCCGCGGACGACGGCGACCTCAAGGGCATCCTGTACTACACCGAGGACCCGATCGTGTCCTCGGACATCGTCAGCGACCCGGCGTCCTGCACCTTCGACTCCTCGCTGACCATGGTTCAGGAGGGCAAGTCGGTGAAGATCCTCGGCTGGTACGACAACGAGTGGGGTTACTCCAACCGCCTCGTCGACCTGACCGTCTTCGTCGGCAGCCAGCTCTGACCGTCGAACCGGCAGGCACCCAGATGTGAGCACGGGGCTCGAACAGCGCAACGCCGCGCCGTTCGGGCCCCGTCGCATGCTCTCCCGCCCTCCAAGGAGTCCAGCAAGATGAAGACGATCGACGAACTGATTGCCGAAGGGGTCAACGGCAAGCGCGTATTCGTCCGCGCCGACCTCAACGTGCCGCTGAGCGGCACCACCATCACCGACGACGGCCGCATCCGCGCCGTCCAGCCGACCGTGGAGAAGCTCGTCGCGGCCGGCGCGCGGGTCATCGTCGCCTCGCACCTGGGCCGCCCCAAGGGCGCCCCGGACCCGGCCTTCTCGCTGGCGCCCGCCGCCGCCCGTCTCGGTGAACTCATCGGCGCCGACGTGGCCTTCGCGACCGACACGGTCGGCGAGTCCGCCCGCGCCACGGTCGCCGCGCTCGGTGACGGCGAGGTCGCCGTCCTGGAGAACCTCCGCTTCAACCCCGGCGAGACGTCCAAGGACGACGCCGAACGCGGCGCGTTCGCCGACCGGCTGGCCGAGCTCGCCGACCTGTACGTGGGCGACGGCTTCGGCGCCGTGCACCGCAAGCACGCCTCGGTCTTCGACCTCCCGGCCCGGCTGCCGCACGCCGCCGGTGACCTGATCGCCACCGAGGTCGGCGTCCTGAAGAAGCTCACCGAGAACGTGGAGCGCCCCTACGCCGTGGTGCTCGGCGGCTCCAAGGTCTCCGACAAGCTCGGCGTCATCGACCACCTCCTGGAGCGCGCCGACCGCATCCTGATCGGCGGCGGCATGGCGTACACCTTCCTCAAGGCCCAGGGCCACGAGGTCGGCAGCTCGCTCCTCCAGGAGGACCAGATCCCGGCGGTGCTGGAGTACCTCAAGCGGGCCGAGGACAAGGGCGTGGAGTTCGTGCTCCCCGTCGACGTGGTGGTCTCCGAGCAGTTCCCGGACCTCAAGGCCAAGGCCCCGACCGAGCACCGCACCGTGCCCGCGGACGCCATGCCGGCCGGGTTCATCGGCCTGGACAACGGCCCGGGGACCAACGCGCTGTACGCATCGAAGCTCGCCGACGCGGCCACCGTCTTCTGGAACGGCCCGATGGGCGTCTTCGAGCACCCCGACTACGCCGAGGGCACCCGGGCCGTCGCCCAGGCCCTCGTGGACTCCTCGGGCTTCAGTGTCGTCGGCGGTGGCGACTCCGCCGCGGCCGTCCGCACCCTGGGCTTCGACGAGAATGCATTCGGACACATCTCGACCGGTGGCGGTGCCAGCCTCGAATACCTCGAGGGCAAGACGCTTCCCGGGCTCGCCGCACTGGAGGACTGACCTTTCATGACCACTCGTACCCCGCTGATGGCGGGCAACTGGAAGATGAACCTCAACCACCTCGAGGCCATCGCACACACCCAGAAGCTCGGCTTCGCGCTGACCGACAAGGACTACGACGTCGTCGAGGTCGCCGTCCTGCCGCCCTTCACCGACCTGCGCTCCGTGCAGACCCTGGTCGAGGGCGACAAGCTGAAGATCAAGTACGGCGCCCAGGACATCTCGGCGCACGACTCCGGCGCGTACACCGGTGAGATCTCCGGCCCGATGCTCGCCAAGCTGCGGTGCACCTACGTGGCCGTCGGCCACAGCGAGCGCCGGCAGTACCACGGCGAGACCGACGAGATCTGCAACGCCAAGGTGAAGGCCGCGTACAAGCACGGCCTGACCCCGATCCTCTGCGTCGGCGAGGGTCTGGACGTCCGCAAGGCCGGTGACCAGGTCTCCTACACCCTGGCGCAGCTCGACGGCGGCCTGAAGGACGTCCCGGCCGAGCAGGCCGAGTCCGTCGTGATCGCGTACGAGCCGGTCTGGGCCATCGGAACCGGTGAGGTCGCCACCCCCGAGGACGCCCAGGAGGTCTGCGGTGCGATCCGCGGCAGGCTGGCCGAGCTGTACTCGCAGGAGCTGGCCGACGCCGTCCGTATCCAGTACGGCGGCTCGGTGAAGTCCGGCAATGTCGCCGCGATCATGGCGCAGCCCGACGTGGACGGCGCGCTGGTCGGCGGTGCCGCGCTGGACGCCGACGAGTTCGTCAAGATCGTCCGCTTCCGCGACCAGTGAGTATGCGGTAGCGCGGATCCGTCGTACCCTTGCGGGGGCCGTGGAGGGTGTAGCCTCCCGGCCCCCGTCGTTCGCACATGCAGTCCAGAGGAATTCCGGAAAGTAGGGACCAGCCGTGATTTTGGCGTTCGAGATCGCCCTGATCGTCTTCAGCCTGCTGCTGATGCTGCTGGTGCTGATGCACAAGGGAAAGGGCGGCGGCCTCTCCGACATGTTCGGTGGCGGCATGCAGTCCTCGGTCGGCGGCTCCTCGGTCGCCGAACGGAACCTCGACCGGATCACCGTGGTCGTCGGTCTGGCATGGTTCGCGTGCATTGTTGTGCTTGGTCTGCTGATCAAGCTGGACAACTGACCCGTCGTACGCGATTCCCGGTGAT
Organism: Streptomyces sp. NPDC002403; assembly: GCF_053593015.1. Classification (NCBI taxonomy): domain Bacteria; kingdom Bacillati; phylum Actinomycetota; class Actinomycetes; order Kitasatosporales; family Streptomycetaceae; genus Streptomyces; species Streptomyces sp. NPDC002403. Next base: position 137,758 of record NZ_JBSFBQ010000004.1, on the reverse strand, counting down.
GGTGTAACTCCTTTCACTGGACGCGCGTTGGGCCTTACGTAGACTGGGGCATCTTCGAGCACCATCACGCAGGGAGTTACGACCGTGGCAAGTGGCAACGCGATCCGGGGAAGCCGGGTCGGAGCGGGGCCGATGGGGGAGGCCGAGCGCGGTGAGTCCGCGCCGCGCCTCCGCATCTCCTTCTGGTGCTCGAACGGGCACGAGACGCAGCCGAGCTTCGCCAGTGACGCGCAGGTACCGGAGACTTGGGACTGCCCGCGCTGCGGCTTCCCGGCAGGACAGGACCGGGACAGCCCGCCGGACCCGCCGCGCACCGAGCCGTACAAGACGCACCTCGCATATGTGCGCGAGCGGCGCAGCGACGCGGACGGCGAGGCCATCCTCGCCGAGGCCCTGGCGAAACTCCGGGGCGAGATCTAGAAGTTCACCGGCCGGGCACCCACAGGGTGTCCGGCCGGACCGTTTCAGGGCCTGTCCGGCCCTGCTCCGCCGGACAGGCCCTGGCCGTGCCGCAGGTCTCCATTGCCTCGTCCGCCCCTCCGATCAATTAGGTTGGAGGGGCAGCGGGGCATCTGCAGGCACGAGAAGAATTGGGCTGATATCCGGGATGAATACAAGAAGCCGAACCAGGCTCAACCAGACGCCCGAGTGGACCGCTCTGGGCAAGCACCGCGAGCAGCTCGGAGCGACACATCTGCGCCGGCTCTTCGCGGACGATCCGCAGCGCGGCACCGGATACACCCTCACGGTCGGCGATCTCTACGTCGACTACTCCAAGCACCTGGTCACCGACGAGACGCTGCGGCTGCTGCGCGAGCTCGCCGCCGCCACCGGGGTGGCCGGGCTGAGGGACGCGATGTTCCGCGGCGAGAAGATCAACACCACCGAGGACCGCGCGGTCCTGCACACCGCGCTGCGTGCCCCGCGCGACGCGGTGATCGAGGTCGACGGCGAGAACGTGGTGCCGGGTGTGCACGCGGTGCTCGACCGGATGGCGGCGTTCTCCGACCGCGTCAGGTCGGGGGAGTGGACCGGTCACACCGGCAAGCCCATCAAGAACGTCGTCAACATCGGCATCGGCGGCTCCGACCTCGGCCCCGCCATGGCGTACGAGGTGCTGCGCTCCTTCACGGACCGCGAGCTGACCGTCCGCTTCGTGTCGAACGTCGACGGCGCCGACCTCCATGAGGCGGTGCGGGATCTCGACCCCGCCGAGACTCTCTTCGTCATCGCGTCGAAGACGTTCACGACGATCGAGACGATCACCAACGCCACCTCCGCCCGCAACTGGCTGCTGACCGGTCTGAACGCCGGTCAGGACGCGGTCGCCAAGCACTTCGTGGCGCTGTCGACGAACGCCGGCAAGGTCGCGGAGTTCGGCATCGACACCGCCAACATGTTCGAGTTCTGGGACTGGGTCGGCGGCCGTTACTCCTACGACTCCGCCATCGGCCTCTCGCTGATGGTCGCCATCGGCCCGGAGCGGTTCCGCGAGATGCTCGACGGCTTCCACCTCGTCGACGAGCACTTCCGCACCGCCCCCGCCGAGTCCAACGTCCCGCTGCTGCTGGGCCTGTTGGGTGTCTGGTACGGGGCGTTCTTCGACGCCCAGTCGCATGCCGTGCTGCCGTACAGCCACTATCTGTCCAAGTTCACCGCGTACTTGCAGCAGCTGGACATGGAGTCCAACGGCAAGTCCGTGGACCGGGACGGCAACCCGGTCGACTGGCAGACCGGACCGGTCGTCTGGGGCACCCCCGGCACCAACGGACAGCACGCCTACTACCAGCTGATCCACCAGGGCACCAAGGTCATCCCGGCCGACTTCATCGGCTTCGCCGAGCCGGTCGCCGATCTGCTGCCCGGCCTGATCGCCCAGCACGATCTGCTGATGGCCAACTTCTTCGCCCAGACCCAGGCGCTGGCCTTCGGCAAGACGCCGGAGGAGGTCCGCGCCGAGGGCGTCGCCGAGGAACTGGTGCCGCACAAGACCTTCCGGGGCAACCACCCGACGACGACGATCCTCGCCGACCGGCTCACCCCGTCCGTGCTCGGCCAGCTGATCGCGCTGTACGAGCACAAGGTCTTCGTCCAGGGCGCCGTCTGGAACATCGACTCCTTCGACCAGTGGGGCGTCGAACTCGGCAAGGTCCTCGCCAAGAAGATCGAGCCGGTGCTCACCGAGGGCAAGGGGAGCGAGCAGCTGGACAGCTCGACCGCCGCGCTCGTCGACGCGTACCGCGCCCGCCGGGGGCGCTGAGCCGATGACCACGGGGGAGGGGACGGTGCGGCTGCGGCCGCCGAACAACACGCTGGACCCGAGGGCCGTGGGGTGGTGGCGGACGCAGTGGGTGCTGCTGACCGCCGCCCCCGTGGTCGTCCTGGCCGTGCTGGGCGCGCTCATCGGGCCCGCCCGGTTCTGGCTGCTGCTGCCCGCCGCGGTCCTCGCGGTCCTCGGCACCGGCTGCGCCGTCCTCCTCCCCGCCTGGTGGTTCCGCACCCACCGCTGGGAGGTCACCGACGAAGCGGTGTACGTCAGGACCGGGGTCTTCCGGCAGGAGTGGCGGATCGCCCCGATGTCCCGGATCCAGACCGTGGACACCGTGCGCGGACCGCTCGAACAGCTCTTCAGGCTCGCCACGGTCACCGTCACCACCGCCTCGGCCAAGGGCGCGGTGCGGATCGAGGGCCTCGACCACGAGACGGCGGCCGGGCTGGCCGAGCGGCTGACCCGGATCACCCAGGACACCCCCGGGGACGCCACATGAGCTCCGGGACGGCGCTCTCCCCCTTCCCGGACGCCGGGGACGACCGGAGCCCGGCCCAGGAACCCGGCGCGGCGGCCGGCACCGCCGACTGGCGGCGGCTGGACCGGCGCACGGTCCTCCTCAGCGCACTCCTCACGGCCGGAGTCGCGGCCGGCGCGGCCGTGCCGACCACGCTCGGCCTGTCCGGGCGGCTCGGCCTCGGGCCCGCGATCGCCTGGGTCGTCGCCGGGTCGGTCCTGCTGATCGGCTCCGCGGCGGCGGGCGATCTCGTACGGTGGCGTCGCACCCGCTACCGCGTCGGCGCCGACCGGGTCGAACTCCACACCGGGCTGCTCCTGGTCAAGAAGCGCTCACTGGCCCGTGAACGCATCCGCAGCGTCGACGTCACCGCCCATCCGCTGCAACGGGTGCTCGGCCTGGTCACCGTCCGCATCGGCACCGGCGAGCACTCCGGCAACGACTCCACCCTCGAACTCGACCCGGTCACCCGGCCCGAGAGCGAACGGCTCCGCCGCGAGCTGCTGGCACGCGCGGCCACCGGCACCCCGGGCACCCACCGCGAGGGCGAACTCGCCGCCCTTGACCCGCGCTGGATCCGCTACGCACCGGTCTCCTTCGTCGCCCCCGCGCTCGGCGGTGCGGCGGCCGGCGCCGTGATGCAGGTCAGCGACTGGTTCGGGGCCCAGGGTCAGGTGATCGAGTGGGTCGGCGACCGCTTCCGGGACACCTCGCTGCTCACCATGATCGTGATCCTCGCCCTCGCCGCGGTGCTCGCCGGAGTCGTCGGCGCGCTCGGCCTGTGGGTCGAGATGTGGTGGAACTACCGGCTGGAGCGCGAGCCGGGCGGCACCCTGCGCATCCGGCGCGGACTGCTGACCTCCCGCTCCGTCTCCATCGAGGAGCGCCGGCTGCGCGGGGTCGACCTCGTCGAACCGCTCGGCATCCGGACCTTCGGCGCGGCCCGGGTCGACGCCATCACCACCGGACTGGCCAAGGACGACGAGGAGCAGCACGGCGACCACAACACCCTGCTGCCCGCCGCGCCCAGAGCCGTCGCCGACGCGGTGGCCGCCGACGTCCTGCGCGAGACCACGTCCCCGACCGGCGCAGGGCTCACCGGGCACCCCCTCGCGGCCCGTGGCCGCAGGCTGCGCCGGGCGCTCTGGGCCGTCGTGGTCCCGGTGCTGGTGCTGGCTCTCCTGGGCGTGCTGCTGACACCCGTACTGCTCTGGGCCGCGCTCGGCTGCGCCGCCGTGGGGTCGGTGGCCGGGGTGTTCCTGGCCCGGGACGCCTACCGCGGGCTGGGGCACACCATCAGCGGCGACTACCTGGTGGTGAGGTCCGGCAGCGTCAGGCGTTCGACCGCCGCGCTGGAGCGGGCCGGAGTCATCGGCTGGACGGTCCGCCAGACGTACTTCCAGCGGCGGGCCGGGGTGCTGAGCGTCACCGCGACGACGGCCGCCGGAGCGGGCGCGTACACGGCGTACGACACGGATGTGAGCGAGGGCCTGGAGTTCGCCTCCGAGGCCGTGCCCGGCCTGCTGGAGCCCTTCCTGGAGCGCGTCCCGCCCACCGGGTGACCCCCGTCAGCCGTGAGTGGTGTCGATGACGCAGAAGCGATTGCCCTCGGGGTCCGTCAGCACCACGAAATCCGGGTCGTCCGGGTACAGGTCCCAGTCTGCCCGCGCCGCCCCGAGCGCGATCAGCCGGTCCACCTCGGCGTCCTGCTCCTCGGTGTACAGATCGAGGTGGACCCGGGGGACCTCCTGCACCGGCGTACCGCTGCGGCCCAGGGCCAGCCCGGCGCCGGACCCCTCGGCCGGGACCAGTACCACCCAGTCGTCCTTCGCCGGCCCACGCTCCACATAACCGAGGGCCGCCTTCCAGAACTCCGCCGCACGCCGTACGTCCGACGCGCCCATCACCACGGTTCCGATACGCACCATGGCCCGAGTCTCGCACGCCGCCCATGGGACGGGCCCGGCCGCTCCGAGGAGCGAACCGGGCCCGTGCGCCACTGTGCTGACGATCCCTCAGGGGGAGGCCGGCGGATACAGCGCGCGCGGCAGCCGGGAGGCCGCCGCCGCGTCCATCAGCCACAGGGTGCGGCTGCGGCCGTACGCGCCTGCCGCCGGGGCCTGGATCTCCCCGGCACCCGAGAGCGCGATCTCCGCGGCCTCCGCCTTGTCCTCGCCCGCGGCGAGCAGCCACACCTCGCGCGCCGCCCGGATCGCGGGCAGCGTGAGCGAGACGCGGGTGGGCGGCGGCTTGGGGGCGCCGTGCACACCGACGACGGTGCGCTCGGTCTCCCGTACCGCGGGCAGCTCCGGGAAGAGCGACGCGACATGTGTGTCCGGGCCGACGCCCAGCATCAGCACGTCGAACGTCGGCACCGGGCCGTGGTCCTCGGGACCGGCCGCGGCGGCCAGCTCCGCGGCGTACGAGGCCGCCGCGGCGTCGGCGTCGTTGCCGAACGGGCCGTCCGAAGCGGGCATCGCGTGCACCCGGGACGGGTCCAGCTCCACCGAGTCCAGCAGGGCCTCGCGGGCCTGCGTGACATTGCGCTCCGGATCGCCCTCCGGCAGGAACCGCTCGTCGCCCCACCACAGGTCGAGCCGCGACCAGTCGATCGCGTCCCTGGCGGGCGCACCGGCGAGCGCGGCCAGCAGGCCGTTGCCGTTGCGCCCGCCGGTGAGCACCACCGAGGCGTAGCCGCGTGCGGCCTGGGCGTCCACGACCCTCGTGATCAGCCGGGCCGCGGCGGCCTGCGCCATCAGCTCCTTGTCGCGGTGCACGACGAGTTGAGGGGCACTCACTTCGACGCCGCCTTCTTGGCCGCGGTCTTCTTCGCGGCGGCCGGGGCGGTGGCCGGACCGGGCTCGGCCGGCTTCGGCTCCGCCGGTCCGCCGAGCTGTGCCACGCCGAACTTCACCGTCGCCTCGTAGGTGTTGTCCGGGTCCAGACGGCGCAGCTCCTCGGCGAGCAGCTCGGCGGTGTCCCGCCGCTTGAGCGCCACGGCGCGGTCCGGCTGGCCCTGCATCGAGAGCGTGGCCAGCGAACCGTCGGGACGGTCCAGGACGATGACCCCGTTCTTGGTCTCCATCCGCACGGCCGTCAGACCGGGACCGGCGGAGACGGTGCGCTCCACCGGCACCCCCAGGCGGTCCGCGAGCCACATGGCCAGCAGCTCGCAGCTCGGGTTCTCCGACTCGCCCTCGACCGTCGCCGAGACGAGCTCGACATGCTGCTGGTCGAGCGCGGCGGCCAGCATCGAGCGCCACGGCGTGATGCGGGCCCAGGCCAGATCGGTGTCGCCCGGGGTGTACGAGTCGGCGCGCGCCGCCAGCTCCCTGGCCGGGTCCTCCGCCGAGTACGCGTCCGTGATCCGGCGCTGGGCGAGCGCGCCCAGCGGGTCCTTCGCCGGATCGGCGGGGGCGTCCTCGGGCCACCAGACCACGACCGGGGCGTCCGGCAGCAGCAGCGGCAGGACCACCGACTGGGCGTGGTTGACCAGCTCGCCGTGGAGACGCAGCACGACCGTCTCGCCGGTGCCCGCGTCGGAACCGACCCGCACCTCGGCGTCGAGCCGGGCGTCCCGGCGGCTGCGCGGCGAGCGGCTGACCCGCTTGATCACCGCGATGATCCGCGAGGGATGCTCGCGCGAGGCGTCACCGGCCGACTTGAGCGCGTCGTAGGCGTTCTCCTCGTCGGTGACGATGACCAGGGTGAGCACCATGCCGATGGCCGGGGTGCCGATGGCACGGCGGGCCGAGACCAGCGCCTGGTTGATCTTGCTGGAAGTGGTCTCCGTGAGATCGATCTTCATGGCCGGCGCCAGCTCCGTCCGTCTCGTGCGAGCATCTCGTCGGCCTCGGCCGGACCCCAGGTGCCCGCCGGGTACTGGGCGGGCTTGCCGTGCTTGTCCCAGTACTCCTCGATCGGGTCGAGGATGTTCCAGGAGAGTTCGACCTCCTGGTGCCGGGGGAAGAGGTTGGCATCGCCGAGCAGCACATCGAGGATGAGCCGCTCGTAGGCCTCCGGGCTGGACTCCGTGAAGGACTCGCCGTACGCGAAGTCCATCGTGACGTCCCGGACCTCCATCGAGGTGCCGGGCACCTTGGAGCCGAACCGCACGGTCACGCCCTCGTCCGGCTGGACCCGGATGACCAGGGCGTTGCCGCCCAGCTCCTCGGTGGCGCCGGACTCGAAGGGCAGGTACGGGGCCCGCTTGAAGACGACCGCGATCTCCGTGACCCGGCGGCCGAGCCGCTTTCCGGTACGGAGGTAGAACGGCACGCCCGCCCAGCGGCGGTTGTTGATCGTCAGCTTGATCGCGGCGTAGGTGTCGGTCTTCGACTTGGGGTCGATGCCGTCCTCTTCGAGGTAGCCGGGGACCTCCTCGCCGCCCTGCCACGCGTGCACGTACTGGGCGCGCACCGTGTGCTTGCCCAGGTCCTCCGGCAGCTCCACCGCCGTGAGCACCTTGAGCTTCTCGGCGACCAGGGCCTTCGGGTGGAAGGAGCCGGGCTCCTCCATCGCGGTCAGCGCCAGCAGCTGGAGCAGGTGGTTCTGGATGACGTCACGGGCGGCGCCGATGCCGTCGTAGTAGCCGGCCCGGCCGCCGATGCCGATGTCCTCGGCCATCGTGATCTGGACGTGGTCGACGTACGACCTGTTCCAGATCGGCTCGAACATCGTGTTGGCGAACCGCAGCGCCAGGATGTTCTGGACGGTCTCCTTGCCCAGGTAGTGGTCGATCCGGAAGACCTCGTTGGGCGGGAACACGTCGTGCACGATCTGGTTGAGCTCCTGAGCGCTCTTCAGGTCGTGGCCGAAGGGCTTCTCGATGACGGCACGCCGCCAGGAGCCCTCCTTCTGGTCGGCGAGTCCGTGCTTCTTGAGCTGCTGGACGACCTTGGGGAAGAACTTCGGCGGCACGGACAGGTAGAAGGCGAAGTTGCCGCCCGTGCCCTGCGCCTTGTCCAGCTCCTGGATCGTGGTCTTCAGCTGCTCGAAGGCGTCGTCGTCGTCGAAGTTGCCCTGGACGAAGCGCATCCCCTGGATGAGCTGCTGCCAGACCTCTTCGCGGAACGGCGTGCGCGCGTGCTGCTTGACGGCGTCGTGGACCTCCTGTGCGAAGTCCTCGTCCTGCCACTCACGGCGCGCGAAACCGATGAGGGAGAAGCCCGGCGGCAACAGGCCGCGATTGGCCAGGTCGTAGACGGCGGGCATCAGCTTCTTGCGGGACAAATCGCCCGTGACTCCGAAGATCACCAGACCCGACGGTCCCGCGATGCGCGGGAGCCGTCGGTCCTGGGGGTCACGAAGCGGGTTGGCTCCGGGAACACCAGACAAGGTGGTCAGCCCTCCGAAGGGGCGAGGCGCTTGAGCTCCGCCTCGGTCGAGTTGAGCAGGTCGATCCAGGCCGCCTCGAACTTCTCGACGCCCTCGTCCTCAAGAAGCTGGACGACGTCGTCGTAGGAGATCCCGAGCTTCGCCACGGCGTCGAGCTCGGCGCGGGACTGCTCGTAGGTACCGGCGATCGTGTTGCCGGTGATCCGCCCGTGGTCGGCGGTGGCGTCCAGGGTGGCCTCGGGCATGGTGTTCACCGTGCCGGGGGCGACCAGGTCGTCCACGTACAGGGTGTCCTTGTACGCGGGGTCCTTGACGCCGGTCGAGGCCCACAGCGGACGCTGCTTGTTGGCCTGCGCCTTGTCCAGGGCGGCCCAGCGCTCCGAGCCGAAGACCTCTTCGTACGCCTGGTAGGCGAGCCGGGCGTTGGCGAGCGCGGCCTTGCCCTTGAGGGCCTTGGCCTCGTCGGTGCCGACGGTGTCGAGGCGCTTGTCGATCTCGGTGTCCACGCGGGACACGAAGAACGAGGCCACCGAGTGGATCAGCGAGAGGTCCAGGCCCGCGGCCTTCGCCTTCTCCAGGCCCGCCAGGTAGGCGTCCATGACCTCGCGGTAGCGCTCCAGCGAGAAGATCAGCGTGACGTTGACGCTGATGCCCTTGCCGATGACCTCGGTGATCGCCGGGAGACCGGCCTTCGTCGCCGGGATCTTGATGAGCGTGTTGGGTCGGTCCACCAGCCAGGCCAGCTGCTTGGCCTCGGCGACGGTGGCCGCGGTGCGGTGGGCCAGACGCGGGTCGACCTCGATGGAGACCCGGCCGTCCTGGCCGTCCGTGGCGTCGAAGACCGGACGCAGGATGTCCGCCGCGTCCCGTACGTCGGCCGTCGTGATCATGCGGATGGCCTCGTCGACGGTGACCTTGCGGGTGGCGAGGTCGGTGAGCTGCTGCTCGTATCCGTCGCCGTGCGAGATCGCCTTCTGGAAGATCGACGGGTTGGTGGTGACGCCCACGACGTGCTGCTGGTCGATCAGCTCGGCGAGATTGCCCGAGGTGATCCGCTTGCGCGACAGGTCATCGAGCCAGATCGCCACGCCCTCGTCGGAGAGGCGCTTGAGTGCGTCTGTCATGAGAATTGCATCTCCTACTAGTCGTATAACGGCGTCAGCGCGTGGCTGCGGCGAGAGATTCCCGCGCGGCGGCGGCGACGTGCTCGCCGGTGAAGCCGAACTCGCGGAAGAGGACCTTGGCGTCGGCCGAGGCACCGAAGTGCTCCAGCGAGACGATCCGGCCGGCGTCACCGACGTAGCGGTACCAGGTCAGACCGATGCCGGCCTCCACGGCGACACGCGCCTTCACGGACGGCGGCAGGACGCTGTCCTTGTACGCCTGGTCCTGCTCCTCGAACCACTCGACCGACGGCATCGAGACCACCCGGGTCGGGATGCCGGCCGCCTGCAGCTCCTCGCGCGCCTCGACCGCGAGGTGGACCTCGGAGCCGGTGCCGATGAGGAGGACCTGGGCCTCGCCGCCCTCGGCCTCGAAGAGCACGTAGCCGCCCTTGGCCGCGTCCTCGTTCGCCTCGTACGTCGGAACGCCCTGGCGGGTCAGCGCCAGACCGTGCGGGGCGCCCTTGCCGAACACCTTGGTGTAGCGGCGCAGGATCTCGCGCCAGGCGATGGAGGTCTCGTTGGCGTCGGCCGGGCGGACGATGTTCAGGCCCGGGATGGCGCGCAGCGAGGCCAGGTGCTCCACCGGCTGGTGGGTCGGGCCGTCCTCGCCGAGACCGATCGAGTCGTGCGTCCACACGTACGTCACCGGCAGGTGCATCAGCGCGGACAGGCGCACGGCGTTGCGCATGTAGTCGGAGAACACCAGGAAGGTGCCGCCGTAGATACGGGTGTTGCCGTGCAGCGCGATGCCGTTCATGGCCGCGGCCATGGCGTGCTCGCGGATGCCGAAGTGGATCGTGCGGCCGTACGGGTCCGCGCCCGGCAGCGGGTTGCCCACCGGGAGGAACGACGAGGTCTTGTCGATCGTGGTGTTGTTCGAGCCCGCGAGGTCGGCGGAGCCGCCCCACAGCTCGGGGATGATCTCGCCGAGCGCCTGGAGCACCTTGCCGGAGGCGGCACGGGTGGCGACACCCTTGCCCGGTTCGAAGACCGGAAGCCTGTCCTCCCAGCCCGCGGGCAGCTCGCCGGCGGAGATCCGGTCGAACTCGGCGGCGCGCTCCGGGTTGGCGGTGCGCCACGCGGCGAAGGACTTCTCCCACTCGCCCCGGGCCTCGCGGCCGCGGTCCAGCGCCTCACGGGTGTGGGCGATGACCTCGTCGGCGACCTCGAAGGTCTTCTCCGGGTCGAAGCCGAGGACCCTCTTCGTGGCGGCGACCTCTTCGTCACCGAGTGCCGAGCCGTGCGAGGCCTCGGTGTTCTGGGCGTGCGGCGCGGGCCAGGCGATGATCGAGCGGGCCGCGATGAACGACGGGCGCCCGGTCTCGGCCTTGGCGGCCTGGAGCGCGCGGTACAGACCCGCCGGGTCCAGGTCGCCGTTCGGCAGCTGCTCGACGCGCTGGACGTGCCAGCCGTAGGCCTCGTACCGCTTCAGGGTGTCCTCGGAGACCGCGGTCTCCGTGTCGCCCTCGATGGAGATGTGGTTGTCGTCCCAGAGCAGGACCAGGTTGCCCAGCTTCTGGTGGCCGGCCAGCGAGGACGCCTCCGCGGAGATGCCCTCCTGGAGGCAGCCGTCACCGGCGACGGCCCAGACCATGTGGTCGAAGGGGGAGGTGCCGGGGGCCGCCTCCGGGTCGAACAGGCCGCGCTCGTAGCGGGCGGCCATCGCCATGCCCACCGCGTTGGCGACGCCCTGGCCCAGCGGGCCGGTGGTCGTCTCGACGCCGGTGGTGTGGCCGTACTCCGGGTGACCGGGGGTCTTCGAGCCCCAGGTGCGGAAGGCCTTGAGGTCATCGAGCTCCAGGCCGTACCCGGCCAGGTAGAGCTGGATGTAGAGGGTCAGGCTGGTGTGACCGGCCGACAGCACGAACCGGTCGCGCCCGGCCCAGTCCGCGTCGGCGGGGTCGTGACGCATCACCTTCTGGAAGAGGGTGTACGCGGCGGGAGCGAGGCTCATGGCCGTACCAGGGTGGCCGTTTCCGACCTTCTGTACGGCGTCCGCTGCAAGGACACGGACAGTGTCCACGGCCCGCTGGTCCAATTCGGTCCACTGGAGATCTGTGGTGGTCGGCTTGGTGCTCACCCTGAGTCAGGGCTCCTCTCCACTGTTGTAAACCGGTGACTGTGACCGCACCGGGCGTTGTCGAGCCTACCCCCGCCGGAACAAGCATTTTCCGCTGCTTTCCAGGGTGCAGGCGGCCCGCGGAGTTCGCCTCCCGTATGAGCGCGACGGCTCACTTCTGCGCCACTCCGATGAGCGCTTCTCCTTACTTATGGGCCCTCCGGTGAGCACGCCCCGTTCCTTCTGTTCCGTTCCGCCGGGCGGGACCCCTGCTCATGGGCGCTGCTTCCCTGCCGCTCCAACACGAGCCACCCCCGCGAAGATCGGCCTGTCCCCAACGTCTACAGTGGTCTGGTTCGCGCAAGTCTTTACCGGGCCTTCACGCCCGGAGCTTGCTGGGATTTCTCTGTCAGGGGTGTGCGTGACGGCCGTCGAGTCCCGACCCGCAGGGGTCGCCTTGACTCCCAGCCCAGGGGGCCATCGCCCGTTCGGGGCCCGTGTCAAGGCTTTCGTGGCGTTGACCAAGCCGCGGATCATCGAGCTGCTGCTGATCACCACCGTTCCGGTGATGTTCCTCGCCGCGCAGGGTGTACCCGACCTGTGGCTCGTGGTCACCACCACCATCGGCGGATATCTCTCCGCCGGCGGTGCCAACGCGCTGAACATGTACATCGACCGCGACATCGACGCCCTGATGGACCGTACGTCGCAGCGCCCGCTGGTCACCGGCATGGTGAGCCCGCGCGAGTGCCTGGCCTTCGGCTTCGCCCTCGCGGTGATCTCGACGGTCTGGTTCGGCCTGCTGGTGAACTGGCTCTCGGCGGCGCTCTCGCTCGGCGCGCTGCTGTTCTACGTCGTCGTCTACACGATGCTGCTCAAGCGCCGTACCTCGCAGAACATCGTCTGGGGCGGCATCGCGGGCTGTATGCCGGTCCTCATCGGCTGGTCGGCCGTGACGAACTCGATGTCCTGGGCCGCGGTGATCCTCTTCGCCGTCATCTTCTTCTGGACGCCGCCGCACTACTGGCCGCTCTCCATGAAGGTGAAGGAGGACTACGCCCGGGTCGGCGTCCCGATGCTTCCGGTCATCGCGTCCAACCAGGTGGTGGCCCGCCAGATCGTCGTCTACAGCTGGGTGATGGTGGCCGTGTCGCTGCTGCTGACCCCGCTGGGCTACACCGGCTGGTTCTACACGGCGGTGGCGCTGGCGACCGGCGGGTTCTGGCTCTGGGAGGCGCACGGCCTGCAGAACCGGGCCAAGGCCGGCGTGACCGGCGCGAAGCTCAAGGAGATGCGGCTGTTCCACTGGTCCATCACCTATGTCTCGCTGCTCTTCGTGGCCGTGGCGGTCGACCCCTTCCTGAGGTAGTCCCGCAGCCCGGTCCCTGTTGACGATTCCTGCCGACGGGCGGGGTGCGTGGCCCAGGCCACGCACCCCGCCCGTCGCGCGTCGGGCTACCCGTCGGTAGCATCCTGGGCATGGCTGAGACGGCAGAGACCCAGGTGGAGAGCGGCAAGCAGGCGGCCCGCGCGGAGCGCAGGGCGGCGAAGCTCGCCAAGGAGATCGGCGCCTTCTCCAAGGCGCACGGCGGCGCGGAGGGACAGCTCGCCTACATCGGGCAGCGGGGCGCCCGCATCGTGCTCGTGGGCGAGGACGGCGGCTGGGGCGATCTGGTCGCACCCTCGTACGAGATCGCCGAGAGCGCCACCCGGAAGGCCGGGATCACGATGCACGAGTCCTTCGACGGGGAGTTCGCGGCGAAGGTCCGCACCGGTCCGTACGAGTGGACGCGGATGGCCGGCATCCAGATCGGCGGCCCCTCCGACCGGGCCTGAGCCCGCACGGTTTCCCCGCGTACGCCGATCGCCGGACGGTTCCGACAAGGAACCCGTCCGGCGATCGGCGTACGTATGGGCGGAGGAGGCGGTCGCAGGTCAGCCGGCCGCCGCGGGCTCCGGCTGCTCGGCCGCGGGGCCGGGCACCGCGGCCACCGCCACGGGGCGCTCACGCAGCGACAGGACCACCCGCACGACCGCGATCCACACCAGGCACGAGCCCAGCATGTGCAGGCCGACCAGGATCTCCGGCGTGTCGGTGAAGTACTGCACGTACCCGATGACGCCCTGCGCCATCAGCACCAGGAAGAGGTCGCGGGCGCGGTGCAGCGGGCCGGCCGGCGCGTCGACGGCCTTCAGCACGAACCAGAGCGCGACGGTCAGCGCCACCACGACCCAGGCCAGATCGGCGTGCAGCTGCGAGATCATCTTCCAGTCGATCGGAATGCGGTGCACATCGCTGGAGTCGCCCGCGTGCCGTCCGGCGCCCGTGACCACCGTGCCGACCGCGATCAGCAGCCCCGCGGCGACCGCGAGCAGCCAGGTCAGCTGGGAGACCGCCTTGCCGACCAGCGGCCGGGGCGCCTCGTCGCCCTCGCGGACCCGCTGCCAGGTCACCATCGCGACGGTGAGCAGCGCCGTGGAGAGCAGGAAGTGCGCCGCGACGGTGTACGGGTTGAGGCCGACCAGCACCACGATGCCGCCGAGCACGGCGTTGCCCATGACCACCCAGAACTGCACCCAGCCGAGCTTCGTCAGGCTGTGCCGCCAGGGCTTGGCGGACCGCGCGGCGATGATCGCCCAGCCGACGGCCGCGCACAGGACGTACGTCAGCATCCGGTTGCCGAATTCGATGGCGCCGTGGAAGCCCATCTCGCTCGTCGCCGTGAGGCTCTCGTCGGTGCACTTGGGCCAGGTCGGGCAGCCGAGGCCGGAGCCGGTCAGCCGCACCGCGCCACCGGTCACGACGATGACCACGGCCATGACGACCGCCGACATGGCCGCACGGCGGACCGTACGGGGGGAGGGGGTCCATCGCTCGGCGATGTACAGGAGCGGGTTCCGCGCGGCTTGAGCGACTTCGGCTCGGGTCAGCTTGGGCACGCGCACCATCGTAGGCGGCGGCTTGTGCAAGCTTTCACGAGGGGGACGAGTTACCCCGAATCGTCGACGGAGCGCGTTCGCCGCCTCACTCCCAGCGGAAGAACCTCGCCGCCGCGCCCAGCCCCAGGACCGCCCACACCGCCAGGGTGCCGAGATCGCCCCACGGCATCGGCGCACCGTGCTGGAGCACCTCGCGCAGACCGTCGGACAGGGCGGCGATCGGCAGCAGCCCCAGCACCGACTGCACCGCGTCCGGGAACTTGTCCAGCGGCACGATGACCCCGCCGCCGACCAGCAGCAGCAGGAAGACCAGGTTGGCCGCGGCGAGCGTCGCCTCCGCCTTGAGCGTCCCGGCCATCAGCAGCCCGAGCCCGGAGAAGGCCGCCGTGCCGAGCACGAGCAGCAGCAGGACGGCGAAGGGGTTGCCGTGCGGCGACCAGCCCAGCGCGAACGCGATCACCGTGAGCAGCACCACCTGCAACACCTCGGTGACCAGCACCGCGAGGGTCTTCGCGGTCATCAGCGCCCAGCGCGGCAGCGGCGAGGCGCCGAGCCGCTTGAGCACCCCGTAGCGCCGCTCGAAACCGGTGGCGATGGCCTGGCCCGTGAAGGCCGTGGACATCACGGCCAGCGCGAGGATGCCGGGCGTCAGGAAGTCGACGGACTCGCCCGCGCCGGTGTCCACGATGTCGACCGCGCTGAAGAGCACCAGCAGCAGCGTCGGGATGATCACGGTCAGCAGCAGCTGCTCGCCGTTGCGCAGCAGCATCCGTGTCTCCAGGGCGGTCTGCGCGGTGATCATGCGGCCCAGCGGGGCCGCGCCCGGGCGCGGGGTGTACGTACCGGCGCTCATGTGCGCAGCTCCTTGCCGGTCAGTTCCAGGAAGACGTCCTCCAGCGTGTGCCGCTCCACGGAGATGCCCGACGGCATCACCCCGTGCCGGGCGCACCAGGAGGTGACGGTGGCCAGCAGCTCCGGGTCGACGTCACCGGAGATGCGGTACGCGCCCGGGAGGATCTCGGCCGCCTCGGAGCCGTCGGGCAGCGCCTTCAGCAGCGAGCCGATGTCGAGACCGGGGCGGCCGGTGAAGCGCAGGGTGTTCTCGGCGCCGCCCCGGCAGAGCGTCTCGGGGCTGCCCTGGGCGATGACCTTGCCCGCGTCGATGACGGCGACGTCGTCGGCGAGCTCCTCGGCCTCGTCCATGAAGTGCGTGGTGAGGACCACGGAGACCCCGTCGGTGCGCAGCTCGCGCACGAGCTCCCAGGTGGAGCGGCGGGCCTGCGGGTCGAGGCCGGCGGTCGGCTCGTCGAGGAAGACCAGTTCGGGGCGGCCGACGACGGCCATCGCCAGGGCGAGCCGCTGCTGCTGGCCGCCGGAGAGCCGTCGGTAGGCCGTGCGGCCGCAGCTGCCGAGGCCGAGGCGCTCGATCAGGGTGTCGACGTCCAGCGGATGGGCGTGGAGCTTCGCCATGTGGCGAAGCATCTCGTCGGCGCGCGCCCCGGAGTGGACGCCACCCGACTGGAGCATCACGCCGATCCGGGGGCGGAGCTCCGCCGCGTCGGCGACCGGGTCGAGGCCGAGGACCCGTACCGTCCCGGCGTCCGGGCGGCGGTAGCCCTCGCAGGTCTCGACGGTGGTGGTCTTGCCGGCGCCGTTGGGGCCGAGGACGGCGGTGACGGTGCCGGTGCGCACACACAGGTCGAGGCCGTCCACAGCGGTCTTGGGGCCGTACCGCTTCACCAGGCCGCGGACCTGTACGACGGACTCGCTCTTCATGGCCGGTAAGTCTAGGCAGGGGCGGAACGAGCCCGTCTCCCGGGGCCGAATTAGGTAACCCTAAGTGATGAATGGCACCATAGATCGTTTCGGACCGTGGTTGTCAGGGCCGGATGAATTACGCAACAATGGCGTTGTGAAATACGTTGGCGAGGCTCCGCAGGAGGAACTCGCGACCGGTGAGCGCTCGACGCGCAACCGGGTCGCGCGCTCCATCCTGGACCATGGCCCGTCCACCGTCGCCGAGCTGGCGAAGCGTCTCGGCCTCACCCAGGCCGCGGTCCGCCGCCACCTCGACGCCCTCGCGTCCGACAGCGTCGTCGAGGCCCGTGAGCAGCGGGTCTACGGGGCGCGGACCCGTGGCCGGCCGGCCAAGGTGTTCGCCCTCACCGACTGCGGACGGGACGCCTTCGACCAGTCCTACGACAAGCTCGCGGCGGACGCCCTGCGCTGGATCGCCGAGACCGCGGGCGAGGAGGCGGTCACCGCTTTCGCCCGTGCCAGGATCGCGGCCGAGTCCGAGGCGTACCGCACGGCGGTCGAGGCCGCGGACCCCGAGGCCCGCACCGAAGCGCTGGCCAAGGCCTTGTCCGCCGACGGGTACGCTGCTACGGCGCGTAGCGCGCCCGGTCCGCAGCAGGGCGAGCAGCTCTGTCAGCACCACTGCCCGGTCGCCCACGTCGCCGAGCAGTACCCGCAGCTGTGCGAGGCGGAGACGGAGTTCTTCTCCAGCCTCCTCGGGACGCATGTGCAGCGTCTGGCCACCATCGCCCACGGCGACGGTGTGTGCACGACGTACATTCCGCGCAGCGGCCACTCAGCACCACAGACCACCAATTCAGCATCTGCAAGCACGGCCGGGAGGAACCCCGCATGACGCTCCCCACGGAGACTGCCCACCCTGAGCTCGAGGGTCTGGGCACGTACGAATTCGGCTGGGCCGACTCCGACGCGGCAGGCGCCGCGGCCAAGCGCGGGCTCTCCGAGGATGTCGTCCGCGACATCTCGGCGAAGAAGAACGAGCCCGAGTGGATGCTGAAGCTGCGCCTCAAGGGCCTGAAGCTGTTCGACAAGAAGCCCATGCCGAACTGGGGCTCCGACCTGTCGGGCATCGACTTCGACAACATCAAGTACTTCGTGCGGTCCACGGAGAAGCAGGCGGAGTCCTGGGAGGACCTGCCCGAGGACATCAAGAACACCTACGACAAGCTCGGCATCCCGGAGGCGGAGAAGCAGCGCCTGGTCGCCGGTGTCGCCGCGCAGTACGAGTCCGAGGTCGTCTACCACCAGATCCGTGAGGACCTGGAGGAGCAGGGCGTCATCTTTCTCGACACCGACACCGCGCTGAAGGAGCACCCGGAGCTCTTCAAGGAGTACTTCGGCACCGTCATCCCGGTCGGCGACAACAAGTTCGCCTCGCTGAACTCGGCCGTGTGGTCCGGCGGCTCGTTCATCTACGTGCCCAAGGGTGTCCACGTCGACATCCCGCTCCAGGCCTACTTCCGTATCAACACGGAGAACATGGGCCAGTTCGAGCGGACGCTGATCATCGTCGACGAGGACGCCTACGTCCACTACGTCGAGGGCTGCACCGCCCCGATCTACTCCTCCGACTCGCTGCACTCCGCGGTCGTCGAGATCATCGTGAAGAAGGGCGGCCGCTGCCGCTACACGACGATCCAGAACTGGTCGAACAACGTCTACAACCTGGTCACCAAGCGCGCCGTGGCCTACGAGGGCGCGACCATGGAGTGGGTCGACGGCAACATCGGCTCCAAGGTCACCATGAAGTACCCCGCCGTCTACCTGATGGGCGAGCACGCCAAGGGCGAGACCCTGTCCATCGCCTTCGCGGGCGAGGGCCAGCACCAGGACGCCGGCGCCAAGATGGTCCACATGGCGCCGAACACCTCCTCCAACATCGTCTCCAAGTCGGTGGCGCGGGGCGGCGGCCGCACCTCCTACCGCGGTCTGATCGAGATCGGCGAGGGCGCGCCGGGCGCGAAGTCCAACGTGCTCTGTGACGCGCTGCTGGTCGACACGATCTCGCGCTCCGACACCTACCCCTACGTCGACGTCCGTGAGGACGACGTGTCGATGGGGCACGAGGCGACCGTCTCCAAGGTCTCCGAGGACCAGCTCTTCTACCTGATGAGCCGCGGTCTGACGGAGTTCGAGGCGATGGCGATGATCGTGCGCGGCTTCGTCGAGCCGATCGCGAAGGAGCTGCCGATGGAGTACGCCCTCGAGCTCAACCGGCTGATCGAGCTGCAGATGGAGGGTTCGGTCGGCTAGCGCAGCCTGACGACCGGATTCCCCGACCACTGACAGAGAAAGCGAGCACTACGACAGCCATGGCTGAGGCTCAGAACATTCCGGCGGGTTCCACCACCACCGGGTCCATCGCGGTGGCCGCCGAGTCGACCGTCGCCACGCGCATGAGCGCGCCCCCGTCGTTCGACGTCGCGGACTTCCCGGTCCCGCACGGCCGCGAGGAGGAGTGGCGGTTCACCCCGCTGGAGCGGCTGCGCGGGCTGCACGACGGCACGGCCGTCGCCACCGGCGGCGCCGTGAAGGTCGCGATCGAGGCCCCCGAGGGCGTCACGGTCGAGACCGTCGGCCGCGACGACTCCCGGCTGGGCAGGGCGGGCATCCCGGTGGACCGCGTCGCCGCCCAGGCGTACACGTCCTTCGAGCAGGCGTCCGTGGTCACGGTCGCCAAGGAGGCCGTGCTCACCGAGCCGATCCGCATCGCGGTGCACGGCGAGGGCGGCGTGGCCTACGGCCACCAGGTCGTCGAGCTGGGTGCCTTCGCCGAGGCCGTCGTCGTCATCGACCACACCGGTGACGCGGTGCTCGCCGCCAACGTGGACTACGTCCTCGGTGACGGCGCGAAGCTCACCGTCGTCTCCGTGCAGGACTGGGACGAGAACGCGGTCCACGTCGGCCAGCACAACGCGCTGGTCGGCCGGGACGCCTCGTTCAAGTCGATCGTCGTCACCTTCGGCGGCGACCTCGTCCGCCTCCACCCGCGCGTCGCCTACGCGGGCACCGGCGGCGAGGCCGAGCTCTTCGGCCTGTACTTCACCGACAAGGGCCAGCACCAGGAGCACCGCCTCCTGGTCGACCACAACACCCCGCACTGCAAGTCCAACGCCGCCTACAAGGGCGCGCTCCAGGGCGACGGCGCACACGCCGTGTGGATCGGTGACGTCCTCATCCAGGCCAGGGCCGAGGGCACCGACACCTACGAGATGAACCGCAACCTCGTCCTCACGGACGGTGCGCGGGTCGACTCCGTGCCGAACCTGGAGATCGAGACCGGTGAGATCGTCGGCGCCGGCCACGCCTCCGCGACCGGCCGGTTCGACGACGAGCAGCTCTTCTACCTGATGTCCCGCGGCATCGACGCCGAGGAGGCCCGCAGGCTCGTCGTGCGCGGCTTCTTCGCCGAGCTCGTCCAGCAGATCGGCCTGCCGGACGTCGAGGCGCGGCTGCTGGAGAAGATCGAGGCCGAGCTGAAGGCATCCGTCTGATGGCCTTCGTCAAAGCCTGCGCGCTGAGTGAGCTGGAGGACGACACCCCGAAGCGGGTGGAGCTCGACGGCGTCCCGGTGTCCGTCGTCCGTACCGAGGGCGAGGTGTACGCGATCAACGACATCTGCTCGCACGCGAACGTCTCATTGTCCGAGGGAGAGGTCGAGGACTGCATGATCGAGTGCTGGCTGCACGGCTCCAGCTTCGATCTGCGCACCGGCAAGCCGTCCGGCCTTCCCGCGACGCGCCCCGTCCCCGTATACCCCGTCAAGATCGAAGGGGACGATGTGCTCGTCTCCGTCACCCAGGAGTCCTGAGTCACCCATGGCAACGCTTGAAATCCGCGACCTGCACGTCTCCGTCGAGGCCGACAACGCCACGAAGGAGATCCTCAAGGGCGTCGACCTGACCGTGAAGCAGGGCGAGACCCACGCCATCATGGGCCCCAACGGGTCCGGCAAGTCCACCCTCGCTTACTCCCTCGCGGGTCACCCCAAGTACACGATCACCAGCGGTTCGGTGACCCTGGACGGCGAGGACGTCCTGGAGATGACCGTCGACGAGCGGGCCCGCGCCGGCCTGTTCCTCGCGATGCAGTACCCGGTCGAGATCCCCGGTGTCTCGGTCTCCAACTTCCTCCGCACCTCCGCCACCGCCGTCCGCGGCGAGGCGCCCAAGCTGCGCACCTGGGTGAAGGAGGTCAAGGAGACGATGGGCCGGCTCCAGATGGACCCGGCGTTCGCCGAGCGCAACGTCAACGAGGGCTTCTCCGGCGGTGAGAAGAAGCGCCACGAGATCCTCCAGCTGGAGCTCCTCAAGCCGAAGGTCGCGATCCTCGACGAGACCGACTCCGGTCTGGACGTCGACGCCCTGCGCATCGTCTCCGAGGGCGTCAACCGGGTCCGCGAGACCGGCGAGGTCGGCACCCTGCTGATCACGCACTACACGCGGATCCTCCGCTACATCAAGCCCGACTTCGTGCACGTCTTCGCCAACGGCCGCATTGCCGAGTCCGGCGGCGCCGAGCTCGCCGACAAGCTGGAGAACGAGGGCTACGAGGCATATGTGAAGGGTGGCGCTTCCGCGTGACACAGCTGCCGGGCCTCCTCGACACCGAGGCGATCCGCAAGGACTTCCCCCTGCTGGATCGGACGGTCCACGACGGGAAGAAGATCGTTTACCTGGACAGTGCTGCGACCTCGCAGAAGCCGCGCCAGGTGCTCGACGCCCTCAACGAGTACTACGAGCGGCACAACGCCAACGTGCACCGCGGCGTGTACACGATCGCGGAGGAGGCCACGGCGCTGTACGAAGGCGCCCGTGACAAGGTCGCCGCGTTCATCAACGCGCCCAGCCGCGACGAGGTGATCTTCACCAAGAACGCCTCCGAGTCGCTCAACCTCGTGGCCAACATGCTCGGCTGGGCCGACGAGCCCTACCGGGTGGACCACGACACCGAGATCGTCACCACGGAGATGGAGCACCACTCCAACATCGTGCCGTGGCAGCTGCTCTCGCAGCGCACGGGCGCGAAGCTGAAGTGGTTCGGCATCACCGACGACGGCCGCCTCGACCTGTCCAACATCGAGGAGATCATCACGGAGAAGACGAAGATCGTCTCCTTCACCCTGGTCTCCAACATCATGGGCACGATCAACCCGGTCGAGAAGATCATCCGCCGGGCCCAGCAGGTCGGCGCGCTGGTCTGCATCGACGCCTCGCAGGCCGCCCCGCACATGGTGCTCGACGTGCAGGCGCTGCAGGCCGACTTCGTGGCCTTCACCGGTCACAAGATGGTCGGCCCGACCGGCATCGGCGTGCTCTGGGGACGGCAGGAGCTCCTGGAGGACCTGCCGCCGTTCCTCGGTGGCGGCGAGATGATCGAGACCGTGTCGATGCACTCGTCGACGTACGCCCCCGCGCCGCACAAGTTCGAGGCCGGTACGCCCCCGATCGCCCAGGCCGTCGGCCTCGGCGCGGCCGTGGACTACCTCTCGGCGATCGGCATGGAGAAGATCTACCGGCACGAGCACGCGATCACCGAGTACGCGGTGAAGCGGCTCCTGGAGGTCCCGGACCTCCGGATCATCGGTCCGGCGACGGCCGAGGACCGAGGCGCCACGATCTCCTTCACGCTCGGCGACATCCACCCGCACGACGTGGGCCAGGTGCTCGACGAGCAGGGCATCGCGGTCCGGGTCGGACACCACTGCGCACGGCCGGTCTGCCTGCGGTACGGAATTCCTGCGACCACACGAGCGTCGTTCTATCTGTACTCCACGCCCGCCGAGGTCGACGCCCTGGTGGACGGTCTGGAGCACGTACGGAACTTTTTCGGATAATGGGCGAGCGGCTGAGGGTTGACTGGTGAAGCTTGATTCCATGTACCAGGAAGTGATCCTGGACCACTACAAGCACCCCCACGGGCGCGGCCTGCGGGACGGCGACGCCGAGGTGCACCACGTCAACCCGACGTGCGGCGACGAGATCACTCTCCGGGTGAAGTACGACGGCGAGACCATCGCCGATGTGTCGTACGAGGGTCAGGGCTGCTCCATCAGCCAGGCCAGCGCCTCCGTGCTGAACGACCTCCTGGTCGGCAAGGAGCTGGGCCAGGCGCAGAAGATCCAGGAGACCTTCCTGGAGCTGATGCAGTCGAAGGGCCAGCTGGAGCCCGACGACGCGATGGAGGAGGTGCTGGAGGACGCGGTCGCGTTCGCCGGTGTCTCGAAGTACCCGGCCCGGGTGAAGTGTGCGCTGCTGAGCTGGATGGCGTGGAAGGACGCGACGGCGAAAGCGCTGTCCGAAGGGAAGACGGCATGAGCGACAACGAGACTCTGACCACCAAGCCGGCCTCCGAGGAGGAGGTCCGCGAGGCGCTGTACGACGTGGTCGACCCCGAGCTGGGAATCGACGTCGTCAACCTGGGCCTGATCTACGGCATCCACATCGACGACGCCAATATCGCCACCCTCGACATGACGCTGACGTCCGCGGCCTGCCCGCTGACCGATGTCATCGAGGACCAGGCGAAGTCGGCGACCGACGGCATCGTCAACGAGCTGCGGATCAACTGGGTCTGGATGCCGCCGTGGGGCCCGGACAAGATCACGGACGACGGCCGCGAGCAGCTGCGCGCTCTGGGCTTCAACGTCTGAGTCCTGATCCTTCGGGCGGCCCCTGGCCCACCACTGACGACGAACGGCTCCCGGCTCCGCGCCGGGGGCCGTTCGTCGTCGTTGCTTCGCCCGCCGTACTCGTGATGTGTGTCCCTCGTTGGCACGGGTAGCGGAACCTACCCGCGACACCCACGCCGACGAGAGGCATGCCGTGCTGCATCAGTCTTCGCTCCCCCACCGCAGGACGGCCGCCGCCGCGGGCGGTGTTCTCCTGCTGGCCGTCCTGGGGCTCAACGCCCCCGCGCACGCAGCGAGTTACGGAACGCCGACGATCGGGCTCTCGGTCTCCTACCTCTCCGGCGCCGTGGGCGCGAGCGGTGACCCCGCGGTGACCGTCACCGTCGCGCAGAGCGGGGCCGATGCGGCCGAGCTCGGCGTGGCGGCGTCCGCCAGCTCCAGGCCTTCCGTCGCCGGGACCGGCGACGTCACCGTGACGGGGACCGGCGGCACCCGGAAGCTCACGGTCGCCGCGCACGGGCGCGGCTACACCGACCTCACGGTCGAGGTCACCGGACTCGGCGGCAAGACCGCCACCAGGACGCTGCACTACGCCGCGTCCGCCGCCGTCCAGAACGCCGCCGACACCCGTTATCTCACCGGCTCCTCGGACTCCTCGGCCGCCGTGGA
This sequence comes from Streptomyces sp. NPDC002403, assembly GCF_053593015.1. Taxonomy (NCBI): domain Bacteria; kingdom Bacillati; phylum Actinomycetota; class Actinomycetes; order Kitasatosporales; family Streptomycetaceae; genus Streptomyces; species Streptomyces sp. NPDC002403. The sequence continues at coordinate 114,352 of NZ_JBSFBQ010000004.1, read as the reverse complement.
CGTCGGTGGCGGGTACGTGGTCGTGGCCGACGACGAGTCCAACACGCTGCGCCTGTACGACCGTTCCGCGTCCGGCGGGCCGGTCAGGAGCTGGGACGTGGGTTCGGCGCTCGGGGTGTCGAAGGAGGTCGACATCGAGGGCGCGGCCCGGGCCGGCGACACCATCTACTGGACCGGTTCGCTGGGCAACAACAAGGACGGCGAGTACAAGTCGCCCCGCAACACCGTCTTCACCACGAAGGTGACCGGGTCGGGCGCCGCCACGCAGCTGACGGTGGGCGGCTCGTACAAGAAGCTCCGGGACGACCTCGTCGCCTGGGACAGGGCCAACGGCAACCGGCTCGGCTTCGCCGCGGGGACGGCGGACGGTGAAGTGCCCAAGCAGATCGACGGGTTCAACGTCGAGGGCCTGGAGTTCGCACCCGGCTCGACGACCACCGCGTATCTCGGCTTCCGCGCACCCCTGGTGCCGCCGAAGGCGGGCGGCAAGGCCCTGATCGTGCCCGTCACCAACTTCGACAAGGTGGCCGGCAGCGGGGCGAAGGCGGTCATGGGCGCGCCGATCGAGCTGGACCTCGGCGGGCTCAGCATCCGGGACATCCGCAAGAACGCCGCCGACCAGTATCTGATCGTGGCCGGTTCCTGGGCGGCCGACGACAACTCAGATCCGTACGCCCTCTATGCCTGGGACGGCGTCGCCTCGCACGCACCGGTCAAGCGGGCCGATCTCCCGACGGCGGACCCGGGCGGCTGGGAGGCCGTCGTGGACGTTCCGGACCTGACGGTTCCGGGCGCCCGTGCGCAGCTGATCACGGATGCCGGATCGGCGGATCTGTACGGGGACGGCACCGAGGCGAAGGACCTCGACCACGCCGAATGGAAGAAGTCCCGGGCCACCTGGTTCACCGTCGGCGGCTGACGGAACGGACGGCCTCGCGAGGTACCGCCTCGCGGACCGAGGACACGGACGGCCGTGCCCGCCGGACGGACCGGCGGGCACGGCCGTTCCCTTCGGGGGCGGACGCGGGTGTACCCGCGCGGCCCGCCCTAGAAGCCGTACTGCGGACCGGGCTGCGCGGGTACGCCAGCCGCCTCGGCAAGGGCCGGGCCCAGGTTCTCCGTGCGCATGCGCCGGTCGACGTAGAGCAGGCCGGTCACCAGCGGTGGGAAGACCGCCGTGATGAACTGGCTGACCAGCTGTCCCAGGGCCATGATCACCATGTAGCCGCTCATGGCGAAGACGATCGCGGTGGGGTTGGGGTCCTCGTCCAGCGTCGTCCCGCCGATGATGCCGGAGAACATGCCGAGGAACGAGAACGGGATCTGGACGATGTAGCTCGCCACGGAGGCCAGGATCAGGGCCAGCAGACCCGTCCCGAAGATCCGCCACCAGTCGCCGCGCACCAACTGGGCCGAGCGGCGCAGGGAGGCCACCGCGGACTGTCCCTCGAACACCGCGGCCGAGGGTGCCAGGCAGAACTTCACGCAGAGCCAGATCGCGAGCGGGGCCGTGGCGAAGGCGCCCACGAAGCCGAGCACGACCCACAGGGCGGTGCCGGTGTCGTGCGCCAGGGTGATCGAGCCGATCACGAGCGCGAAGAACCCGGCCACCACCAGCACCATCGGGATCAACGCGATCAGATAGGTCAGGATCACCGTCCCGATCACCGTCGGAACACGCGACCAGGCCCGGCGCCAGACGGCGGAGAAGGTGGTCGGCCTGCCCAGCACCGCCTCCTGGAGCACGGTGGGCACGGTCGCGTACATCATGGCCGTCGCGACCGAGAAGACGATCACCGCGAGCAGGCAGATGATGCCGAGAGCGATCACGAGCGGAATCACGTCGGAGGCAGGCGGGTCCTCGTCGGCGCTGAGCGAGAAGACCGTGTGCAGATGGCCGCTGACCGCGGAGTACGCGATCACGACCGTGACGACCATGATCGCCAGCGCCCCGCCGAACACGACGGCGCCCATGCCGAACAACTGCTTCCAGTAGCGCCCCAGCGTGCTGAAGGCGCCGCCGAGTATGTCGCCGAGCCTCAAGGGTGTCAGCGGAATCACCCCGGGCTTCGGCGGTGGCGCCCAGGCCCCCCACCCCGGGGGTCCTCCGTACGGTGCTCCGCCCCACCCTGCGTCCTGCGCCACTGTCGCTCCGTCGTCTCGTCGTACTGGTGTGCTGTCGGTCGGGACACCGTAACGTCTCGGCTGTCCGGAAGCCGCCGTGCTTTCCGTGCGGACGGCGATGCGTACACTTGTACACATGGGATACGGACTGCTGGCCGCGGCGATCGCGGCGGAGGTGGCCGGCACGACGGCCATGAAGTACAGCGAGGGCTTCACCCGGCTCTGGCCCTCGCTGATCACCGTCGCGGGATACCTCGTGGCCTTCGGGCTGCTCGCCCAGACGCTGAAGACGCTGTCGGTGGGCACCGCCTATGCCATCTGGGCCGGGATCGGCACCGCGGCGGTCGCCGCGATCGGCATCCTCTTCATGGGCGAGTCCGGCAGCCCGGTCAAGCTGGCGGGCATAGCGCTGGTCATCGCCGGAGTGGTGGTGCTGAATCTGGGCGGGGCCCACTGATGGCGCGCCGCTACGACCCCGAGCGGCGCGACCGCATCATCGACGCCGCGATCAGGGTGGTCGGCGCCAAGGGCATCGCGGGGCTGAGCCACCGCTCCGTCGCGGCCGAGGCCGATGTGCCGCTCGGCTCGACGACGTATCACTTCGCCTCGCTGGACGAGCTGTTGACCGCCGCGCTGCGCCGCTCGAACGAGAACTTCGCCGAGGTAATGCGGGAGAGCGAGGCGCTGGCCGACCCGGATGCCGACCTCGCCGGGGAACTGGCCGGGCTGCTGGGCGCGTACTTCTCCGGCGGGCGCGGGCGGGCCGAGCTGGAGTACGAGCTGTATCTCGCCGCGCTGCGCAGGCCCGCGCTGCGCCCCGTCGCCGCCGAGTGGACCGACGGCACCGCCGAGCTGCTGTCCCGGCGGACCGATCCGGCAACGGCGCGGGCGCTGATCGCGCTCATGGACGGGATCTGTCTGCAGGTGCTGCTCACCGGCGGTGAGTACGACGAGGCGTACGCGCGCGAGATGCTGGGGCGGATCGCCCACTGACGGCGCCGTCGGCGGGGTGAGCGCCCCGTCCCCGGGCGTTCCTCATTCCCCGGACGGGCCCCCGCTCCGTACCGCCGCCAGCGCCGCTCGGACGCTCTCCTCGATGTCCGTGATCGGATACAGCGCCTCGCGGACCGTCCGGTCGCGGTCCACCACCAGCGTCAGCCGCTTCATCCGGCTGGTTCCCCCCGCGCGGAAGGTCGGCAGGCGCAGCGCCGCCGTCAGTTCCAGCTCGGCGTCGGACAGCAGCGGGAACCGCAGCCGCTCCGCGTCCGCGAAGGCCCGCTGCTCGTCCGGGCGCTGGGTGGAGACCCCGTGCACGGTCGCGCCGGCCGCCGTGAACTCGGCCGACCGGTCGCGGTACGTACAGGATTCGAGCGTGCAGCCGCTCGCGCCCGGGATCTCGGCCCAGCCCGGCGGATAGGCGTCCCGGCGGGCGTAGGCGCCGGGGAAGAAGTACAGGACGGTGTACGGGGTGCCGGCGACCGGGTCGCGCGACCCGCCGTCGTGGTCCAGCAGTCGCAGCGCGGGCAGGCGCGTGCCCACCAGGGCGTGCACCCGGGCCGCCTCCTTCGAGGTCTCCGCGGCCGTCGCCATCATTTCCCCTTCCCCCAGGACCCAGGTGTCGCCCCAGTCCTGGAGCGCGATCAGTACGGGCAGCAGCGCGCGGCCGCGCGGGGTGAGCCGGTACTCGTACCGGGGCGGCCGGTCCTGGTACGGCTCCCGGAAGAGCACCCCCGCGTCGACCAGCAGCCGCAGCCGCTCGGTCAGCACCTTGCGGGACACGCCCAGCTCCTGCTGGAGCGCGTCGAAGCGGTGCACCCCGCGCGCCGTGTCCCGCACGATCAGCAGGGTCCACCAGTCGCCCACGACGTCGAGCGCCTGGGCGATCGCGCAGTCGGCGTCGGCCAGGCTGGTGCGCTGGGGCATGGGCTCCTCCGTCTGTCTCCCGTATGTGACGCTCACCGGATTGACCTGCAGGAAACCACGATGCCATAGTCCGTTCCCAAAGGAAACTTACTGGGGAGGGTGCTGGGGATGAGCTTTTTCGGGGTCGTGCGGGACGTGCCGCGCACGGTGCGGCTGCTGGCCTTCGGCTCCTTCCTCAACGGAGTCGTCAGCTTCACCTTCGTCTATCTCTTCGTCTATCTGACCGGCCCGCGCGGGCTGAGCGTCCCGCAGGCCGGGGTCGTCGCGGGCATCGGCGGCATCGGCCTGGTCGCGGGGAACTTCACCGGTGGCTGGTTCGGCGACCGCTACGGTCACCGCCGGATGCTCCTGACCGGCGCGCTGGTCAGCGGGACGGCACTCGCGGCGCTGCCGGTCCTTCCGGTGGCGGCGATGTACGGGGTGCTGCCGCTCGCGCAGTACGCGGCGGGCGTCGTGCGCGCGGCGAACTCCGCACTCGTCGCGGTCTCCGTCCCCGGGGGCGGGCGGCGCCAGAGCTTCGCCCTCGTACGGTCCGCCGGAAACGCCGCGTTCGCCGTCGGGCCGCCGCTGGGCGCCCTGATCGCCGCCCGGTTCTCCTACGACTGGCTGTTCGTGGCCGACGGGCTCGGCACCCTGCTCTTCGCCGGGTACGCGGCGGCGGTGCTCCCGGCGCACGGCACCGGGCACACCCGGCCGGCCCACGACCCGGGCGCGCCCGGACTGTGGCGGGAGCTGCGGGCCAGGCCCGCCGTGCTGGTGCTGCTCGCCGCGATCCTCTGCGTCGACCTCGTCTACCGGCAGCAGTACTCGACCCTGCCCGTCTTCCTCGCCGAGCACGGCCACGGGGCCCAGTTCTACGGCTGGCTGCTGTCGGTCAACGGCGGCGTCATCCTGCTGCTGGAGCTCCCCGCGGCGCACGCGCTGCGCAGACGGGCGCCGCTGTCCATCGTGGGCACGGGGCTGCTGCTGGTGGGACTGGGCTACGCGCTGCTGATCCCGGGTGCCGGGGCGCTGTTCGCCATCACCATGATGGCCTCGCTGACCATGGGCGAGATCCTCTACAAGACCACCGCGACGGCGTACGTCGCCGATCAGGCTCCCGCCCATGCCCAGGGCCGCTTCCAGAGCCTGTACGCGGGCGCCTCCATCAGCGGCCAGGTGCTGGCGCCACCGCTCGGCGGCGCGCTCTACGCCCACGCGCCCGGACTGCTCTGGCCCGCGTGCGCGGTACTGGCCTGCGGCGCGGGGGCGGCGGTGCTGGCGGCGCGGCGGTTGCGGGGGCCGGTGCGGGGGCCGGCCGCCGTGACGGTGCCCGGACGGCAGCCGCAGCCCGGCTGACCTGGCAGGTCCGGGCTCCCGGGCCGGACCTGCCCATCCGGTGGGACCGGTTGGCCCCGGTGGTGCCTCGCCGGTTAGGTTTCGTGTCATGACCGACACGACTCCTGCTCGCACCACCGGCGCCGTCGCCGCCGGCCTCGCCACCATCGCCGGCGACGGTTCCGTTCTCGACACCTGGTTCCCCGCCCCCGAGCTCACCGACGGGCCCGGCCCGGCCGGAACCGAGCGGCTCAGCCCCGACCAGGCCGTCAACCTCCTCGGTGAGGGCGCCGCCAAGGCCATCGGCGTGGACGCCCGCCGCGGTGTCGAGATCGTCGCCGTACGTACGGTCATCGCCTCGCTCGACGACAAGCCGCTCGACGCCCACGACGCGTATCTGCGCCTGCACCTCCTCTCGCACCGCCTCGTCCAGCCGCACGGCCAGAACCTGGACGGGCTCTTCGGCCTCCTCGCCAACGTCGCCTGGACCTCGCTCGGCCCGGTCGCCGTCGACGACGTGGAGAAGGTGCGGCTGAACGCCCGCGCCGAGGGCCTGCACCTCCAGGTCACCTCGGTCGACAAGTTCCCCCGGATGACGGACTACGTCGCGCCGAAGGGCGTCCGGATCGCCGACGCCGACCGGGTCAGGCTCGGCGCGCACCTCGCCGCCGGCACGACCGTCATGCACGAGGGCTTCGTCAACTTCAACGCGGGCACCCTCGGCACGTCGATGGTCGAGGGCCGCATCTCCGCGGGCGTCGTGGTCGGCAACGGCTCCGACATCGGCGGCGGCGCCTCCACCATGGGCACCCTCTCCGGCGGCGGCAAGGAGCGCATCGTCATCGGCGAGCGCTGCCTGATCGGCGCCGAGGCCGGCGTCGGGATCGCACTCGGCGACGAGTGCGTCGTCGAGGCCGGGCTCTACGTCACGGCCGGTACCCGCATCACGCTCCCGGACGGCCAGATCGTCAAGGCCCGTGAGCTCTCCGGCGCCTCCAACATCCTCTTCCGCCGCAACTCGGTCACCGGCGCCGTCGAGGCCCGCCCGAACAACGCGGTCTGGGACGGCCTCAACGACGTCCTGCACAGCCACAACTAATCCGTGGCGGCCAGCAGTTCCTCGTAGACCCTCCGCAGCCCGTCGGTCGCCCCGCGCCCGGCGGGCTGCAGCGGTTCGCGGACCGGTCCGGCGCCGAGCAGCGCCTTGGCGGTGACCGTGCCGGGCAGCCCGGAGCCCATCATCGCCTCGGCGAGCGGGAGGACGAGGCGATTGAGCCGGGCGGCCTCCGTGGTGTCCCCGGCGTCGAACGCGTCCAGCACCGCCCTCAGCTGACGGGGCGCCACATTGGCGACCGTGCTGACGAAGCCCGCCGCGCCCACCGCGTACAACGGCAGATTCAGCTCCTCGCAGCCCGAGTAGTACGCCAGCGAGGTCGCGCCGATCACCTTCGTGGAACCCATCAGGTCGTACGCGCAGTCCTTCACGGCCGCGATGCGCGGGTGCTCGGCGAGCCGCAGCACGGTCTCCGGCTCGATGCGGGTGCCGGTGCGGCCGGGGATGTCGTACAGCATCAACGGGAGGCCGCTCGCGTCGGCGATGCGCCGGAAGTGTGCCTCGACAGCGTCCTGCGGCGGCCGGCTGTAGTACGGGGTCACCACCAACAGGCCGTCCGCGCCCGCCTGTTCGGCCTGCCGGGCGAGGGTGACGGTGTGCCGGGTGTCCGCGCTGCCGACCCCGGCGACGATCGGCACACCGTCGCCGACCGCCGCCCGGACCGCCCGCAGCAGCGCGGTCTTCTCGGCGTCGGTGGTGGTCGGGGACTCGCCGGTGGTGCCGCTGAGCACCAGTCCGTCGCAGCCGTCGGCGACCAGGGCGGCCGCATGCTCGCCGGCGGCGTCCGGGTCCAGGTCGCCGGCGGCGGTGAACGGCGTGATCATGGCGCAGAGCACGCGGCCGAAGGGGGTTGCGGGTGCGGTCATTCCCGCAGTCTCCGTCGAGCGGACCGTGAAGGTCCACTTAGATCTGCTTGAGGTGAGGGGCAAGCAGGACTCAACAGTCACCGCGCGCCCGGGCCCCGCGCTCTGGCATGATCGAACGCCTATGCGGCAGGCCGAGACCGGGGTGGGTGCGTGAGCGTGCGAGGACTGGCGGGGGCGGGGACCGGAACGGGGCAGGGGAGACGACGGCCGGTGGCGGCCGGGCTGCTGGCCGGGGTGCTGGGCCTGACGCTCTCCGGGTGCGCCGGGTTCCTCGTACCGGCGGGCGAGGGCGAGCCGGAGCCGACGCCCAGCGATCCGTACCGGGTGCACGCCGACAAGCTGCCGACCCCGTTCCCCAGTGTCCCCGCCGGGGTCTCCGGCCGGCCGGGCGCGCAGGGGCCGGCGCCCACACCCACCGTCCCGGCCGGGTGCCCGTCCTCCGGCGTCGTCGTCGGCATGGGCGAGGTGGAGGCGGCGCTCGGCCACCGGGCCGTCGGGCTCACCCTCACCAACTGCGGCAGCAAGCCGTACCGGGTCGACGGCTACCCGTCCGTCCGTGCCCTGGACGAGGCCGGCGACCCGCTGCCCGTCCCCGTGAATCCCGGGTCCTCCTACATGGGCACCGACCGCGGGCCGAAGGAGGTCATGCTGAAGCCGGGGCAGACCGTGCGCTCGCTCCTGGCCTGGGTCTCCACCCCGACCGGCGGCGACCTCATCGAGGGGGACGCCCTGGAGATCGCACCGGCGCCCGGACTGGAGGCGCGCATCTTCCCGCTGAAGGGCAGCGACGTACGGCTGCTCGACGAGCTCAACATGACCGCGTGGCGGACCGGCCCCGCCTAGGACCGAGCGGGGTCACAGGGCGAGCTTGAAGCCCTCGTGGCTGCGGGCGAAGCCCAGCGACTCGTAGAACCGGTGGGCGTCCGCACGCCGCTTGCCGCTGGTCAGCTGCATCAGCCCGCACCCCCGCAGCCGGGCCCGGTCCGCGGCCCGCTTCATCAGCTCCCGCCCCAGCCCACCGCCCCGCCGGTCGGCCCTGACCCGCACCGCCTCGATCAGCGCCCGCTCCTCGCCGTGCCTGCCGAGCCCCGGTATGTACGTCGCCTGCGCACAGCCCAGCACCGTGTCGCCGTCCACCAGTACCAGCATCTCGTTGCGCGGGTCGCTCTCGATGGCGGCGAAGGCCCGCTCGTACGCGTCGTCGACCACGACCGAGGCCGGATCGACGACCCGCTCCTCGTCGGCGAGCAGGGCGAGGACGGCCGGCAGGTCGGCCCGGGTGGCGGTGCGAAGGATCATGCTCCGGAGTCTGCCACGGGCGCCGCGCCGCTCAGCGACGGGCCATGTAGAGCGTGAATGCCTTGTGGAGCACTTTGTTGATCGGGTAGTCCCACTCGCCGATGTACTCCGCGGCCCGGCCCCCCGTGCCGACCTTGAAGCGCAGCAGACCCACCAGATGGTTGCTCTCGTCGAGGGTGTCGGTGATGCCGCGCAGGTCGTAGACGGCCGCGCCCCGTTCGTGCGCGTCGCTCATCATGCGCCACTGGACGGCGTTGCTGGGCTGCACCTCGCGCTTGCGGCCGGTCGAGGCGCCGTAGGAGTACCAGACGTGGTTGCCCACCGTCAGCATCGTCGCCGCGGAGAGGATCTCCCCGTCGTGCTGTGCGAGATAGAGCCGCATCCGGTCGGGGTCCTCGGCCCGCAGCACGGTCCACATGCGCTGGAAGTAGCCGAGCGGACGGGGGATGAAGCGGTCGCGCGCGGCCGTCTCGCGGTAGAGCTCGTAGAAGGCCGGGAGGTCCTCGTAGCCGCCCTCGACGACCTTGACGCCCGCCTTCTCGGCCTTCTTGATGTTGCGCCGCCACTGCTGGTTCAGACCGCCCCGGACCTCCTCCAGCGACAGCCCGGCGAACGGCACCTGGAAGACGTACCGGGGCTGCCCCGCGCTGAAACCGTCCTCGCTCTCCTCCTCGCCCCGCCGCCAGCCCAGGGCGCGCAGCTGCTCCACGACCTCGGCGGCCCGCGGCTCCTGCGAATCCGGCGGCACGTCGCGCAGCCGCCCGGCGGCCGGGTCGGCGATGGCGTCCTTGACGGTCCGGGCGTCCCAGTGCCGGGCCACCACCGGCGGGCCCATCCGGACCGAGAACGCGCCCTGTGCCTTCAGATGCGCCAGCATCGGATCCAGCCACTGCCCCAGCCCCGTGCCGTGCCAGTCGACGACCGGGCCCTCCGGCAGATAGGCCAGATAGCGCTTCACCCGGGGGATCGGCCGGTACAGGACGAGTCCGGCTCCGACGATCCGTTCCTGTCCCGCGCCGTCCCGGTCGAACCAGCCGATGCTCTCCGTGCGCCAGTCGGGCTTCACATCGCCCCACGACGGAACCTGCATATGGCTCACGGCGGGACGGCTCGCGACGAACGCCAGATGCTCCTCGCGGCTGATCGTCCTGAGGTGCGGTGCCATGCGCTACTCCGTTCGTTGTGCTGTCGGTGTGCCCGACGGTGGCGACAGGGTGTGCTGTTGACCTCAAGCGCACTTGACGTATCAGGGTGGTCGGCAACGGCGCACCGCCCCGGTGCCCAGGTCAGGAGGACCCGTCATGAGCGTGCGATTCGACTCCCGCCCCGATCTTGCCCGTAACGACGTCGGACTCGTCAAGGCGAGCACCTGGGATGTCGGCACCCCGGAGCGCCAACGGCGGACGGTCGAGGCCATCCGTGAGGCGTGGGACAGCCGGGACTGGCCGCATCCGGGACTTCTTTCGTACACCGTCCATGCCGGTGAGGACGGGAAGACCCTCTTCCACTACAGCCAGTGGAGTGGTGAGCAGGCGTACCAGGACTTCTTCCGGCACGGCAGGGACGAGCGCAACGCGGACATCGACGCCGCGGTGCCGGGCATCCGGCGCCTCGGGCTGCACACCCTGGAGCTCTACCGTTCCACGCCGCCGGGGGAGGGCGACGTACGGGAGCCGGGCTGCGTCGTGATCGTCGACGTCGAGTTCGAGGGCCCGGACAAGGCGCGGCAACGGGACTGGGTGGACACCGTGTTCGAGGCGCTGGGGACGGACCCGGCGCCCGCCCCCGGCGGCATCTCCGGGCACTTCCATGTGAGCACCGACGGGACGCGGGTGCTCAACTACGCCGAATGGGAGAGTGCCGAGGCCCACGTCGACGCACTGGCCGCGCCCGGTGCCGGGATCGGGTCGAGCACGCCCCAGTGGGAACGGGTGCGGTCGTACCCGGGGGTCACCGGCGGCGGCGGGGTGCACCGCTACACGCCCGCCCTCGGCATCGGGCCGGGGACGGGCGCGTAGCGCCGCCGCTACGGGCGGAAGCGGAGCACCTGCGGGTCGTGGTCGCTGTTCTGGTCGGCGAACTCGGCGTTGATGTGGACGCTGTCGTACTGGTAGTCGTCGATCGACGGGCTGGTCAGGATCTGGTCGAGGACCTGGCTGTTGCCCTGGTAGACGTAGCTGTAACGCTCCGAGCGCGGCAGGGACTTGATCGCCGGGTAGAGCGCGCCCCCGGCCGTCAGGGCCTTGGCCGTGCCGGAGAACTCGAAGTCGTTGATGTCGCCGACGACCAGCACGTCCGCGTTCTTCTGGACGCTCAGCAGCTTCTTGACGAAGGTGTTGACCGCCTGGCCCTGCGCGTGCCGCTGGACCTCCGAGGAACGGGCCGGCGGCTGGTGCTCCGAGAAGATGGACTCGTCGCCGCCCTTGGACGCGAAGTGGTTGGCGACGACGAAGACCGTACGGCCGCGGAAGGCGAACTCCCCGACGAGCGGCTTGCGGCTGTTCTCCCACGCCGCGTTCGTCGGGTCGATCCGGCCGGGGGAGAAGGTCAGGGCGGCGTGGCCCCGCTCCCGTACGACACCGGTCGCCGTCGTCGCGTCGCCGCCGGCCCGGTCGGTGAACGAGACCCGCTCCGGGTTGAAGAGGAACACCTGGCGGATGTTGCCGCCGGGCTCGCCGCCGTCCTTCTTGTCCTCCGGGTCGATGGAGCGCCACTCGTACGCCGGGCCGCCCGCCGCCACGATCGCGTCGGTGAACTTCTTCACCGTCAGGTCGGCGGCGACCGTGCCGTCGCTCTTCGCCCCGTTGTTGTCCTGGATCTCCTCCAGCGCCACGATGTCGGGCGAGGCGAGGTTGTCGACGACCGCGGCGGCGAGCGCGTCGAACTTCTCCTGCGGGTCGGTCGGGTCGAGGTTCTCGACGTTGTACGTCGCCACGGCCAGCTCGCCGCCGCGCTGCTTGCGGGTGGTCTCCCGCCGCAGGCCCTCGGCGGTGACCGTGCCCATGGTGCGGGCGGTCAGCGTGTAGCCGCCGTACTGGTTGAAGTCGAGTGGGCCCTCGGTCGCGCCGGTCAGCACGTCGCCCACGTCGGCCTTGGGGAAGGGCTGCTGGGCCAGCGGCACCAGCGACTGGATCTGCAGCCGTCCGGTGTTCTGCGCGTCGTACGAGCCGTAGACGGTGCCGCCGCGGCGGGCGTCGTTCTCGTGCGGCTTCACCGTCACCCACAGCTCGGCGTGCGCGTCGGTGGCGCCGACCACCCGCGAGGTGCCGACGCCGATGTTCATGCCTTCGAGCGACTCGTAGTAGTCGAGGGCGTAGCGGGACGGCCGCAGCGGCAGCGCGTTGATGGAACCGCCCGCCGCGCGGTCGCCCTCCGGGGCGTACCGGGACGGGACGGAGCGCTTCGTCACCCGCACCGGCTCGGGCAGGGCGTTGCCGGAGGACACCACCGCGACGGTGGGCTTGCTGATCTCGGTCATCGACTGGTTGCCGGAGTCGAGGCCGCCCGGGACGTACTCGGTGACCGTGCCGGAGACGGTGACCGCGTCACCGACCGCGACGGTGGGCGCGGAGCCGGTGTAGACGAAGACGCCCTCGCTGGTGGCGGGGTCGGCGTCCGGGTTCGGGTCCTGGAACCAGAATCCCTTCGTACCGTAACTCCGCACTCCGGTGACGATGCCCGGCACCTTTGCGACCTGCCGGCCGACGAGCGGGGATATCCGGGTGGAGCCCTGGATGTCATGGATCCGGACCTGGCCGTCCGCGGCCTGGCCGGAGGCGGTGGATGCGGACGCGGAGGTGGTGGCGGCGCCGGTGAGCAGTCCGGCGGCGAGCGCGGCGGTGACTACGGCGGAGACGGCGGTCGTTCTGGACGATGCGGCGGGCATCACGGGCTCCGGGGGTATCGAGGGCCAGAGTGGAGGTCTACGCGCGTCAATCTCTTGTGTGCGCAAGGGCGTTGTCAAGGTCTTCCGGGTGGACTGCCGTTGTCCGTTGCATGAACCGGGCGGCATGGGTCGAAATGCGTCTACGCTTGGGCCGCCCGATCCGTACGCCCGGTACGCCCCGAGGAGAACCACCTGATGTCCGCAGAGCCCCCCACCCTGCCGCCCGTACGGCTGCGCACCGAGGCCGAGCTGGCACGGGACGCGCTCGCCTCGCCGCTGCTCGCCCGCGCCGTCCGGCTCGCCCGCTGGGCGGGCCCCGGGACCCGGGTCGGCGCCGGCGGCGAGCTCGTCGACGCGCAACTGCCCGCGGCGGCCGAGCACCTGGGCCTGACGGCCGACGAGGACGGCGCGGCGGAGGCGAGCGAGGCGTGGCGGCTCGCGGTCGACACGGGGCTCGTCGATGTCGAGGACCCCGAAGAGGCCGCCGGGCCGGACGCCGAGGGGCCCGCGACCGCCGGTGAGAATCTGGCGCTGGTCACCGGCGGTTCACCGGCGGACGTCCTGTCGATCTGGCTCGACGGTCTGGAGGCCGTCCACGCCGACGCCACCGCGCCGGTCTTCGACGACCTCGCCGATCTCGTCGGCGAGGACGGCTCGATCGATTTCGAATCCCTGGACTGGGATCCGGAGGCCGAGGCGGAGTTCCTCGACGGGGTCCTCGGCAACCTGTATCTGCTCACCGTCGGCGACGGCCAGGGCGGCACGGACCCCGTCCCCGTTCCGCTGCCCGCACTCGCCGCGTCGGTGATCGTTCCCGACGACATGGGAGAGCCCACCGACGACATCCTCGAGCAGGTGTCCGAGGCGATGATGCGCCTCGACGACCAGTTCCGGGTCCTCGAACCCATCGGGATCGTCGAATACCGCCCGGTGGACGAGGCGTTGCTGTTCGAGGAGGGCGAGGACGCCGCCCCGCCTGCCGACGACGAGGACGTCACCCGGTACGGAATGGTGAAGCTCACCCCGCTCGGCCTGTACGGGCTGCGGACCCGGATGCTGGAGGCCGGGGTGGACGCCCCGGCCATCGGCGACCTCGCCGACAAGGGCGCCGACGCGCTGCTCGGTGGCGTCGCGTACTACCCCGAGGCGGCGGCCCGCAGCGAGGTCGAGCTGTGGCTCGCCCGGCGCGGTGGCGCGGACGGTGCGGCGGGCGAACTCCTGGCCGCGGCGCGCGGGACGGACCGCCAGGCCCCGCTGCGCAGGCTCCACTGCCAGCAGGCCCTCGCCCTGGTCGGCGCGGAGGCGGAGCCCGCGGTGCGCGCGGTGCTGGACGACCCCGAGCTCGGCGGTCTGGCCCGGGTCTGGCTCGCGGAGCTGGGCGCGGCCGGCGTGCCCGCCCCGCCGGAGTCGATGATCTTCTGGCTCGCCGTCGACACGATCGCGGCGCAGCTGGAGGCCGACGGAGACCTGGAGGAGCTCCAGGGCCTGGTCGAGGGACTGGCGGGCCAGCACAGCGGCTTCTTCGACGAGGCCTGGCGGGTGGAGCACCCGGCGACCGCGGACGTCCTCGAAGCGATGGGGCGGCTGCACAGCGACAAGAAGAAGGCCAAGGAGGCCCGCAAGGCGGCCTTCAAGGCCCGGTCGCGCAAGGGAGCCTGACTCACCGTCCGGGGTGAAGCGGGCGGCGCGGGCGGGGTGGCCCGTGGCGAACGGCGAGTTCAGGGCATGCGTTCCGGCCAAGTGCACAGGAAGGATGCCCCTCGGCGTCGCCCGCAGTTCAACTGGTGTTGGCGCAGGGGCGCGACTGTGGGCGCGCCAACAACCCGCCCAGTTGCCCCAGGAGTACGTGATGCCCTTCACGCGCAGGGAATTCACCAAGCAGTCCGCCCTCACCGGTGCCGGCATCGCGCTGACCGGTACCGTCGCGGCGCTGGCCACCGCACCGGGCGCCCTGGCCGCCGGGGACCCGAAGCACGGCCACGGCCACGGCCACGACGACCACGACCACGGCCACGGGCACGGCCACGAGCCCGGCTACGGGCCGCTGATCGCCGACCCCGAGGGCCTGCTCGCGCTCCCCGCAGGCTTCTCGTACAAGGTCATCACCCACAGCGGTGTCACCAAGCTGGAGTCCGGCGAGTTCACCCCCTCCAACCACGACGGCACGGCCACCTTCGAGGGCCCGCGCGGCGTCACCCTGCTCGTCAACAACCACGAGCTCAGCGGCGTCCGGTCCGGCTGGGAGCACCCGGTGCCGCTCACCGAGGGTCTCGTCTACGACCCGGTCGCGGCCGGCGGCTGCACCGTCGTGGAGACCCGCCGCGACGGCCGTACCGCCGAGTGGGTCGGCATCGCCGGCACGTCCACCAACTGCGCCGGTGGCGCCACCCCGTGGGGCACCTGGCTCACCTGCGAGGAGACCGAGGACAAGGCCGGCAAGAACGGCCTGCTCAAGGACCACGGCTACGTCTTCGAGGTCGACCCGTACGACCGGCACGCCAACCGTGACCCGCGCCCGGTCAAGGCGTTCGGCCGGTACGCCCACGAGGCCGTCGTCATCGACCCCAAGCAGGGCCACGCCTACCTGACCGAGGACGCCTCCGGCCCCAACGGGCTGCTCTACCGCTGGGTCCCGCCGCACGGCTTCCGGCACGGCCGCGGCAAGCTGCGCACGCTCGCCGACGACGCCGGTGTCCTCCAGGCCACCAAGTGCTTCGACAGCAACGGCAAGTTCGTCGACGACCTGTCCCGTGCCACGAAGACCGGAACGGTGTACGGCGTGGACTGGGTCGACGTGCCCGACCGTGACGCCAGGACGGTCTCGGTGCGCAAGCAGTTCGCCGACGGCGAGGTCACCCGCGCCCGCAAGCTCGAAGGCATGTGGTGGGGCGACGGCGGCGTGTACATCGTCTCCTCGTTCGCCCGTTCCGAGAGCCCGGTCCAGCACGACGGCCAGGTCTGGTTCTACGACCCGAAGCGCCGCACGCTGACCCTGAAGGTGCTCCTCGGGGTGAACGCCGACCCGTCGAAGGACGGCGCCTTCGACGGCCCGGACAACATCACCGTCTCGCCGTACGGCGGACTGGTCATCGCCGAGGACGGCGAGGGCGTCCAGCACCTCTTCGGGGCGACCGAGAGCGGCCGCACCTACCCCATCGCGCGCAACGAGCTGAACATCGGCAGCGAGGAGGAGCCGGAGTACAGCGAGTTCACCGGAGTCACGTTCTCGCCCGACGGCCGGACGCTGTACGCCAACATCCAGACGCCGGGCATCATGCTCGCCATCACCGGTCCGTGGAAGCGCCAGCCGAACCGCCACTGACGGTCTGCCGGCCGGCGTCCTGCCACGGGTGTTCCTCCGGCCGGTGCTCTCCCGGCCGGCGCGCGTAATTCCCTCGCGCGCCGGCCGGGCATCCCCCTAGAGTCCTGTCCGTGCCCAGGTGCGCAGGCAGGACCTACTTCCACTGATAATGGGGATGTCGCGGGTTCGAGTCCCGCCACCGGATCCCGTTCCGGTGTAGCTCAGTCGGCAGAGCACCTTCGTCGGTTCCGCCGACCCTGATCTCTGGGCGCCACAACTTCATCAGCACGACTGCATCGCACCTCCCGGTGCGCGGGCTGCGGCTACTTCCTCTCACGAAACCGCCGCCGCCGACTCTGATCTCGGGAGGCACAGACGCCGGGGGTGCCCGGTGCGCAGGCGACGGCTACTTCCATTGGACTGACGGTTGCGGGTTCGAGTCCCGTCCGGCCACGGCCGGTAGCTCAATCGGATAGAGCATCAGTGAGCCCGTCGCCGACTCCTGATCTCGGGCACCCCTTTCCGCTGTGCCTTCCCCCAATGAATTCGGGGGGATTCACATGGCACGCTTCAACACCCGCACCACCAGGCCCCGTGCCACCTCGCCGGTGAGGACGACCGGGCGCACCGCGCCGACCCATCAGGGCGGCCGGGGACATCTGCGCGACAACCGCTCCGAGCTCTTCCTGCTCGCGGTCGCCGATTTCGTTTCCCAGCAGACCTTCTACGAGGACGGCGAGCAGCGCGACGAGCGCTTCGCCGAGCTGGTGCGGGTGCTCGCCGTCGGTGACCCCGAATGGACCGCGGGCCTGCTGCACTGGCTGCGCCGGGACGGCCGGATGCGTACCGCCTCGATCGTCGGCGCCGCCGAGTACGTGAAGGCGCGGCTGGACGCGGGCGCCGAGGACGGACCGTCCAACCGCCAGGTCGTCGACTCCGTCCTGCTGCGCGCCGACGAACCCGGGGAACTCCTCGGGTACTGGACCTCCCGCTACGGCCGGGCCGTGCCCAAGCCGGTCAAGCGCGGCATCGCCGATGCCGTGCGCCGGCTCTACAACGGCAGGTCGCTGCTGAAGTACGACACCGCGTCCAAGGGCTACCGCTTCGGCGACATCCTGAACCTGGTGCACGCCTCGCCCGACCCGCAGAAGCCGTGGCAGGGCGAGCTGTTCCGGTACGCCCTCGACCGCCGCCACCACCCCGAGGCGGCCGTGGTGCCGGTCGCGGACCGGGTGCTGAACGCCCACCGCGCGCTGATGGAGCTGCCCACCGGGGAACGGCGGGCCGTGATCGAGGGCGCCGACGGGGCGGACCGGCTGGCCGCCGCCGGCATGACCTGGGAGGCCCTGGCGGGCTGGCTGCAGGGCCCGATGGACGCCACGGCCTGGGAAGCGGTGATCCCGTCGATGGGCGCGATGGCGCTCATCCGCAATCTGCGCAACTTCGACGAGGCGGGCGTCTCGGACGAGGTGGCCGCGCGGGTGGCGGAACGGATCCGCGACCCGGCAGCGGTCGCCGCGTCCCGGCAGTTCCCGTTCCGCTACCTCGCCGCCTACCAGCACGCGCCCTCGCTGCGCTGGGCCCATCCGCTGGAGCAGGCGCTCGGCCACTCGCTGGACAACGTGCCCGCCCTGCCGGGCCGGACACTGGTCCTGGTCGACCGCTCGGGCTCGATGTGGTCGCCGCTCTCGGACCGCTCCCAGCTCAACCGGGCCGACGCGGCCGCGATCTTCGGCACGGCGCTGGCACTGCGGGCGGCCGATGCCGACCTGGTGCAGTTCGGTATGAACAGTGCACCGGTGACATATCGCCGGAGTGAGTCCGTGCTGAAGGTCCTGGAGCGCTTCGGCAACCTCGGCGGCACCGAGACCGCGGAGGCGGTGAGCCGGCACTACCGGGGCCATGACCGGGTGCTGATCGTCACCGACGAGCAGGCGTCGTTCTCGTACGCCGCGGACGTCACCGAGGCGGTGCCGGCCACCGTGCCCGTCTACACCTGGAACCTGGCCGGGTACCGGGTCGGACACGCCCCCTCGGGCGACGGGACGCGCCACACCTTCGGGGGTCTTTCGGACGCCGCGTTCCGCATGGTGCCGCTGCTGGAAGCGGGCCGGGACGCGGACTGGCCCTGGATCCGCTGATCACGAATCCGGTATCAGTGGGACCCCTGCGGTGAACGGGCATGGCGTCGGGCGTTCCCAGGGCGCATACTCAAGGTAATGAAACAGTCAGCCGGTTCCCGGCGCCATCTGCCCTCCAGTCCCTTCAACCGCCCGGCCCAGGCGGACCCACCGGTCGAATTGTTCGATGTGGGCGACCGGGTGTCGCACGATCAGTTCGGACTCGGCCGCGTCCTCGCCGTCGAGGGCGACAACGACGCGGTGCTCATCGACTTCTCGGGGCGGCAGGGGAGGATCCTGAGCCCGTACTCCAAGCTGACCAAGCTCTGAGGGAGGCGGCGAGCACGCGCGGCGTCCGCGTCCCCGTCCCGCTCTCCGACTCCAGGGGCTGCCCGTACTCGCGGGCAGCCCCTGAAACCGTATCGGTGGCCCTCCCTCACAGCGCCTGGGCGGCGGGCTTCACCATGCCGCGGACGGTGCGCGACTTCACGAAGTCGCCCATGGCCGTCATCTCCCACTCGCCGGAGAACTGCTTGATCAGCTTGGCCATCATCACGCCGGTCTGCGGCTCGGCGCCGGTCAGGTCGAAGCGGACCAGCTCCTCGCCGGTGGTCGCGTCGACCAGCCGGCAGTAGGCCTTGGCGACCTCGGTGAACTTCTGGCCGGTGAACGAGTTGACCGTGAAGACCAGCCCGGTCGCCTCCGCCGGGATCCGGCCCAGGTCCACGACGATCACCTCGTCGTCACCCGCGCCCTCGCCCGTGAGGTTGTCGCCGGAGTGCTTGATCGCGCCGTTCAGGATGGAGAGCTTGCCGAAGTAACAGCTGTCCAGGTGGTTGCGATTGGGGCCGTAGGCGATCACGGAGGCATCGAGGTCGATGTCCTTGCCCCGGAACGCGGGCTCCCAGCCAAGGCCCATCTTGACCTGGGAGAGCAGCGGTCGGCCGCCCTTGACCAGGGAGACCGTCTGGTTCTTCTGGAGGCTGACCCGGCCCTTGTCGAGGTTGATCTTGCCGCCGGCGGGCGGAGCGGCGGGCGGAGCCGGCGGGGCGGCGGGAGCCGGGGGCGCGGCGATCCGGGGGTCCACCGGGGCCGCGGCGGGCATCGGGGGCGCCACGGGCGCGGGGGCGGGCGCGGCGGCGGGCTCCTCCTCGACCGAGACGCCGAAGTCCGTGGCGATGCCGGCCAGTCCGTTCGCATAGCCCTGACCGACCGCGCGGGCCTTCCAGGCGCCGTTGCGGAGATAGACCTCGATGACCACGAGCGCCGTCTCGGTACCCAGCCGGGGCGGGGTGAACGTGGCGAGCACGCTGCCGTCGTCGGCGTTGCGCACCGTCGCGGTGGGCTCGATGCCCTGGAAGGTCTGGCCCGCCGCGTCCGGGCTCGCCGTGACGACGATCTTCTCGATGCCGGGCGGGACCGCGGTGGTGTCCACCAGGATCGCGTCCGGCGCGGTGCCGCCGCCGGAGCGGTAGGTCACGCCGGGGCCGTTGGGCTGGTTGTAGAAGATGAAGTCGTCGTCGGAGCGCACCTTGCCGTCGGCGGTGAGCAGCAGGCCCGAAACGTCGAGCCGCACCGGTGCGGAGACGTCCACGGCCACGCGGGCCGCGGAGAGAGGGATGTTCGAGCCGGGGGTCATAGCGGTCATGCTCGGGGTAACGAACGACCCCGCTTTGCCGTTCCCTTACCTTCGAGGACCTTCGAGGACCTTCGAGGACCTTCGCGACCTTCGAGGCCTTCGCGGACATACGTCCGCACGCTCCGTCAGCGGTTGCGCGGGTGGTTGCGGGCGGTGCGCTCGTTGCCGTGCTTGTACGCCCCCGTCCAGCGGGCCATCACCAGTTGCGCGTCCCCCGACTCCACCTCCGCCAGGAACTTCTCCGCCCGGCCGCCGCGCAGTGTGCCCGCGGGGCGGCCGCGGTGGGTGATGGTGACGCTCGCGTCGCCGCGCTGGTCGTACAGGAATCCGGAAGGTCTCGGCATGGCTCCGCATACTGCCCGGCGCACGCGCGCCCGGTCGCGGGGATTTCCTGCGGCCCGGGCCGTCGTCAGCGCGGCCAGATCGGCGGGTTGGTGCAGAAGTGACCGCCGAGGTGGGCGTGGTCGGGGTTGTCCGGGTCCAGTTCGCCCTGTTCGGCGATGAGCCGGGCCGCGTAGGGCTCCGAGTCGTCCTTCGGTTCGTACCCCAGCGCGCGGGCCGTCGTCAGGTCCCACCACAGGCGGGTGTTGTCGGACGAACCGTGGACGACGGTGTGCCGCACGTCCTCGGCGGTGAGTGCGGCGTGGAAGAGCCGGGCGCCGTCCTCGGGGCTCATCCAGACCGAGAGCATCCGTACCGAGGTCGGCTCGGGGAAGCAGGAGCCGATCCGCACCGAGACGGTCTCCATGCCGTGCCGGTCCCAGTACAGCTGTGCGAGGTCCTCGCCGAAGGACTTGGACAGGCCGTAGAAGGTGTCGGGGCGGCGCGGGGCGTCGACGGGGATCAGCGGGTCGCCGGGCAGCGGGCGGGGGGTGTGGCCGACGACATGGTTGGAGGAGGCGAACACGATGCGCCGTACGTTCTCCTCGCGCGCGGCCTCGTAGAGGTTGTACGTGCCCTCGATGTTCGCCTTGAGGATCTTGTCGAAAGTGGATTCCAGGGAGATGCCCGCGAGGTGGACGATCGCGTCGACACCCCCTACGGCCTCACGCAGTGCCTCCCGGTCGCCGAGGTCGGCGGTGATCGCGTCCGGCTCGCCCTCGACGGGGACGGCGTCGAAGAGGCGGAGTTCGTAGCCGTACGCGGGCAGCAGGCCGCGCATCAGGGTGCCGAGGCCGCCGGCGGCGCCGGTGAGCAGGACGGTGCGGGGAGCGGGCATACGCGAATCTCCTCGGGACATCAAATCCATGGACGACATTCATATGCATGGACAAGCTAAGAAGTCCTGGCTTTCGGAGTCAAGTGTGGCGGCGAGGGTCGGCCCCCGCGGGCCCGGAGCCGCCGACTCCGCCTCCGGGGTCGATCGCCGGATTCCTTCGCCCGCTCCCCCTCCTTGACCTGCGCCCGACGGCTGCCTTAGCGTGAAGCTGTTCATGAATATGGACACCGATCAGAATTGTGCACGCCTGAACCCGCTCAGGGAGCGCCAGTGACCTCAGCCCCTCTTGCCGCCCGACTCGGCCGTGTCGCCGGGCCGCTCTTCTTCCCCGTCACCGCGTACGGACCGGACGGCGACATCGACCTCGATGCCTTCCGCGCGCATGTGCGGGCCGGTGTCGACGCCGGTGCGGCGGCGGTCTTCGCCTGCTGCGGCACCGGTGAGTTCCACGCGCTCACGCCGCAGGAGTTCCGCCGCCTCGTCGCCG
Organism: Streptomyces sp. NPDC002403; assembly: GCF_053593015.1. Taxonomy (NCBI): domain Bacteria; kingdom Bacillati; phylum Actinomycetota; class Actinomycetes; order Kitasatosporales; family Streptomycetaceae; genus Streptomyces; species Streptomyces sp. NPDC002403. The sequence continues at coordinate 93,057 of NZ_JBSFBQ010000004.1, read as the reverse complement.
CGGCCGTCGAGGAGACCGCCGGCGAGGTGCCCGTCGTCGCGGGGGCCGGATACGGCACGGCGCTCGCGATCCAGTACGCGGAGCTCGCCGAGGAAGCGGGCGCGGACGGGCTCCTCGCCATGCCCCCGTACCTCGTCGTCGCCGACCAGGAGGGGCTGCTGGGCCACTACACCGCGCTCGCCGCGGCCACTTCCCTGGAGACGATCGTCTACCAGCGCGACAACGCCGTCTTCACCCCCGCGACCGTCGTCGCGCTGGCCGGGACGCCCGGCGTCATCGGCCTCAAGGACGGCTACGGCGACCTCGACCTGATGCAGCGCATCGTCAGCGCCGTCCGCACGGAGCTGCCGGGCCGGGACTTCCTGTACTTCAACGGACTGCCCACCGCCGAACTCACCGGCCCCGCCTACCGGGGCATCGGCGTCACGCTCTACTCCTCCGCCGTCTTCGCCTTCGCGCCCGACATCGCGCTCGCCTTCTACCGGGCGGCGGACTCCGGCGACGACGAACTGACCGGGGCCCTGCTCGACCACTTCTACCGGCCGCTCGTGGAGCTGCGCGCCAAGGGCCGCGGCTACGCCGTCTCGCTCGTCAAGGCCGGGGTCCGGCTGGGCGGCCTGGACGTGGGCGAGGTCCGCACCCCGCTCACCGAGCCGTCCGCCGCCCACGTCGAGGAGCTCACCGCGATCATCGCGCGCGGCCGGGCCCTGCTGGAGAAGTACGGGCGGGAGCGGCGCGGGTGAAGACCTCGGCCTTCCTCTACCCCTGGGACGTCGTCGGCGACCCGGACGCGGCAGCCCGCGTCGCGGACCTGGGCGTCGAGCAGGTGACGCTGGCCGCCGCCTACCACTCCACCCGGGCGCTGACCCCGCGTCACCCCGGCCGCCGCATCGTCACCGCAGAGCACGCCGCGGTGCTCTACCCGCCGGACGCCGCCCGGTGGGCGGGACGACCGCTCCGCCCCTACGAGCAGTCCTGGGTGGCCTCGGGCGATCCGTTCGCCGAGGCGGCCGAGGCCCTCACCGCCGCCGGCCTGGAGGTGCACACCTGGGTGGTCCTGGCCCACAACTCCCGGCTGGGCGCCGAGCACCCGGACACCTCCGTCGTCAACGCGTACGGCGACCGCTACCCCTGGGCACCGTGCATCGCCCGGCCCGCGGTCCGCGCATACCTGGTCGCACTGGCGGCGGAGGCGGCGGCACGAGGCGGCGCGCGCGGCACGGAGCTGGAGTCCTGCGGCTGGTACGGCTTCGCGCATCTGCACGCCCACGACAAGATCGCGGGCGTCGGTCTCGGGGATGCGGCGCAGTATCTGATGTCGCTCTGCTTCTGCCCCGACTGCCGGACCGGCTACGCCGGACACGGCCTGGACGCCGACGGGCTGGCGGCGGCCGTACGCACCGCGCTGGAGCCGGTCTGGGCCGGTTCCGGCTCCCCGGAGGCGGGCCGGGCGGGCATCGGGAAGCTCCTCGGCGCCGACCTCGCCGACGCGACCCTCCAGTGGCGCGGCGAGGCCGCCCGTACGCTCCAGGAGTCGGCGGTCGCCGCCGTGCGGGCGGCGACGGAGCCGGGGTTCCAGGTGCTGCTGCACGCCGACCCCGCCCCCCACCGCACCGGTGCGAACGTCGGGGTCGACCCGGAGCACATCCTGTCCGTGGCGGACGGCGTGGTGCTGCCCTGCACCGGCGACGACGCGGCGCGCGAGGCCGTACTCGCCCCGTTCGCCGGGCACGACGGGGTGCTCGCGGCCAACTTCTCCGTGGTCACGGGGATGGGCGGCAGCCCCGCCACGCTGGAGCGGGACGCCGCGCACGCCGCGTCGCTCGGCGCGGACCAACTGCGGCTGTACCACGCCGGGCTGGCCTCCGATCCGGACCTCCAGGCCGTCGCCGGAGCGCTCTCACGCCTCCGCCGATGAAGGAGCCGGGCCGGCGGGGGCGTCCGTCAGCCTCCCCCGCCGGCCCGTCACCAACAGGGCCGCGGTCAGCAGCCCCGCCGCGCCGACCAGCGGCAGCAGCACCCGGATGTCCACCAGCGCGATCAGACCGGCGCCGAGTGCCAGCGCCACCGCGTTCGGGACCATCATCAGCGTGTTGGCGGTCGCGGCGGTGCGGCCCAGTACGGCCTCCGGGGTCTCCCGCTGCACCGCCGTCATCGCGGCGATCAGCACACACGGCAGCCCGATCCCGATGGCCGCGCTCGCCGCCAGCGCCACCGCGTCGTACGGCAGCGCCCGCGCCCCCACCGCCACCGCGAACAGCGCGATCCCGGCCGCCGTGAACACCCGCTCCCCGAGCCGCCGCAGCAGCGGGCCGGCCAGCAGCCCGATCACCACGGACCCGGCGCCCTGCACCGCGTACAGCACACCCGCGTACGTGGGGGAGTGCCCCAGACCGTCGTCGACGACCGCGTAGACCGCGGCCCCGTTGAGCCCCGCGCACAGCATCGTCATCGAGCCCGCCAGCACCAGCGGCCGCAGCGCCGCGGAATCCCGCACCTGGCGGATACCCGCCGTGAGTTCGCCCCGTCGGCCGGCACGGGCGGCCCGGCCCGGCTCCCCGGCCGGCAGCAGTGCGCAGACCCCGGCCGCCAGCGCGAAAGACACCGCGTCCAGCAGCGCCACCGCCCCGCCCCCGAAACGCGCGTACAGCCCGGCACCGGCCAGCGGCGCCAGCAGCTTCATGCCCTCGCCCGCCGTCATCCGCAGCCCGTTGAAGTCGCCCAGCAGCGGGGCGTCGACGGCCCCGGCGACCAGCGTCGACTCGGCCGCGTCCACCAGCACGGAACTCGTGCCGTACAGGACGAGCACGACGAAGAGGATCCAGATCCGGCCCGCCGAATCGACCAGGGTCAGCGAGGTGAGCAGCCCCGCCATGACGAGGTTCGACCCGACCAGGAGCGGCTTTCCCGGGATCCGGTCGGCGATCGTCCCGAGCGCCGGCCCCACCAGCACCGGCAGCCACATGGCGAACACCGCGAGCGCCGCCAGACTGTCCGACCCGGTGAGGGACTTGACCCAGACCCCCGCCGCGAGCCACATCGCGGAGGTCCCGAAACCCGAGACGACCACCGCCGTCAGAAACAGCCCGGCCGTACGGTCCTTCAGCACCCGTACCGTCCCCGACCCCGTCACCGAACCCACCGAACCCACCGCACCCTTCCTGCCGGCGCCTTCGCCATGGGGACCAGGCTGCCGACCGAGGTGCCCCGGAGGCATCGGGAGGATGACCTACTCCGCACCCGGCGCGAGGAACCGGCCCCGCCCGGGGATAGGGCACATGCCGGACGCCCGCGAAACGCGTCCGGCGCGGGTGCGTGCCCGAGGTCACGCGCCCGCGCCGGATCCGGCGTACGGCTCCCGCCGTCCCTTTCAGTCCGTCAGTGCCGCCTTCATCATCTTCTGGGCGATCGGCGCCGCCAGACCGTTGCCGCTGACCTCCGAGCGCGCCGCGCCCGAGTCCTCGACGACCACGGCGACCGCGACCTCCTTGCCGCTGGACGCGTCCTTCGCGTACGAGGTGAACCAGGCGTACGGGGTCTTGCTGTTGCCGACGCCGTTCTGCGCGGTACCCGTCTTTCCGCCCACCTCGGCCCCGGCGATCCGGGCGTTGGTGCCGGTGCCCTCCTCGACGACCGTCACCATGGCGCTGCGCAGCTGCGCGGCGGTGGACTCGGAGACGACCCGCTCGGTGTCCCCGTCCGCGAACTCCTGGAGCGAGCTGCCCTTGGAGTCGGTCACGGCGGACACCATGTGCGGCGCGGCGAGTTCGCCGCCGTTGGCGAGGGCGGCGGAGACCATGGCCATCTGCAACGGCGTCGCGGTGACCTCGAACTGGCCGATGCCGGTGAGCGCCGTCTGCGGGCGGTCCATGCCCGACGGGTAGACGCTCTTGGAGGCCCGCACCGGCACGTCGAGCTTGTCGGTGTTGAAGCCGAACTTCTCCGCCATCGCCCTGACCTTGTCCTGGCCGAGGTCGACGGCGGCCTTCGCGAAGACGTTGTTGCAGGAGTACTGGAGCGCGGTGCGCAGCGTGGCGTTCTCGCAGGGCGCCGAGGGGTTCTCGTTGCTCAGGACGGTGCTGGTGCCGGGCAGCGTGTACGGATTGGGGCTGGCGGTGCGCTCGTCGACCGAGCCGTACAGCCCGTCCTCCAGCGCGGCTGCCGCCACCACCAGCTTGAACGTGGAACCGGGCGCCAGCGGCTGCCGCAGCGCGCGGTTGACCATCGGCTTGTCCTCGTCGTCGAGCAGTTTCTGCCAGGCTTCGCCGTCCGTCGTCCCGCTGATCGTCGAGGGGTCGTACGAGGGAGTGGAGACCATGCCCAGGATCCGGCCGGTCTTCGGGTCGATCGCGACCGCCGCCCCCTTGTCGTCGCCGAGCGCCTCGTACGCGGCCTTCTGCACATCCGGGTCGATCGTCGTCAGGACGTTGCCCGGGGCCGCCTGCTTGCGCGTCAGCGCGTCCATCGGGTTCTTCAGCCGGTCGTCGGTGCCGTCCAGCACCCGGCTGTAGATCCCTTCGAGCTGTGTGGCGCCGTACGCCTGCGAGCTGTAGCCGGTGACGGCCGCGTAGAGCTCGCCCTGTGTGTACGTGCGCCGGTAATCGAGGTCGCTGCCCACCGTCCTCTTCGATCCGGTGACCGGGTTCCCGGCCACGATGATGTCGCCGAGCGGCTGCGCGTACTGCGCGATGGTGTTCCGCCGGTTGTGTTCGTCGTCTGCGAGCGCCTTTGCCTGGTACGCCTGCACCCAGGTCGCCCGCCCCAGCAGGGCGAGAACCAGCAGCAGGCAGAAGACCGAAGCGCGCCTGATCGTTCTGTTCATCCCGCCCGAGGGACGAGCGGGGCAAAGCGTGCCGTTCCCGAATGCGGTGATTCTCACCGGTTTCTCATACGGGCCGGGGGCGCTCGGGCACGGCGGCGGAGGGCCGCCGTCCGCTCACTCCGGCAGCGTGAACAGCAGCTCGTCGGTCTCCTCGCCGCGGGCGTGCGCGTACCCGTGGTCCGTGCCGGTGACGGTGAACCCGCACTTCTCCAGGACCCGGCGCGAGCCGGCGTTGTCGGCCGCGGCCCGGGCGTGCAGAGGGCGTTCGGGCACGGCGTCGAGCAGCGCCGACAGCGCGGCCGTCGCGAGCCCCCGGCCCCACCGCGCCCGGTCGATCCAGTAGGTGACCTGGCGGTCGCCCAGGGGTCCGTACACCCCGGCGTTGCCGACCACCGTGCCGTCCGCGACCACCGTGCGCATCACGACGGAGTCATTGGCCAGGATGTACCGCCAGTGGGCGTCGAACGCCCGCCGGTCGGTGGGGTCCTCGCTGGTGAAGGCGGCCGTCCTGACCGCTTCCGGGTCGGACATGAAGGCGAAGAACAGCGGCAGATCGCCCTCCAGGACCTCGCGCAGGGTGATCCCCATGCTTCAGAGCCTCCGGGTGGCGAGCGTCAGCCGGTCCCGGGCGTCGAACAGCGCGTCCTTCACCATCTGTTCGTGCGCGGGCGTGAGCCGGGCGACCGGCACCGAGCAGCTGATGGCGTCGCGGGCGGGGGTGCGGTACGGGACGGCGACGCCGAAGCAGCGCAGTCCGAGGGTGTTCTCCTCGCGGTCCACCGCGTACCCCTGTTCGCGGATGAGGTGCAGTTCCTCGATGAGCTTCTCGCGGTCGGTGATGGTGTGCTCGGTCAGCGCGGGCAGCGTCTCGGGGAGCAGCTTACGGACCTGCTCGTCGCTGTGGGTGGCCAGCAGCGCCTTGCCGAGCGAGGTGGAGTGGGCGGGCAGCCGGCGGCCGACGCGGGTGAAGGGGCGCAGATAGTGCTGGGACTGCCGGGTGGCGAGGTACACCACGTTCGTTCCGTCGAGACGCGCCAGGTGGATGGTCTCCGTCGTGTCGTCGGAGAGCCGGTCCAGGGTCGGCCGGGCGGCCGCGACGACCTCGTCGCCGTCGATGTACGAGGTGCCGACCAGCAGGGCCCGTACGCCGATCCCGTACCGCGTGCCCGTAGCGTCGGTCTCCACCCAGCCCAGCTCCACCAGTGTGCGCAGCAGCATGTAGAGGCTGGACTTGGGATAGCCGACGGCCTCCTGGACCGCGGCCAGCGAGTGCATGCCGGGCCGCCCCGCGAAGTATTCGAGCAGCTCCACCGTCCGTACGGCGGACTTGACCTGTGCCCCACCGGATTCGGCAACCGACATCGCCCTACGCCCCTTCCAGCCCACTTGCGAAACCCTGAGACTTCTTGAACCGGCGACTTCTTGCCAACACGGAACGCCCGGAAATAGAGTCGCTTTATATTCACGATCAGGAACTATGTTCAGAATACCGAACAACTTCTGATGTGTGGCAGTGGAGCGGAAGGAATCGCGGTGGCAGCAGCACCAGTCTGGAGCGTCGACCCCCGTACCGGGAACCCGCGTGAGCAGGTTGCGGTGGAGGCTACAGCGGAGGAGGTCGACCGTGCGGTCCGGGCCGCCCACGCGGTACGCGAATCGCTCGCCGACCGCACCGTACGCGCCGCCTTCCTGCGCACCGCGGCCGATCTGCTCACCGAGGCCGGGGAGCACGTCATCGAGGCCGCCGACGCCGAGACGGCGCTCGGACCGGCCCGGCTGACCGGCGAACTCGCGCGCACCGCGGCCCAGTTGAGGGCCTTCGCGGAGGTCGTCGACGAGGGCGCCTTCCTCGACGTCCACATCGACCACGCGGACGCCACCCGGACCCCGCCCTGGCCCGACCTGCGCCGCTACAAGATCCCGCTCGGCGTCGTCGCCGTCTACGCGGCCAGCAACTTCCCGCTCGCCTTCTCCGTACCCGGCGGCGACACCGCGAGCGCGCTGGCCGCCGGCTGCCCCGTCGTCGTCAAGGCGCACCCCGACCACCCCGCCACCTCCGAGCTGTGCGCCTCCGTGCTGCGCAGGGCGGCGGCCCGGGTCGGCCTGCCCGAGGACGTGCTGATCCTGGTGCACGGCTTCGACGCGGGAGTCGAGCTGATCGGGCACCCGCTCGTCGCCGCCGCCGGGTTCACCGGCTCGGTCCGCGGCGGACGCGCCCTGTTCGACGCCGCGGCGGCCCGCCCCCGGCCCATCCCCTTCCACGGCGAACTGGGCTCCCTCAACCCCGTCGTCGTCACCGAGGCGGCCGCCGACGAGCGCGCCGAGGAGATCGGCGCGGGGCTCGCGGGCTCGATGACCATGGGCGCCGGCCAGTTCTGCACCAAGCCCGGCTTCGTCCTGGCCCCGGCGGGCGAGACCGGCGACCGGCTGCTGAAGTCCCTCACGGACGCGGTCAGCGACACCGAGGCCGCGGTCCTGCTCGACCACCGGATGCGCGCGGCCTTCGTCGAGGGGGTACGGACCCGCGCCGGACTCCCGGACGTGGAGGCGCCGGTCACCCCCGGCGCGGGCGGCGACCACACCGTCGCACCCGGCTTCCTCACCGTCCCCGCACAGCTCCTCGCCACCGAGGGCCCGCACGACGAACTGCTGGAGGAGTGCTTCGGCCCCGTCACCGTCGTCGCCCGCTACACCTCCGAGGCGGAGATCACCGCCGTGCTCTCCCGGCTCCCCGGCAACCTCACCGCCACCCTCCACACCGCGACGGACGGCGCCGACGCCGACGCCCCCGGACTCCTCGCGGCCCTCACCCCGCTGGCCGGCCGGGTCCTCGTCAACGGCTGGCCGACCGGCGTCGCCGTCGCCCCCGCCCAGCACCACGGGGGCCCCTACCCGGCCACCACCTCCACCTCCACCTCGGTCGGCGCCACCGCGATCGAACGCTGGCTGCGCCCGGTCACCTACCAGACGACCCCCGAGGCCCTGCTCCCGCCGGAGCTCCGCGAGGACAACCCCCTGAACCTTCCCCGCCGAGTGGACGGACGCCGGGCATGACCCCACGAATCCCCGAACTCCCCTTCGAACTAACCGAGTTCGGTCCCAGCGGTGACTGGACGTACGAGAACGGCACCCTGACCGGCCGCGCCGGCGCCCGCCAGGACCGCTTCGTACCGCCCGGCGGCGAATCCCTCGACTCCATCAGCGACGCCCCCCGCCTCCTCGGCCCCGCGCCCCGGGGCGACTTCCAGCTGCTCGCCCGGGTGAAGGTCGGCTTCGCGGCGGCCTTCGACGCCGGGGTGCTCTACCTCCACGTCGGGGAACGGGAGTGGGCCAAGATCTGCCTGGAGCTCTCCCCGGACCGCCCCACCGTCTGCACGGTCGTCACCCGCGGCCACTCCGACGACGTCAACTCCTTCGTGGTGGACGGCGACACCGTCTGGCTGCGCCTCGGCCGCACGGGCAACGCCTTCGCCTTCCACGCCTCGTCCGACGGCGAGAAGTGGACCTTCGTCCGCGTCTTCGCCCTCGGCGCCCCGGACCACGCGGCCGAGGCGTCGATCGGCTTCCTGGTCCAGTCACCGACGGGCGAGGGCTGCGAGGCGTCCTTCGACCGGATCGCGTTCCGTGCGACGGGGGTGGGGGACCTGCGGGACGGGAGCTGATCCGTCCCGCCCGGATCCCCCGACGCGCGGCGGCGGCGCGGTCAGCGGCCGTCCGCCGCGCCGTCGGCCCGGGTCGTCGTCAGCGGCACGCCGTGCCGTGCCGTGAAGGCGCGGAGGGCGTCGGGCAGAAGAAGCGAGTCGCCGACGGGGAGGAGCCCCCGCACCCGGATCAGCGTGACCCCGTGCCGGCTGCGGACCCACGCCGGATGCTGGAAGCCCTGCGGCAGGAACTGTTGCGCGTCGAGCCGTACCGACAGCGAGCTCGCCTTGGCGCCGACCGTCAGGTCCACGGATCTGATGGCATCCCACCGCAGCACCACCAGATCGTTGCCGGGACCGACCCCGATGCCGGAGTCGCCGAGGACGAGACCCTCCTTGGCGCTGGTGAGCAGACCGACGAGGCGCATGCCCAGGAGAACCGCGGCGAGCACGGCCACCACGGTGACGGCCATGGGGAGCTGGTGGGCCGGGCTCTGGAAGGCGGCGGTCACGAGTACGACCGTCCCGAGCAGGTTCCGTACCACCTGCGCGAACCAGGTCCGGCGCGGGCGCAGATAGGCGGCGGGCGGCGGCGCGGACACCGCGCGGGGCCGAGCGGGCACGGTCTCGGGAAGGGGCAGGGGCTCCGTGGCGGGTTCGTCGAGCACCGTGACCGGGGCGGTGACGGCGGCTTCCGGACGATGGGTGCGCTCCGCGCACAGGTCCAGCAACCGATGGGGCGTGGGCCTGCTTCCGGGAGCCTTGCGGAGACAGGCGAGCACCAGGGGCCGCAGTGGTCCGGGCACCGCGGACACGTCCGCGTCCTTGTGCACCACGCTGTACAGCAGCCCGTATGCCGAGCCGGAGCCGAACGCGCTGCCACCCGCCGCCGCGACCAGTACGGCACCCAGGGCGAAGACGTCGCAGGCCCCGGTGACCGGATGGCCCTGGGCCTGTTCCGGAGAGTGGTACCCCGCCGTACCCACCACCACGCCGTCACCGGTCAGCCGGGTCCCCTCCAGGGCATGGGCGATCCCGAAGTCCAGGACGCGGGCGCCGTCCTCGGCCATGACGATGTTGGCCGGCTTGAGGTCGCGGTGCACCAGACCGCAGGAATGGATCGCCTTCAGCGCCTCGGCCAGTTCGGCGGTGAGCCTCCACAGTTCGGCCTCGGTCAGCCGGCCGCGCCGGGTGATCTCATCGGCCAGGGTCGGTCCCTCGACGTAGGCACTGGCCATCCACGGCCGCTCCGCGTCGGGATCGGCGTCCACCAGCGCCGCCGTGTGGAAGCCGCCGACCTTCCGGGCGGCCTCGACCTCCTTGCGGAAGCGCTCCCTGAACCGGGGATCGGCCGCGTACTCGGCCCTGACCACCTTGATGGCGACGGCCCGGCCGGAACGCGAACGCCCCAGGTAGACCGAGCCCATCCCCCCGGCGCCCAGCTCGCGCTCGATCACGTACTCCCCGATACGTGCCCCTGTCACGGCAGCCCCTCTTGACGTCCGGCGCGATACCCGTAGTGCGTCCCGGCACGACGGCAGGCGGCCACCCGGTTCCTGCCCCCGTCCGGTCACCGTACCCGCGGCGGAGGAGATCCGGGCCCGCCCGCGGAAACGGGCCGCCGGTCCGGGCGCACCGCCCGCGGAGACCCGGGTAGGTCGGCGGCCCCGCACCTTGGAGGTCCGGCCATGCCGCCCGCGCACCGTGCCGTCGTCGTGGCGCCGTGGCCGCCCGGGCCGGGGAGGCATTCGGGACCGGCCGCGCGGTCCGCGACATCGAGGCGCTGCTCGCCGGACCCGTACCGGCCGAGGGGCCGACGGCCGACGAGGGCGAGCCGGACACCGGGTCCCGGGGACCTGGCGGTGTGGGGGCCGGTGGACGGCAGATGGGTCGCCGTATCCCTCGATCAGTGCGACGGCGACGCGCCGATGATCCTGGTGGCCGTGGTCGCCGACCGGCCGATCGTCGAGCTCGACGACGGGGAGTGAGAGGGAATGAGGCAGTCCGCTCCGGTGTTGTGCACGGGGGCGGAGGGTGGCTCCGCACCGGCTGAGCCGTACGCCGTCCGAGCCGTACGTACGAGGACACGGAGAGAAGAAGAGACATGCGCGTCGAGATCTGGAGCGACATAGCCTGCCCCTGGTGCTACATCGGGAAGGCCCGCTTCGAGAAGGGCCTGGCCGGGTTCGCCCACCGCGACCAGGTCGAGGTCGTGCACCGGTCCTTCGAGCTCGACCCCGGGCACGCCAAGGGGGAGACCGCGCAGGTCATCGACATGCTGGCGCAGAAGTACGGGCGCACCCGTGAAGAGGCGCGGGCCATGGAGGCGAACGTCGCGGCCAACGCGCAGGCCGAAGGGCTCGGCTACCTCACCGAGGGCCGTGACCACGGCAACACCTTCGACATCCACCGGCTGCTCCACCTGGCCAGGGCCCGCGGCCGCCAGGACGAGCTGCTGAACCTGGCCTACCGGGCGAACTTCGCCGAGGAGCGGTCCGTCTACGACACGGACGTGCTGGTCGAGCTGGCCGTGGAGGCCGGGCTCGACGCGGACGAGGCGCGCACCGTGCTCGCCGACCCGGAGGCGTACGCGGCCGAGGTGCGGGCCGACGAGCGGGAGGCGTCCGAGCTGGGCGCCAACGCGGTGCCCTTCTTCGTGCTCGACCGGCGCTACGGCATCTCCGGCGGCCAGCCCGCCGAGGTCTTCGCCCAGGCACTGGAGCAGGCGTGGAAGGACCGTCCGCTCACCGCGATCGGCGGGGACGCGGCGGCGTGCGACGCCGACGGCGCCTGCGAGGTTCCGAGGGCCTGAGGCACGGCCTTCCGGGCCGTTTCCGGCGGCACGGACAAGCAGCGCTCGGGTGTTCCCCTCAACTTTTCGTCATTGACCAGCGGTTGAGGGGGCCCCAGGCTGGGCCTATGGAGATTACTTCGCTCAGCAGTGCGGTGGACGCCGAGTTCGCGCCGAGGACGACCTATCTCAACACCTCCACCTGCGGGCTGTTGCCCCGGCGGACCGTGGCGGCCGTGCGGGGGCTCGCCGAGGCGCTCGCCGAGGGCGTCACGGACGGCTCCGGCGACTCCGGAACGGTGGAAGCGGCCCGGACCGGCTTCGCCCGCCTCGCCGGGGTCGGCACCGACCGGGTCGCCGTCGGCAGCTCGGTCTCCGTCCACGTCGGGCTGATCGCCGCCTCGCTGCCGCCGGGGGCCGAAATCGTGGCGCCCGAGGGTGAGTTCAGCTCCGTCGTCGGTCCCTTCGCGGCCCGCGGCGACCTCCGGATGCGCTACGTCCCGCTGGACCGGCTGGCCGACGCGGTGGGACCGGACACCGCGCTCGTCGCCTTCTCCTCCGTGCAGTCGGCCAACGGCCGGATCGCCGACCTGAAGGCGGTGCGCGCCGCGGCCGCCGCCCACGGCGCCCGGACGCTCCTCGACGCCACCCAGTCGGCCGGCTGGCTGCCGCTGGACGCCGGGGAGTACGACTACACCGTCACCGGCGGTTTCAAGTTCCTGCTGTGCCCGCGGGGCGCGTCGTTCCTCACCGTCACCGAGGAGGCGCAGCAGGCCCTGCCGCCGGTCTTCGTCGGCATGTCCGCCGCCGTCGACCCCTGGAGCAGCACATACGGACCGGTCGAGCGGCTCTCGCCGACCGCGCGCCGCTACGACGAACCGCCCGCCTTCCTCTCGTACCACGGCGCCGAGCGGTCCCTCGCGCTGCTGAGCGAGGTCGGTGTGGAGACCATCCACGACCATGCCACCGGGCTCGCGGCCCGCATGCGGGCGGGGCTGGCCGGGCTGGGGCACGAGGCGGTGCCGGGGGAGTCGGCGATCGTGGCCGTGCCCGGCCTCGGCGTGCGGGAGCCGGAGCTCGCACGGGCCGGGGTGGTGGTCTCGAACCGGGCGGGGAGCCTGCGCGCCGCCTTCCACCTGTACAACACGGAGGCCGACGTGGACCGGGTCCTGGACGTGCTCTCCGGCTGACGCCGCACGCCGGGGGTCAGCGGAGCCCGGGGCAGTCCCCGGCCTCCCGGCAGAGGTTCTCCTCGACCTTGGCGAGCAGCCGGGTCAGCTCCTCGCGTTCGGCGGGTGCGAGACCGGTGAGGGTGTGCTCCTCCAGATCCGTCCAGGCCTGCTGGACGTCGGAGTGCAGCGCACAGCTGTCGTCGGTGGCCTCGACCAGGACGGCCCGGCGGTCGTCCGGGTCGGGGCGGCGGCGCACGTGCCCGGTCTGTTCGAGGCGCTGGAGCATCTTGGTGACGGTGGAGGGGTCGAGGTCGACGGCTTTGATCAGCTCGGACTGGCGCACCGCACCGGCATCCCAGAGATACATCATCAGGAACTCCTGGCCGGGGTAGAGCCCGAGCCCCTTGAGCAGCTTGCCCGCGGCGGTCCGGTGCAGCCGGGCGACCCTGGACAGGGCATGGCTGACGGGGCCGCCCAGGGCCGCGCTGGGCAGGGCCGTACAGGCGGATTCGGCGGGTTCGGCCTTCACGGGGACTCCTCGGGGCGATGCGCCGGCCGGCTCCGGTGCCGGGTCCGGCGGCTTTCTCCGAACTTTACATTGGTCGGCCAAGCAATGGGCTACAGTGGCCCGAGCAGAGATAGTTGGCCGACCATATAAATTTTCCGGGAGCCTCCGTGACCACCGCATTCGACCCGATCGACCTCGCCGGAACCCGGCTCGCCAACCGCATCGCCATGGCCCCGATGACCCGCAGCCGGGCCGGCGAGGGCGGCACCGCCACGGATCTCGTCGTCGAGTACTACACCCAGCGCGCCTCGGCCGGCCTCATCATCACGGAGGGCGTCCAGCCCTCGGTGGTGGGCCAGGGCTACCCCTCCACCCCCGGGCTGCACAGCGCCGAGCAGGTCGCGTCCTGGCGCAAGGTCACCGACGCCGTGCACGCGGCGGGCGGCCGGATCTTCGTCCAGCTCATGCACGCCGGCCGGATCGGCCACCCGGACCTGCTGCCGGACGGACTGACCCCGGTCAGCGCCTCCCCGGTCCGGCCCGCCGGCCGGCTCTTCACCGGCACCGGCATGAAGGACTTCACCACGCCGCGCGAACTGACCGGCGACGAGGTCCGGCAGACCATAGCCGACTTCGCCACCGCCGCCCGCAACGCGGTCGACGCCGGTTTCGACGGGGTCGAGCTGCACGGCGCCAACGGCTATCTCATCCACCAGTTCCTCGCCCCCAACACCAACCTCCGCGACGACGAGTGGGGCGGCTCGGACGAGGCCCGCATCCGGTTCGCCGTCGAGGTGGTCAGGGCGGTCGCCGCCGAGATCGGCGCGGAGCGGACCGGGCTGCGGATCTCGCCCAGGAACCCGTACAACGACATGGACGAGCCCGCGCCGGAGGCCGTCTACACCGCGCTGGTGCGGGAGATCGAGCCGCTCGGCCTGGCCTATCTGCACGTCCTGGAGGCGGTGGAGATCCGCGAGCTGACCCTCGCGCTGCGCAAGCAGTTCTCCGGCACCTTCGTCCTCAACGCGCTGACGGACGGCCCGACCGGACCGGACGACCACTTGCTCGTCGACGACGGGACCGCCGACGTCATCACCTACGGTGCCCTGTTCATCGCCAACCCGGACCTGCCGGCCCGGCTGAAGGCCGGCGGCCCGTTCAACACCCCGGACCCGTCGACCTTCTTCGGCGGGGACGCGAAGGGGTACGTCGACTACCCGGCGCTCGACGCTTCCTGAGAGCCGTCCGCGGCATCGATTCCGGCAGCCGTCACGACCGGCCGGCCGCCCGGAACCCGCCCCGCGCTACTCCCGGCCGGACTCGTCCAGCGGAGCGCTGTGCCACTTCCACGAGGTGACACGCGGGTGGCCGGGCAGCTCGGCGCGGCCGGTGGCCCAGCGCAGCACGGCCCAGCGGTCGGCGTCCCCGGGGGCGTCCGGGAACAGCCGGGCCAGCACCCGGTCGCAGAGGCCGGCGGGCGGCGCCCAGTCGACGCCCAGGCTCGCGGCGACATCGTGCATGTGCACCAGGGTCTCCACGATCCCCATCGCGGCGAAGCCCTCCGGGTCGGACACCCCGTAGGAGTGGTACGAGCGCAGCTCGGGCGGGGCCGTCCGCACCATCGCGACGAGCAGCGCCCCGTTCGCCTCCAGCGTCCGGAGCAGACCGGCGGGCCCGGCCGTCGGGTCCGCGAAGAGCGCGTTCCACGGACCTCCCTCGCGGTCGGGGCCCCAGCGGTACGGGAGGTACGCGTCCAGCGAGGGCTGCCGCGGGCCCAGTTGGGCCGCGTAGGAGAACAGGTCGTCGCTCAGATGCTCCGCGGTCTCCCAGCAGCTCCACTCCAGCGACCCCGCCGGAATGTTCCAGTCCGTCACCGGGGACTCCCGGAGCGCGGCGACCGCGAGGTCCACCGCGGTCGTCACGTCGTCCGCCGTGACCGGCGGCCGGGCCCCGGACAGGGCCGCCCGTTCCGCCGCACTGCACTCGACGCAGAACTCGTTGCCCTCGGGATCGGCGAGCAGCGCCCAGCCCCGCCCGTCGGGCCTCCGGTGGTCGGCGACGAGGGTGGCGCCGAGACCGAGCAGCCGTTCGACCTCCTCGTCCCTGGTTCGGTCCTGCGGCTGGATGTCCAGGTGGACGCGGTTCTTGGTGCTCTTGGGCTCCGGCACCTGGATGAACAGCAGCGCGGCACCGGGGGACTCGACGAGCGCCTCGGGATCACCGGGGGCGTCGTCGTCCGAGAGCCGTGCGCCGAGCACCCCGGCCCAGAAGCCCGCCAGCTTGTAGGCGTCGGCGCAGTCGATCGTGATGTGACGTACGAGTGAGGTCATGGGCTCCACTCTGGCCGCCGGTGTCCGCCGGAGTACAGCGCTTTACGGCTGGGGGGCCGGGTCGGCGGGCGGGCCGTCCGGATCGGGCGCGGGCACAGGTGCGGGCGCCGGGGCGGCCGTGCGCGGGCGCGGCACCCGTCGCGACGGCCCGGCACCGCCGCGCCGGGACGGACGCCTCCACCGGCGGTGGTTGGGCAGGAACACGGCGAGGATCCCGGCGGCGGTCAGCGCGATCAGGCTGCTGACCACACCGATCCGTGGTCCCAGCGAGACATCGGGCAGCAGGAACACCGCGACATCGAGGCTGAAGGACGCCGCCGCGACCATGGCGAGCGAGGAGGCGACACGGTTGAGCCGTGTGTCGAGTGCCTCGGTCCGTTGCGAAGCGGCGGCCAGCAGGGAACTGCCGACGTAGCCGAGGAGTTTGTCGGTCCGCTCCTGGGTGTTGTCCAGGCCGATGGACTCACGGGCGGCCAGATAGGTGGCCCTGGGGCCCTGGGTCGACTCTATGCGGTAGCCGTCGAGGTGGTGGTAGTCGGACCAGACGCCGTCGAGGAAGCGCCGGAACGCGTGGACGTCGGTGGTGGGGTGCTCGGCCTTGGCGAGGTCGGCCAGAATCCGGCGGCCACCCAGCAGGGCGCCGACGAGCAGGGACTGCTGGGCCGTCGCGATGTCGGTGGGCTCCAGCATCGTCCGCAGCTCGGGCAGCGGGGTCGACGGGTCGTGGTCCCAGGCGTAGGTGTACGGCAGCAGTATTCGGCAGTGCGGTCCCGGGGTGAGCTGCGGCAGCCGGGGATCGGTGGCCCAGGGCGGTTCCCGGGTGACGAAGTGGCAGTTGTACCGGGCGGACTGACGGTCCACCGGCGCCGCCTCGCCGTTGCTCGCGAGGTCCGGCCGCAGTGCGAGCCCCTGCACCAGTCCGCAGGCCGCCGCGGCTGTCAGCACCGCGGCGAGGACGGGGGCGTCCGCCTCGCGGAGCACGTTGTTCACCCGCGCGTCCAGCGCGTCCAGCTCGGCGAGGGGGAGCAGGCGCAAGTCCGCGTCGTGACTGAGCGCGTACGTCACCAGGATGCTGCCCGCGCTGAGGATTCGGGCGTGGCAGCCGACGATCTCCGTACCGGGAAGTGTGATCACCCCGGTGACGATCTCCTTCAGGTCCAGCTCGATCGTGTGGTCCGGGTTGTACACGAGCGTCCCGAGCTCACCGGCGGTCGGGCGTAACTCGCCGTGTCCCGGCACCTGGAAGGACTCCAGGCTCAGGACCGGGGAATTGTGGTGCACCGGGTACGCCCTGCTCTGCAGGTGCAGCACCTCGCTCAACGCGTCACCTCGGCCTGCCCCGGGAGACCCTGCCCGGGAACGTTCCGCGCGGGCGCGTTCCAGGAAACGGCCACGTACTCGGGGATCAGGTCGGACTCGGGCACGTCCACCCGGTCGAGGTAGCGCTGCTGCAGATCCTCCGGACCGCAGTCCTCGATCTCCTTGCCGAGCAGCGACGTCAGGCCGTGATGGGTCAGGTAGGAGGCTTCCTCCGGGACCGAACGGCTGCGGAACCACTTCCGCTGGTCGGCGAGGACCTTGCTGCCCGCGGCCGCGGCGGGCCAGTAGCTGACGGCGGTGACCACGCAGGTACCGAATTCGGCCCCGAGGCCGACGACCGCGCGGGCCGCCTCCGACGGCAGATAGAAGACCAGACCCTCGGCCACGTACGCCACCGGGCGCCCGTCGGCCAACTCGCGTACCAGGGAGACGAGTTCCGCGCGAGCTTCCGGGCTGCCGAGGTCCGCCGCGTGATGGTGGACATCGCGCTCCGGCAGGACCCCGGACGCCACCAGCTGTGCCGTCCGGGCCCGCTTGGCCGCGGCCATGTCCGGCAGATCCACTTCGAGCGCCGTCCGGAACGGCAGGAGCCACGGGTACGAGGAGAAACCGGCCCCGCACACGACGAGCACCGTGTCCGGGTCCTCGCGCAGCGAGCGGGCCAGGGTGTCCGCGATGTACCTGCCGCGCAGCGAGACGACCAGATCGTCGTGGGGGTAGACGGTGCCGGCGAACTCGTCCCACAGCTCACGCACCGCGGGCCGGTCGCCGTCCGGGATCCACGCGGCCGCCAGGGGGTCCTCGGCGAGCTCGGGCATCCTGGCGCGCGACTCGTTGACGAGATAGGCGGTCAGTTCTACTCCACAGTGCATGGGCGATTCTCCCGCTGGTGCTTGGTGTGCCGGCGCCTGATCCCTGCGGTCCGGCCCCTGGTCCCGGGATCACCGACGGTCGTGATCAGGTCCCACATAGTACGCATCGGCTCTCGGCACCCGCCAGGGGCCGAGAGACCAACGCGCCCCCGGGAGCTGGCACTTCGCGGGATCAGGCCCCTCGCACACCGGAGGAGCGGTGCGGGTCTACTCGCTGGGCCAGGCCTCCGAGACGGCCTTGCGGGCGGCATCGAGATCGACCTGCCGGCCCGCGTCGGCCAGCGCCGCCCCCAGCGCCGCGAGCGAGGACTGCACCGCGCCCCGCGTCGCGTCCACACCGTAGTGATTGACCCGGATCATCTCCTTGGACAGCGCGCCGCCGCCCGCGATCAGCGGCAGCGACGGGTCGGCCGCCAGGGCCCGCGCGACCAGCCCGGCGGCGTCGACGCCCTCGGGGGTGCGCAGCGTCGTCGCGACCGGCGCCGCCTCCGCGGCCGCGTGCACATACGGCGAGAGCCCGCCGCCGAGCGCCACCGCACCCGCGCGCGTCGCCGCGGCCGCAGCGGCGTGACGGGCCATCAGCGCGTCCAGGCCTTCGGCCTCGATCCGCTCCACACAGGCCTCCAGCGCCAGCATCTCCAGCTGGGCGGGGGCGTGCAGCAGGGCCTTGCGGCCACCGTCGATCCAGCGCTCCTTCCAGTCCAGCAGCGAGAGGTACGAGCGGCGCGGGGCCTCGGGGTTGGCGGCGATCCGCTCCCAGGCGCGCCCGCTCACCGACACCGCCGACACCCCGGCCGGTCCGCCCATCGCCTTCTGCGCACCGATCACACAGAGGTCGACGCCCCACACGTCCGGCAGCAGCGGTTCGGCCCCCACCGAGGCGACGGCGTCCAGCATGAACAGCGCCCCGTGCGCACGGACCGCCTCACCGATCTCGGCGACCGGGTTGGTGTTGCCGGTCGCCGCCTCCGCGTGGACCAGGGAGACGAAGTCGATCTCCGGGTGCTCCGCCAGCGCCCGCGCGACCTGGTCGGCGGTGACCGCCGTGTGGAAGGGGACCGCGAGATCGATCACCTGGGCACCGCAGTCCCGCAGCCAGTTCCCGAAGGTCTGCCCGTACGGCCCGGTGACGACGTTCAGCGCGGTCGAGCCGGGCCGGGCACCGCCCCGGATGCAGCCTTCGAGGGGGAGCAGCGCCTCGCCCTGCATGATGACGACGTCCTGCTCGGTGGCGAGGAGGCCGGCCACCCGCTTCTCGATGGCCGCGAAGTGCGCGGCGGTGAGCGGGGCGAGGTCGAGGAAGGGGTGCGTCACGGTGGTGCTCTCTTCGGGTCGTGTCGGGTCGGTGCGCTGTGGCGCGTACGGACAGTGCTTCCGTCGAAGCGTACCCAGGGCCCCGCACACCGCCTCGTACAGTGCTGCCCATGAGTGATCACAAGGCATCGCAGGTGCTGCACGTGAAGGGGCGGGTGCTCGTCGGTCCCGAGGACGTCCGGGACGAGCTCTGGGTGGTCGACGGGCGGATCTCGTACGGGCGACCGGCCCGTGCGGATGGGGCGGTGACCGTCACCGGCTGGGTGCTGCCGGGCCTGGTGGACGCCCACTGCCACGTCGGGCTCGACCACCACGGCGCCGTCGACGCGGCGACCAGCGAGAAGCAGGCCCTCGCCGACCGGGAGGCGGGCGCGCTGCTGCTGCGGGACGCGGGTTCGCCGGCCGACACCCGGTGGATCGACGACCGCGAGGACCTGCCGAAGATCATCAGGGCCGGCCGGCACATCGCCAGGCCCCGCAGGTACACCCGGAACTACGCCCATGAGATCGAGCCCGACGAGCTGGTCGCCTACGTCGCGCAGGAGGCGCGCCGCGGCGACGGCTGGGTGAAGCTGGTCGGCGACTGGATCGACCGGGAGGTGGGCGATCTGACCGCCCTCTGGCCGCGTGAGGCGGTCGAGGAGGCCATCGCCGAGGCGCACCGTCTCGGCGCCCGGGTCACCGCGCACTGTTTCGCCGAGGACTCGCTGCGCGATCTCGTCGAGGCCGGGATCGACTGCATCGAGCACGCGACCGGGCTCACCGAGGACACCATTCCGCTCTTCGCCGAGCGCGGGGTGGCGATCGTCCCCACGCTGATCAACATCGCCACGTTCCCCTCGCTCGCGGCGGGCGGCGAGGCCAAGTTCCCCCGCTGGTCGGCCCATATGCGGCGGCTGCACGAGCGGCGTCACGACACGGTGCGCGCCGCCTACGACGCCGGGATCCCGGTCTTCGTCGGCACCGACGCGGGCGGGGTGCTCGCCCACGGGCTGGTGGCGGACGAGGTCGCCGAGCTGGTGAAGGCGGGCATCCCGGCCCTGGACGCGCTCTCCGCGACGACCTGGGGCGCCCGGCGGTGGCTGGGACGGCCGGTGCTGGAGGAGGGCGCCCCGGCGGACCTGGTGGTGTACGACGAGGACCCGCGGGCGGACGTACGGGTGCTGGCGGCGCCGCGGCGGGTGGTGCTGAACGGGCGGGTGATCGGCTGAGCCGGGCGGTCCCGTGACCGGGGTGTGCCGTGTTGACGGGCAGTTACCGCACCCGCTGCCCCGTCGTTGAAACACTTTTGTGCGCACCCCGGCGCAGTCGGCTCCGGCACCGTCCGCGCTCGGCGGATCGGGTGACCCGGAGGAACGAACGTACCGAGATAATCGAATACAGGCGCGGAAACCCCCCTTTGGGGTGAACTCACGTCAGGTGTCCGCAAGTTCACCCTCCGTGCGTAAAGCTTTCGGGGTCGAGGCCACCGGAGCTCTCGATGTCCCCCATGGACGGCACCGGTGGCTCCATGTCTCTTGTGGGGGTTCCACCAACTTGAACAGCAACACCTTCCGCCTGGCCGCCCTCGTGGTCGCCGTCGCTCCCGTCGCCCTGCTGGCCGCCGCCCCGGCGCAGGCCACCGACGCGACCACCACGACCACCGGCGACGGGAAGGCGAGCGCGGTCGTACTCCGTGCCGCACTCGACGTCTCGCTCCTGAACAAGACGGTCGACGTGCCGCTCAGGGCCACGCTCAACGAGGTGAAGGCACCCGCCGACGCCAAGGAGACCGCGCTCAGCGTGCGGCTCGACGGCGTGGACGGCGGCCGGCCGGTCAGCGTGCTCGCCGCGGACGTGGCCACCGCGAACGCGACCGTCGACAAGCACCGGGCCGAGGGCTACAGCAATGTGGCCAAGGCCCGGGTCCACGTCCCCGGACTGCCGCTGCTCTCGCTGATCGAGGTGGAGAAGGTCACCTCCAAGGCGGTCTGCGAAGTGGGCCGCAAGCCGGTCGCCGAGTCGAACGTACTGGGGCACGTGTCGGTCCTCGGCAAGCGGATCGACCTCACCGCGGGCGGCACCACGCAGATCAGGGTTCCGGGCGTCGGCGAGGTGACGCTCGACCTCTCGAAGACGCACACCACCTCGCGCACCGCCGCGGCGACCGCGCTGCGGCTGAAGGTCTCCGTCAACCCGCTCAAGCTGAACGTCGCCGATGTGCAGGGCGAGGTCACCCTCGTCGAGGCCACCTGCGAGACGCCGAAGCCGACCGGACCGGGCGGCGGGGACAACGGCGGGTCGAACAGCGGCGGGTCGAACAGCGGCGGGTCGACCAACGGCGGGTCGACCAACGGCGGTTCCGGCAACGGCGGTTCCACTGACGGAGGCACCTCCGGCAACGGCGGAAGCACCACCGGCTCCACCGGCGGCCACGGCGGTTCCACCGGAGGCGGCGGGGTGAAGCCGCAGACCGGCACCGGTCAGGAACCCGCCGTCGGCTCGAACCTCGCGGAGACGGGCAGCAGCTCCACCACGCCGTACATCGCGGGCGGCGCGGCCGTACTGCTGGCGGCGGGTGCCGGGGCGGTGGTCGTGGCCAGGCGCCGCGCCCAGGGCTGACCCCTTCCGGAGCCCGAGCGGGGCAGCCGGTGCCGGTCGCGCGCCGGCTGCCCCCTCAGCGCACCGCCGCGCCCAGCGTCTGCAGTGCCTGGTCGAAAGCCTGGAGGAAGCGGTTGGTCGTGACACGGTCGCGCACGGCCAGCCGCAGCCACTCGGGGCCGAGCCCCGGAAACGTGTCTCCCCGGCGCGCTGCGAACCCCAGCATCCGCAGCCGCTCCCGCACCTCGGCGGCCCGCTCCAGCCGCACCAGGACGAACGGGCCCTCGGCCAGCTCCGCCACCCGGACCTCGGTGAACTCCATGAGCCCCGCCACCAGATGGGCCCGGTCCACCGCGATCTGCTCCGCGGCGGCGGCCGCCTCGGCCAGGGCCCGCGGCTCCATGCACGCCTCGGCGGCCGTCAGCGCCGGGGACGACACCGGCCACAGCGGCTGGGTCTCCTCCAGCACGCGGACGGTCCCCGGCTCGGCCAGCACATAACCGATCCGCAGCCCCGCGAGCCCCCAGGTCTTGGTGAGGCTCCGCAGCACGACGAGCCCCGGGACGTCCGTGCGCCCGCACAGCGTCTCGCGCTCGCCCGGCACCGCGTCCATGAACGCCTCGTCGACCACCAGCGTCCGGCCGGGACGGGCCAGTTGCTCCAGCACCGTCGCCGGATGCAGCACCGAGGTGGGGTTGGTCGGATTGCCGACCACCACCAGATCCGCGTCCTCGGGCACCGCCGACGGATCCAGCCGGAATCCGTCCTCGGCCCGCAGCAGCACCCGCCCCACCTCGTGCCCGGCCGCGCGCAGCGCCGCCTCCGGCTCGGTGAACTGCGGATGGACCACGACCGGACGGCGGACCGGCAGTGCCCGGGCGATCAGCACGAACGCCTCCGCCGCACCCGCCGTCAGCAACACCCGCTCCACCGGCAGCCCGTGCCGTGCAGCGACCGCGGCCCGCGCCGGACGGCCGTCCGGGTAGGCGGCGAGCGAGCCCAGCGACGCGGATATCCGGTCCCTGAGCCAGGCCGGGGGAGTCCCGGCCCGTACGTTGACGGCGAGATCGGTCAGATCCCGGTCCCGTCCCCGTACTTCCGCGTCACCGTGGTGCCGCAGATCGTGCGTGCCCGCGCCGGTCGCGTCGGGACTTTCCGTGGGAGTGTGCATGGCCGCCGTGGGGTGGGGGTGAGGGCCGTCGTCGGGGCGGGAAGCCGGTTGTCGCGGTGGTGCCGCCCGGTTCCCGGAGTCCGGCAGAACGACTATGCGCCCGGCACCCGGCTCCACGCAACGGCCGGGACCGGCCGGCGCATCCGCCGCGTCCGCCCGTTCGCACGGATCGCGGCGCGCCACCGCACAGGTCACCATCGGCGCCCGGCCCCGGGGGGCCGACTTCCGCTTCGGTACGAGGAGCTCGCCCCCCGCCGCGAGCGCGGCGGCCTCCGCGACCGACGGCGTACCGACCGCGGCGAGCGGCGCGCCGGACGGACCGGGCACCTCGACACGGGCCAGCTCCCCGGCCGGGTACGTACGCAGCGGTACGCCGAGCGCCGCGGCGGCGGCGACGATTCCCGGCTCGTCCGCCTTGGCGTCCACGGTCACCAGCTCCGCCACGTCCAGCAGGGGGAGCCCGGCCCCGCGCAGGGTGTCCCGGACCAGGCCGAGGACCTCCTCGGCCGGTGCGCCCCTGGACGCGCCGACCCCGACGGCCAGCGACGCGGGCCGCAACACGGCGGCTGCGTCGGCTGCTTCGGACATGGGCCGGGGTCCTTTCGGAGCGCGGGGGAGGAGGGTGCGGCGCGGGGCGCGCTGAGATGCGCGCACCGGGGTCGATCGGCTAGCAAGAGCGCATGGCGGTGTTCGTCGCGCTCGGCGCGTTCCTGATGACCCTGGCGGGCGGCTGGGTCGCCCAGCGCGTCACCGACCGCCGTCATCTGGTCCTCGGCTTCGCCGGCGGGCTGATGCTCGGAGTGGTCGGCCTGGACCTGCTGCCGGAGGCGATCGACGCAGCGGGCGAACCCGTCTTCGGCGTCCCGGCCGCCCTCCTGCTGTTCGTCGGCGGCTTCCTCGTCGCACACCTCGTGGAGCGGCTGCTCGCGGTGCGCCAGGCTGCCCACGGCGCGGGCGAGGAGCGGGTGCCGCAGGTCGGGCTCACGGCGGCGGCGGCGATGGTCGGCCACAGCCTGATGGACGGCGTCGCGCTCGGCGCGGCCTTCCAGGTGGGCGCCGGCATGGGGGCCGCCGTCGCCCTTGCCGTCATCACGCACGACTTCGCCGACGGCTTCAACACGTACACGATCACCAGCCTGTACGGGAACGCCCGCCGCAGGGCCCTGTTCATGCTGTTCGCGGACGCCCTGGCGCCGCTCGTGGGCGCCGCGACGACCCTTCTGTTCACCCTTCCGGAGGAACCCCTCGGCTGCTATCTCGGCTTCTTCGGCGGCGCGCTGCTCTACCTCGCCGCCGCCGAGATCCTCCCCGAGGCGCACCACGCACACCCGGCCCGCTCCACGCTGCTGTGCACCGTGGCCGGAGTGGGCTTCATCTGGTTCGTGGTGGGCATCGCGGACTGAGCGCCGCACGCGGCTCATGCCCCGCACCGCTCGACGAAACGGCGGGCCATGCCGGGCTCCGAGGCCCAGTGCGTGTGCAGATAGCTGGCGTGCACGCCGCCCTGAACGAACCCCTCGACCCGCCGCTCCGGCTGGTGCATGCCCCACGCCGGAGCGGCCCCGGCACCCGGCTCCAGCACCGTGCGGTGGAACTCGTGCCCGCGCACCCGGGTGCCGGGCGCCGCCAGCACGCTGTCGGAGACCGCCACCGCCTGCCGGTAACCGAGCGTCAGCCGCTTCGACATCCGGGCCTCGGCGTCGAGGACCCCGCACATCGGCAGACCGTCGAGCGAACGCGCCAGATACAGCAGCCCCGCACACTCGGCCGAGACCGGGGCCCCCGACTGCGCCAGCCCGGCCACGGCCCCGCGCAGCGCCGCGTTGGCCGACAGCTCGGAGGCGTACACCTCCGGGAAGCCCCCGCCGATGACCAGCCCCCGCGTGCCCTCGGGCAGCACCTCGTCCCGCAACGGGTCGAACGGCACGACCTCGGCCCCGGCGGCGGTGAGCAGCTCGGTGTGCTCGGCGTAGGAGAAGGTGAACGCGGCGCCGGAGGCCACCGCCACGACCGGGCCCCGGCCACCGGCGGCGGAGGACGGCGGCACGGGCCCGCCGCAGGCGCCGATCGCCTCCGCCGCGTCCCACGCCTCACCCGGCAGCGCGGGCGCGGACCGGGCCAACGCCATCAGCGCGTCCAGATCGCACCCCGCGACCACCTGCTCCCGCATCGCCGCGACCGCGCCCACCGCGTCGCCGCGCCGCTCGGCCACCGGCACCAGCCCCAGGTGCCGCGACGGCACCGCCACCTGCTCGGCCCGCCGCAGCACCCCCAGCACCGGCAGACCGGACTCGTCCAGCGCGTCCCGCAGCAGCGCCTCGTGCCGCTGCGAGGCCACCTTGTTCAGGATCACCCCGCCGATCCGTACCTGCGGATCCCACGAGGCGAAGCCGTGCACCAGCGCGGCCACGGAACGCGACTGCGACGACGCGTCGACCACCAGCACCACGGGCGCCTTCAAGAGCTTCGCCACCTGGGCGGTCGACGCCAGTTCGCCCTGGCCCGCCGCCCCGTCGTACAGCCCCATCACACCCTCGACCACCGCCAGATCGCACCCCCGCGCCCCGTGCGCGAACAGCGGGGCGACCGGATCGGGGCCGCACATGTACGCGTCGAGGTTGCGCCCCGGCCGGCCCGTGGCCAGCGTGTGATAGCCGGGGTCGATGTAGTCGGGCCCGACCTTGTGCGGGGACACGGCCAGGCCGCGCCCCGCGAAGGCCGCCATCAGCCCCGTGGCGACGGTGGTCTTGCCGCTGCCCGAGGAGGGCGCGGCGATCACCAGACGAGGAACGTTCACCGCGGGTCCTTCACCATTCGATGCCCCGCTGACCCTTCTGACCGGCGTCCATCGGGTGCTTGACCTTCGACATCTCGGTCACCAGGTCTGCGGCGTCCAGCAGCTTCTGCGGTGCGTTGCGCCCGGTGACGACCACGTGCTGCGTGCCGGGACGGCTGCGCAGCACGTCGACCACCTCGTCGGTGTCGACCCATCCCCAGTGCATCGGGTACGCGAATTCGTCGAGGACGTACAGCCGGTACGTCTCGGCGGCCAGGTCGCGCTTGACCTGCTCCCAGCCCTCGCGCGCCGCCTCCTCGTTGTCCATCTGGCCGTCGCGCTGGACCCACGACCAGCCCTCGCCCATCTTGTTCCAGACGACGGACCCGCCCTCGCCGCTCGCGCCGAGGACCTTCAGCGCGTTCTCCTCGCCGACCTTCCACTTCGCCGACTTGACGAACTGGAAGACGCCGATGGGCCATCCCTGATTCCAGGCGCGCAGCGCGAGCCCGAAGGCCGCCGTCGACTTCCCCTTGCCGATGCCGGTGTGCACCATCAGCAGCGGCCGGTTGCGGCGCTGCCGGGTGGTGAGCCCGTCGTCGGGCACGGTGGTCGGCTGTCCCTGCGGCATTACGCAGCCCTCCTGTTGGTTTCCTGAACGTCCTTGACGAGCCCGGCGATCGAGTCGGCCCGCAACTCGTCGAGCGTGACGGCACCGCCCCCGAGGGCGTGCGCCAGGCTCCCCGCGAGGCCGAGCCGTACCGGCCCCGACTCGCAGTCCACGACGACGGACGCGACGCCCTCCGCCTCGTGCAGCCGCGCCGCCCGGGCCGCCAGCGCCACCGGCTCGGGCCCCCCGGTCGCCCGCCCGTCGGTCACCACGACCAGCAGCGGCCGCCGCGACGGATCACGCAACCGCTCCACCCGCAGCACCTCATGGGCCTTCAGCAGCCCGGCCGCGACGGGGGTGCGCCCACCGGTCGGCAGCAGCTCCAGCCGCGCCGCCGCGGCGTCCACCGAGGACGTCGGCGGCAGCACCACCTCGGCGTCCTTGCCCCGGAAGGTGATCAGCCCGACCTTGTCCCGGCGCTGGTACGCGTCCAGCAGCAGCGAGAGGACGGCGCCCTTCACGGCGGCCATCCGCTGCCGGGCGGCCATCGACCCGGAGGCGTCCACCACGAAGAGCACGAGATTCCCCTCGCGCCCCTCCCGGACCGCCTGCCGCAGATCGTCCCGCCGGACCACCAGCCCGCGCCCCGACCGCCCCCGCGCCCGCTGGTGCGGGGCGGCGGCCTGCACGGTCGCCGCGAGATGCAGCTTGGTCAGGGCGCCCTGCGGACGCCGCGCGCCGGTCGTGCGCCCGTGCTCGGTGCGCGCCCGGGACCGCCGCCCCGCCGCGCCCTCGCCCAGACCGGGAACGCTCAGCATCCTGGTGCGGAACGGCTCGGCGGCGCGCACCGGCTGCTGCTCACCGCCCCCGGAGGACTGCCCCTGCCCCTGTTCCTCTCCCTGCCCCGGTACGGACGGTGCGGGCGTGTCGCCGGCGCCGTCCTCGGGCCCCTGCGGCGTGTCGGGGCCGTCGCCCTGCGGGGGCCGGCCGCCGCCACCCGGGCCGTCCGGGTCCGGGTCGTCGTCCTCGCCGCCGTTCTGCTCCAGCGTGTCGTCGAGCTTGTCCTCGTCGAGCCCCGGCGCGTCGAACGGATTGCGCCGGCGCCGGTGGGGGAGCGCGAGCAGGGCCGCCTGCCGCACGTCCTCGGCGAGCACGTCCGTACGCCCCGCCCAGGCGGCCAGTGCGGTGGCCGTCCGCGCCATCACGATGTCCGCGCGCATCCCGTCGACCTCGAAGGCCGCGCAGGTGGCCGCGATCTGCCGCAACGCCGCGTCCCCGAGCCGCACTTCGGGCAGCAGTGCCCGCGCGGCGGCGATCCTCGCCCGCAGCGCGTCCTCCTCGTCGGCCCACCCGGCGGCGAAGGCCGCGGGGTCGTCGTCGAAGGCGAGACGCCGCCGCACGACCTCGACCCGCTGATCGGTCTCCCGGGAGGCGGCGACCTCGACGGTCAGCCCGAAGCGGTCCAGCAACTGCGGCCGCAGCTCGCCCTCTTCGGGATTCATCGTCCCGACGAGCAGGAAACGTGCCGCGTGCCGTACGGAGACGCCTTCGCGCTCGACGTACGAGGCCCCCATGGCGGCCGCGTCCAGCAACAGGTCCACGAGGTGGTCGTGGAGCAGGTTGACCTCGTCGACGTAGAGGATCCCGCGATGCGCGTCGGCCAGCAGGCCCGGCTCGAAGGCCTTCACGCCCTCCGCGAGCGCCCGTTCGATGTCGAGCGCCCCCACGAGCCGGTCCTCGGACGCGCCGACGGGCAGCTCGACCATCCGGGCGTCCCGCGACACACCGGCCCCCGCCTCATGGGGACCGTCGGGACACGCCGGGTCGGGCGATACGGGGTCGCAGGAGAAACGGCAGCCGGCCACGACGTCCACCTCCGGCAGCAGCGCCGAGAGCGCGCGCACGGCGGTACTCTTCGCGGTGCCCTTCTCGCCCCGTACGAGCACGCCACCGATGTTCGGCGCGACGGAGTTGAGCAGCAGGGCGAGTTGCAGGTCCTGCTGCCCGACGACGGCGGTGAACGGGAAATGCGTGCTCACGAGGCGGTCCTTCCTGCGGGTGAATGGGCGTGAAAAAGGCGGCCCCCGGCACGGCCCGGGGTCATCGGAGGCCTCCCGGGGACGCGGGGGCTCCGGGAGCGATGAAGGGAAGCCCCGACGGCGCGCCCGACTCCAGGAGCCGCAGCAACGCGTCGGTGTCCGCGTGCTCCTCTATGAGATCGCCGAGACGGTCGAGCTGTTCCTCGCGCAGCGCCGCGAACGCGGTGTCGGGGGCGGGGACGAAGCGCCGGCCGGCGGCCCGTGCGACCTCGGTCAGGAAGCGCCGGCGGAACGCGTCGCTCTCCAGCGAACCGTGCCAGTGGGTGCCCCACACGGCGCCGACCCGGCAGCCGTCGAGGAACGGCTCGCCGCCGCGCACGTCCGCCACGCCGTGGTGGATCTCGTATCCCTCGACCGGCGCGCCGAGCGCCTCGCCGACGGGCCGGGCCAAGGTCTTCTCGCGGTCGAAGCGGATGCGTACGGGGAGAAGGCCGAGGCCCTCGACCCGCCCGGCCCGCGACTCGACCTCGTCCTCGATCTGCTCGCCGAGGAGCTGGAAGCCGCCGCAGATGCCGAGGACCGGCCGGCCCTCGGCCGCGCGCCGCGCCAGCGCGTCGGCGAGGCCGCGCTCGCGCAGCCAGGCCAGCGCCTTCACGGTCCCGCGGGTGCCGGGCACGACGACGAGGTCCGCGTCGGAGAGTTCCTCGGCGCGGTCCACGAACCTGACGACGACGCCGGGCTCGGCGGCCAGCGCGTCCACATCGGTGAAGTTCGACATCAGCGGCACTGCGCACACCGCGACGCGCAGCACGTCCTCGCCGTGCGGCGGCGCGACCACCGATTCGCGCACGGCTCCGCGCAGCGAGACCCGCAGACCGTCCTCCTCGTCGATGCCGAGGCCGTGGGCGAAGGGCAGCACCCCGTACGTCGGCCGCCCGGTGATGTCCCGCAGCATCTCCAGGCCCGGCTCCAGCAGCGACACGTCGCCGCGGAACTTGTTGACGAGATAGCCGGCGATCAGCGACTGGTCCTCGGCGGCGAGCAGCGCCGTCGTACCGAAGAACGAGGCGAAGACACCGCCGCGGTCGATGTCGCCGACGACCACCACCGGGAAGCGCGCCGCCCGTGCGATACCCATGTTCACGATGTCCGTGCGCCGCAGATTGATCTCGGCCGGGCTGCCCGCGCCCTCGCAGATCACCGCGTCGTACGTGCTCCGGAGCTGCTCCAGGCAGTCCACGACCGTGGAGAGCAGTGCCTGCTGCCGTCCGCCGTGGTAGCCGCGGGCGCTCATCTCGCCGACCGGCTTCCCCATCAGGACGACCTGGCTGGAGCGGTCGCTGCCGGGCTTGAGCAGGACCGGGTTCATCAGCGCGCTCGGCTCCACGCGGGCGGCCTGGGCCTGCATGGCCTGGGCGCGCCCGATCTCGGCGCCCTCGCGGGTGACGAAGGAATTCAGCGACATGTTCTGCGCCTTGAAGGGCGCCACCTTCACGCCCCGGCGCACGAGCCAGCGGCAGATGCCCGCGGTGACGACGCTCTTGCCCGCGTCGGAAGTGGTTCCGGCGACCAGCAGCCCGCCGCTCATGCGCTTCTCCGTCCTGCGATGCGGGGCCCCGCCGTGCGGCGCCCCGTGATCCGTCGTGCGGCCAGGGCCGCGCCGAGCCGTCCCGCCACGCACACGCCGAGGGCCAGCGCCCCCACCCGGCGCGACAGCCGCACCGCGCGCTCGATGTCCTCGGTCTCCACCGCCCGGCCCGTCTCCCCGTTGAGCACGGGGCGGTGTTCGACCCGGCCGCCGTACGCGAGGGTGCCGCCGAGCCGTACGCCCAGCGCGCCCGCGAACGAGGCCTCCACCGGGCCCGCGTTGGGGCTCGGATGCTTGGCGGCATCGGCCCGCCAGGCGCGGACCGCTCCGCGCGGCCGCCCCCCGGCGGCCACGGCGAGCAGGGCCGTGAGCCGGGCACCGGGCCAGCCCGCGAGGTCGTCGAGGCGGGCCGAGGCCCAGCCGTAGCGGCGGTGGCGGGGCGACTTGTGCCCGACCATGGCGTCGAGGGTGTTGGCGGCCCGGAAGCCGGCGAGCCCGGGGACCCCGGCCAGCGCGCCCCACACCAGGGCGCCGACCACGGCGTCCGAGGTGTTCTCCGCCACGGACTCGACCACGGCGCGGGCTATCTGCGGACCGTCCAGGGACTGCGGGTCGCGCCCGCACAGATGCGGCAGCCGCTTCCGGGCCAGGTCGATGTCACCGGCCGTCAGGGCGGAGCCGATGGCCCGTGCCTCGCGGCCCAGGGAGGTGCCGCCGACGACGGACCAGGTGGCGGCCGCGGTCAGCGCCACGGAGGCGGCGGGGCTGCGGCGTACGGCGTGGGCGAGCAGCGCGGCACCGCCCGCGGCGCCACCGGCGCAGACGAGGGTGTGCAGCGTGCCCCACCCGCGGTGGTCGTGCCACAGTCGGCGCTCGACGACCGCCGCGGCCCGCCCGAAGGCGGCGACCGGGTGTCCCCGGCGGGGATCACCGAGCAGCAGATCGCCGATCAGACCGGCCGTGGCGCCGTACGCGAAGATGCGGTCGGCTCGCACGGCTCAGCCGGCCGTCGCGCCTCGGCGGACCTTCGTACAGGAGGCTCTCGGCGAGAGCACCGGAACAGCGGACGCACGGCAGCCGGGCATGGCGATATGTCCTCACTCAGGGTCCGCGCCCTGGTTCGACGTGACCGGCGACGAGAGTCTCCTGGCTCCCGGATCCGCGGTGCCCCCGGCCTTCCAGCCCGCTCGCGCGTGCCGTGACTTCCGGTGTGGGGGACCGCTCCCCGGTGACAGTGGCGGGACCGCGCCGGATTCGCACCGGCTTCCTCTGCTGTCGCCGTAATTGGCTCCGGCAGTCCACCACGCTCCGCGAACGCCCGTCAACCTGCCGTTGACCTGCGGCGGCGCAGTGTGCTGATACCCACATCGGGCCGGACACCTGTGGTGTCCGGCCCGACGGGGGAGCGTACGCGGGGTGGTTCAGGCGACGATCAGATAGATGCCGTACGCGACGGCCGCCGCGCACAGCGTGAAGCAGACGTACGCGCCGGCGCGGGCCAGCAGCACCGAGCCGCCGGAGCCGCCCTGCGCCGCCGGTTCCGGCTGCTTGGAGAGGCCGACGATGCCCAGGGTGAAGAGGCCCACCAGCGCGACGGTGACGACGAGGGAGACGCCGAATACGGAGCCGAGGGCTGCCCAGTCGATGTTCATGCTGAATCCTTAGACGGCCGGGTCAGACGGTGGCGGGTCGCGCCGGGTCCTGGGTGGTTCCGGCCGGGGCCGGAATGGTGGTCATGAGGTCCTGGGCCATTGCCTGGGCCGTGGTGGGCGGCGGGCTGACGGCGGCGATGGCCGTGGTGACGACACCCGCGGGCTCGTCGTCGACGTCCGCCGGCGCGACATCGTCGTGGCCGACCGGCTTGCGGCGGGACACCAGCCAGATCGCACCGGATCCCGCGACCAGCAGCGCCGCGACGACCACGACACCCCAGGTGCCCTGCTTGGTGAGGAGTTCCGCGCCCGCACCGACCAGACCGGCGGCCGGCAGGGTCAGACCCCAGGCGACGAACATCCGGGTGGCGGTGGACCAGCGGACCACACCGCCCTGGCGGCCGAGGCCCGCGCCCATCACGGCGCCGGAGCAGGACTGGGTGGTGGAGAGGGAGAAGCCGAGGTGCGAGGAGGCCAGGATGACGGTGGCCGCACTGGTCTGGGCGGCGAAGCCCTGCGGCGGCCTGAGGTCGGTGAGGCCGCTGCCCATGGTGCGGATGATGCGCCAGCCGCCCAGGTAGGTGCCGAGCGCGATGGCCGTACCGGCGCAGACGATGACCCAGACCGGCGGGTTGGCGCCCGGGTGCAGGACGCCGCCGGTGACCAGGGCCAGGGTGATGATGCCCATGGTCTTCTGCGCGTCGTTGGTGCCGTGGGCGAGGGAGACCAGCCCGGCCGAGGCGATCTGGCCGGCCCGGTACCCCTTGGCGGTGGCCTTCTCCTGGGCGTCGTTGCGGACCTTTCCGCCGATCCGGTACGTCAGCCTGGTGGCCAGCAGCGCGGCCAGACCGGCGACGATCGGGGCGGCGAGAGCGGGGAGCAGCACCTTGGTGACGACGGTGCCGCCGTTGACGGACGACCAGCCCGCGGACATCACGGCCGCGCCGATCAGACCGCCGAACAGGGCGTGCGAGGAGCTGGAGGGCAGTCCGACCAGCCAGGTCAGCAGATTCCACAGAATGGCGCCGACGAGTGCCGCGAAGATGACTTCTGTTCGCAGCCCGTCCTCGTTGATGATCCCGCCGGAGATCGTCTTGGCGACCTCCACCGACAGGAACGCGCCGACGAGATTGAGAACGGCGGACATGGCCACCGCTGTCTTCGGTCTGAGTGCACCGGTCGAGATGGTCGTCGCCATCGCGTTCGCGGTGTCGTGGAAACCGTTCGTGAAATCGAACACTAGAGCTGTCACGATCACAATCGCGAGTAGCAGCGTGATGTGTTCCATTTACCCAGGCAATCGTTCGACGTCATTGGCATGTGGACCGTAGGCAACCTGGGTGAACGGAAGATGAACTGGGCAGGGCGTTGGGGTGTTACAAACCGGAGCGGAGGCATTCCGCTTGTGCCCGATACGGGCGTGGCCCGGCTTTCCGGCGGTGCGCGGCTGTGGCCGATCGCATACCCGTTCGTCCTCGGGGCTGACAGGATCGGCGCATGAGCGATCAGCAGCGGAACGCGATCGAACGTGCCTGGGACGGTGTCGTCGCCACCGCCCGCAGGACGGCGGCCGAGGGCCTCGTCGTCGGGACCTCGGGAAACGTCTCGGCACGGGTCGGCGACACGATCCTGGTCACACCGAGCGGAGTGCCGTACGACCGGCTGGGCCCGCAGGACGCCGTCGGCGTCGATCCGGAGGGCAACCGCGTACTCGGCTCACTGGCCCCGACCAGCGAACTGCCGCTCCACCTCGCCGTCTACCGGAACACCGACGCGGCCGCCGTCGTGCACACCCACGCGGTGCACGCCACGGCCGTCTCCACGCTGGTGCCCGAGGTCCCGTCGGTCCACTACGCCGCCGCCATGCTGGGCGGCCCCGTCCGCGTCGCGGCCTACGCGCGCTACGGCACCGCGGAACTGGCCGGGAACATGCTCGCCGCCCTGCGCGACCGCACGGGCTGCCTCCTCCAGAACCACGGGGCCGTCACCTACGGGGCCACCCTGGACCAGGCGTACGACCGGACCGCGCAGCTGGAATGGCTCTGCAGGCTCTGGCTCGCCGCGAGCTCCGTGCCCGGGCTCACCCCGAACCTGCTCTCGCCGGAGCAGCTGAGCGATGTGCGGGAGGCGCTCAAGGGGTACGGACAGCCGGGCTGACCCGGCCCGGCCCACCGGACGGGCCAATGCCTGTGGCGGGGTCCCGCACCCGCCGTGACACTGAAGCCGTGCGCCCGGCAAAAGTCACGGCAGCAGCCGTCACCACGATCCTCGGCGTCGGAGCGGCAGCGGTCGCGGCCGGCCGGCTGGCCAGCGACGCGGTCCTCAGGGCGCCGTCCGGGCGGCCGCTGCCCGCCGACCGCAGACTCACCGTGCACGCCACGGCGGCCGGGCAGGTCACCTTGACCCGCTCCCTCACCGCCCTGCGGCCCGGCACGTACGGGCTGGTCGGCAAGGGGGTCCACGCGGTGGTCGGCCCGGTGATCGAGCACGCCCACCACGCCCCCGACACCGTCGTACGCAGACTGGAACGCGTCGACCACGGCAGCCTGGACACCGGCGCCAAGGTCCGCGTCACCCCGCAGCTGCACAGCGGCGACCCGTCCTCGGCGCTCGGCCTCCACCACCAGGAGGTCGAGATCCCCGGCGAACTCGGCGCCCTGCCCGCCTGGTTCCTCCCCGGCCCGCGCGACACCTGGGTCATCACCGTGCACGGCCTCGGGACCACCAGGGAACACCCCATGAATGTCATGAGGTTCCTGCACGGCCAGCGCCTGCCCGTGCTCGACCCGGCCTACCGGGGCGACGCCGGAGCCCCGCGTCCCCCCGACGGCCTCGCCCATCTCGGCGAATCCGAGTGGCGCGACCTGGACGCGGCGATCCGCTTCGCCGTGCGCTACGGAGCCGAGAAGGTCGTCCTGCACGGCTGGTCCACCGGCGCCTCGATGGCGCTGCACGCGGCCGTCAACTCCGCGCTGCGCGACCGGATCTGCGGCCTCGTCCTGGACTCCCCGGTACTGGACTGGGCCACCACCCTGCGCGCCCTGGCCGTCGCGCGCGGCGTCCCGTCCGCACTGCTGCCGCTCGCCGTCCGCGCCGCCCAGGGGCAGACCGGACTGCACGGCGCCCGGCTGCTGGACGGCTCCCTCGCACCGGCACTGCACGTCCCGACCCTGATCTTCCACGGCCCCGACGACCGGCTCGCCCCCTGGCAGCCGTCCCGCGATCTCGCGGCCCGCCGCCCGGACCTGATCGCCCTGCACGCCGTACCGCAGGCTCCGCACGGGGCGATGTGGAATGCCGACCCGGACCACTACGAAGAGGTCCTGCGCCGCTTCCTGACGCCCCTGATGTGAGGTGATGCGAGGGTTCGGCCGTTTGGTACCGGGCCCCGTCCGCCAGCCCCTCCACCGGGAATTCGGGTTCCGTTTGGGCTTTCGGGCCGTCAGGGGCAAGACTGCTCCCGTGACGTCCCGTAACCCGCGCGACTCCAGGCTGCGACTTGTCCGCCCGCGACCCCTTGCCACCGCTCGCAAGGCCGTGACCACCCGGCGCACCAGGCCGGCCCCCCGCCCTCCGGAGGGCACCCCGCCCCGGTCGGAACTGGCCCGGCAGGCCAGGACCGCCCTCGCCGACGCCGTACGGATCGCCCGCTGGGCAGCCGACGGCGCGATCCCCGGCGCACCACCGCTCGCCGCCCAGGCCCTCCAACGGGCCGCGACAGCCCTGGAATTGTCCCCGGCCCAGGTGCGCTCCGGCTGGGACCGGGCCAGGCTCGCCGGCCTCGTCGAACTGCACGGCGACACCGCGCGCCCCGGCTGGCGGCTGCGCGCCTGGGACCGTGACGACTCCGCCGTGCTCCGCGGCTGGGTGGCGCTCTTCGACGCCTGGTCGCTGGTCCACCCGGCGCCCGCGGACATCGAGTCCGCCGCGGTCGCCGAGGCCGTCGAGGCCGTGCCGCAGGTCCTCTCCCTCCTCCAGCTCTCGGCCGGCCCGGTCACCGTGCCCGCGCTGCTGGACCTGCTCGGGCAGCGCGTCGCGGAACTCCGCGAGGAGCGCTGCGAAGTGCCCTACGGCCCCCAGCCGCTGCCCGCACCGGCCGAATCCGCACCCGCCCCGCACCCCGCCGCCCTGGTGGCGCAGCTGCTGGACTGGGCCCTGGACGGGCTGGCCGCCGTCGGCGCGCTCACCCTCGGCGCCGGACACGCCACCCTCACCCCGCTCGGCAACTGGGCGGTCTGGGTCAAGCTGGAACAGATCTGCGTCGCGGCCCAGAGCCCGGCCGGGAACATCGAGCAGTCCGCCGCCGACATGCTGCTCGGCTGCGCCCGGCTCACGCCGGGCCCGGCCCGCGACGAATACCGGGCCTGGCTGGCCGCCCGTCCCGTCGGCAGTGCCGTCGCCGAACTCCTCGCCGTCGCCCGCGGCGAGGACGCGCTCCTGCGGGGGCTCGCCTTCGAGGCGCTCCGGGTCGTCGGCGCCCCCGCCGAGCCCGAGGTGCGTTCCGTGGCCGCCGACCCCTCGCTGCGCCCCTACGCCCTGCTCTGGCTGGCCGAGTACGACGGAACCGACCCCGACGACGCCCAGGACGTCCTGAGCCGGGAGGAGGCCACCTGGCTCTGGGTCGACACCGCGGCGGCCGTCGCCGACCACGGCGAGACCGGGCTGCTGGTCCGCCATCTCGACTCGGCCGTCCAGGGCACGGTGCCCGCCCTGCTGGACGAGGTACGGGCCGTGGGCCATCCGCGCACCGTGCAGGTGCTGGTGGCCCTGGCCGCCGCGCACCCGGACCCCGCGCTGGCCAAGGCGGTGCGCCGGGCCGCGTTCCAGGTGCACACCGGCGGCGCCTGACACCCCGCGCCGGACGGGCCCCGCCCCGGGCTCGTCCGGCCGTCAGTCCTGCGATCCCGGCGCGTACGTACCGAAGCTCCACACATTGCCCTCGGCGTCCCGCGCCATGTAGTCGCGCGAGCCGTAGTCCTGGTCGGTGGGCGGCATCAGGATCTCCACCCCGTGCTCCACGGCTCTGGCATGGTGCGCGTCGACCTCGTCGACCACGACGTAGACCCCGGCGGGGCCGGCGTCCCGCATCGCCTTGGCGAAGACGCCGTCACGGCCCTTGGAGCCCAGCATCACCCTGCCGTTCCCGCAGGACAGCTCGGCGTGCAGCACCTGGCCGCCCTCGCCCTCGTACACCGCTTCCTGGGTGAAGCCGAGGCCCTCCGTCAGCGTCCTGATCGCGGCCTTCGCGTCGTCGTACAGAATCGTCGGATAGATCGTCGGAACGCCGGCCGGTGCGCCTGCCATGGCGCTTACCCCTTCTCGTACTCCCGTGACCCGCTTGTGTGATCTGCGTCTCAGTCTTCCATCGGCCACTGACAACGGCCCGGCGCGGTTCCGGGCCCGGGGTCAGCGGAAGGTGTTGCAGTCGGCCATGTCGCCGCTGCGGAAACCGGTGGTGAACCACTGCCGGCGTTGCGCGGCCGAGCCGTGCGTCCAGGACTCCGGCGTGACCCGGCCCTGGAACTTCTCCTGGATCCGGTCGTCGCCGACCGCGGCCGCCGCGTCGAGCCCGTCCCGGATGTCCGCCTGCGTCAGCGAGGTGATCAGCGGACGCCCGGTCGATTCGTCGGGGGTGGTCGTCGCGTGGTGCGCCCAGACCCCGGCGTAGCAGTCCGCCTGGAGCTCCACCCGGACCGCGTTGCTGTTCGCGCCGGTCCGGCCGTCCTGGGACCGGTCCAGCGTTCCCATCAGGTCCTGCACATGGTGTCCGTACTCGTGGGCGACGACATAGGCCTGGGCGAACGGGCCGCCGCTGGAGCCGAACTTCGTCCGCAGCTCGTCGAAGAACCCCAGGTCCAGATAGACCTCCCGGTCGCCCGGGCAGTAGAAGGGCCCGACCGCCGAGGTCGCGGCGCCGCACGCGGTGTTGATCCGGTCGCTGAACAGGACCGTGCGCGAAGGCGTGTACGTGCCCCGGCGCCGCTGGAACTCCTGCTTCCAGAAGTCCTGCACGCTGTTGACCACCGCCACGATCCGGCAGTCCTCCCTGGTGTTCGCGTCCTGCCCGGTCCGGCAGGACTGCTCCACCTGCGCCGCCGACGACGCGGTCGCCGTCGTGTCCGGGCCGCCGGAGGAGAGGCCGAGCTGATCGGGGCCGACGCCGAAGAGCAGCCCCAGGATCAGCGCGATGATGCCGACGATGCCGCCGCCCACGGTGGCCCTGCCGCCCGGGATCCGGCTGCCGCGCACATCCTTGACCTCGGACGTGTCCAGGTCGGCGTCGTCGTCGAACTGCATGGGCCACCACCCTCCGCTCCGGCCGTGGTGGTCCCACCACCTCCGTACCTCAGCCGAGTATCAGCCAGTTCAAACACCTATGCCCTTTTTGATCGCGTGGTGGAGTGGAGCGGCGACGCGCGGCGACCGTCCGGCGGGTGCCACGGGCGCACGCGGAAAAGCAGTTGCACACCGCCAGTAGAATGGCCCGTATGGCAATTCTCCTTGTGCATTAGCGGCGTCGAGACACCTCCGCCCTCGTCCCGTCAGCCGTCCAACCGCCCTGGAGTATTTCCGTGATCACCGCTTCCGGCATCGAGCTGCGTGCCGGCGCCCGCATCCTCATCGAGTCCGCTTCCTTCCGTATCGCCAAGGGCGACCGCATCGGCCTCGTAGGCCGCAACGGAGCGGGCAAGACCACGCTCACCAAGTGCCTGGCCGGCGAGGGCAACCCCGTCGGCGGCACCATCACCCGCTCCGGCGAGGTGGGCTACCTCCCGCAGGACCCCCGCACCGGCGACCTCGACGTGCTGGCGCGCGACCGCATCCTCTCCGCCCGCGGCCTCGACGAGATCCTGCGCAAGATGCGGGAGAACGAGGAGCGGATGGCGAACGGCAAGGGCGCCACCCGCGAGAAGGCGATGAAGAAGTACGAGCGCCTGGAGACGGAGTTCCTCACCAAGGGCGGATACGCCGCCGAGGCCGAGGCCGCCACCATCGCCGCCGCGCTCAGCCTGCCCGACCGGGTGCTCGGCCAGCCCCTCCATACGCTCTCCGGCGGTCAGCGCCGCCGCATCGAGCTGGCCCGGATCCTCTTCTCGGACGCCGACATCCTGCTGCTCGACGAGCCGACCAACCACCTCGACGCCGACTCGATCGTCTGGCTGCGCGACTACCTCAAGACCTACCGCGGCGGCTTCATCGTGATCTCCCACGACGCCGAACTCGTCGAGACGGTCGTCAACAAGGTCTTCTACCTCGACGCCAACCGCGCGCAGATCGACATCTACAACATGGGCTGGAAGCTCTACCAGCAGCAGCGCGAGGCCGACGAGAAGCGCCGCAAGCGCGAGCGGCAGAACGCCGAGAAGAAGGCCGCGGCCCTCAACTCGCAGGCCGACAAGATGCGCGCGAAGGCCACCAAGACCGTCGCCGCGCAGAACATGGCCAAGCGCGCCGAGCGGCTGCTCTCCGGCCTGGAGGCCGTCCGGGTCTCCGACAAGGTCGCCAAGCTCCGTTTCCCCGAGCCCTCGCCGTGCGGCAGGACCCCCCTGATGGCGGAGGGGCTGTCCAAGTCGTACGGCTCGCTCGAGATCTTCACCGATGTGGACCTCGCCATCGACAAGGGCTCCCGGGTCGTCATCCTCGGCCTCAACGGCGCGGGCAAGACCACGCTGCTGCGGCTTCTCGGCGGTGCCGAGAAGCCCGACACCGGCCAGGTGATCGAGGGCCACGGCCTCAAGCTCGGCTACTACGCCCAGGAGCACGAGACCCTCGACCCGGACCGCTCCGTCCTGGAGAACATGCGCTCCGCGGCGCCCGACCTCGATCTCGTCGAGGTCCGCAAGACGCTGGGTTCCTTCCTCTTCTCCGGCGACGACGTCGACAAGCCCGCCGGCGTCCTCTCCGGCGGCGAGAAGACCCGTCTCGCGCTGGCGACCCTGGTGGTCTCCTCCGCCAATGTGCTGCTCCTGGACGAGCCGACGAACAACCTCGACCCGGCCAGCCGGGAGGAGATCCTCGGCGCGCTGCGCACGTACAAGGGCGCCGTCGTCCTCGTCACGCACGACGAGGGAGCGGTCGAGGCACTCCAGCCGGAGCGCATCATCCTGCTGCCGGACGGTGTCGAGGACCTGTGGGGCGCGGACTACCAGGACCTGGTCGCACTGGCCTGATCCGGCCCCGCTCTCCGTCTGATCCACTCCGTCTGGATCATTCGGCCTACGCGTGATCCATCATCTGCGTGAGTACGTCTCGTACCTCGGCGCGGCGCCCGGCAGATACCTGCCGGGCGCACCCATTCGGGGGCCGCGATCCCCGTGTGGCCCTGACCTGCCCGTTCTTCCCGGGCCCTGTCCCGCCTGCCGCCGAGGCCCCACGGAATGCGGAATTCCGGTCGTGTGGCCCCCTTCTCCGGCCGGGAATCGGGTGGCACGTACCTTGCCGAATGGGTGGCCAGGAAGGCGCCGAGGGGTGATCATGAGAGTCCA
Source organism: Streptomyces sp. NPDC002403 (assembly GCF_053593015.1). Lineage (NCBI taxonomy): Bacteria > Bacillati > Actinomycetota > Actinomycetes > Kitasatosporales > Streptomycetaceae > Streptomyces > Streptomyces sp. NPDC002403. The sequence continues at coordinate 53,385 of NZ_JBSFBQ010000004.1, read as the reverse complement.
GAGCGCACTTCCCATGAGGAGGCACGGGTGGCCGAGACTCTGAAGAAGGGCAGCCGGGTTACCGGCGCCGCGCGCGACAAGCTCGCGGCAGACCTGAAGAAGAAGTACGACTCCGGTGCGAGCATCCGGGCGTTGGCCGAAGAGACCGGCCGCTCCTACGGATTCGTCCACCGGATGCTCAGTGAGTCCGGAGTCACGCTGCGGGGACGCGGCGGAGCGACACGGGGCAAGAAGGCCGCCACGGCCTGACGCCCCAGGCGGTCGGGGCAGGCCGTCCGGCCCGTCCCGGGGCTCACCGGTTTCGGCGGTGGCCACCCGGTCGGCAGTGATGTCGACCGGGTGGTTACTGTTCAGTCACTTAGCTCTGCTTGCTGACTGAACCGATCCGGAGGCGCCCCATGACCTCGCTCGACTCTGTGCTCGACAAGGACGGCGTACGACTCACCGTCGACGACACGGTCGCCACGGTGACCCTCACCAATCCGGCCAAGCGCAACGCCCAGTCCCCCGCTCTCTGGCGGGCGTTGACGGAGGCCGGACGGGCACTGCCCGGAAGCGTGCGGGTCGTCGTGCTCCGCGGCGAGGGCAAGTCCTTCTCCGCGGGCCTCGACCGACAGGCGTTCACCCCCGAGGGGTTCGACGGCGAGCCGTCCTTCCTCGACATGGCGCGCGGCTCGGAGGCCGAACTCGACGCGACCATCGCCGAGTACCAGGAGGCGTTCACCTGGTGGCGCCGCAACGACATCGTGTCGATCGCGGCCGTCCAGGGGCATGCGATCGGTGCCGGTTTCCAGCTCGCCCTCGCCTGCGACCTGCGGATCGTCGCCGAGGACGTGCAGTTCGCCATGCGTGAGACCACCCTCGGCCTGGTGCCCGATCTCACCGGCACGCACCCCCTGGTGAACCTGGTGGGGTACGCCCGCGCGCTCGAGATCTGCGCCACGGGCCGCTTCGTGCACGCCGAGGAGGCCGAGCGCACCGGACTGGCCAATCTCGTCGTGCCCGCCGGTGAGCTGGACGCCGCGGCGCGCGATCTGGCCGGCGCGCTGCTGGCCGCCCCGCGCGACGCCGTCGTGGAGACCAAGGCGCTGCTGAGCGGTGCCGTCTCCCGTGGCTACGAGGAGCAGCGCGTCGCGGAACGGGCCGCGCAGGGCCGTCGGCTGCGCGATCTGGCGGGCATCACCGACTGAGCGCCCGGCCCTCGACAGCGGGCGGGCCCGGCCCGGGCCCGCCCCGTGCTCACTCACGCTCCACCACCGCGGTGACCAGCACCGCGACCGAGGGGTGCCCCTCCACCGCGTCCGCCACGGCGCCCCGCACCGCACGGGCCACGTCGAGCGCCCGATGGCCCGGGTCCGTCGCCAGCTCGACCCGCACATGGTCCGGGCCCGCGTGCACCGCGTGACCCAGCACCCGGGTCAGCGTCACCACCCCCGATACACCCGCCGCCGCGCTCCCCGCCGCCCCCTCCGCCGTTGCCGCGCGCACCTCCATCGGGGCCGGAGCCGGCCGTTCCGGCGGCGCGTCCAGCAGCTCCGTCACCCGGACGTCCACCGCGTCGACCACCAGGCCGAGCCGCTCCCCGGCCGCCGTCAGCAACGCCGAGCGCAGCGCGTCGGCCGCGACGGGCAGCGGCCGGCCGGCCACGGCCGACATCGTCGCCTCGATCCGCAGCGGTCCGGGCGGCAGCGCGCTCGGCGGCGGCTCCACCTCCGAGTCCGGTGCCCCGTCCGGATCGGCCACCGAGATCCTGAGAGCCCCGAGCACGGGGCCGGACCCCGCCACCGCGCCCCGCAGCACCGCGACCGCGGCCCGCTCCGAGATCCAGGCCCCGTCCGCCGGACCGCCCAGCGGAAGCAGCCGGCCGAGACCGAGCCGTTGCCGTACCGCCGCTGTCCATCCGTCCGCCCCGCGCGGGCCGTCAGCCGTCGTCATTTCCCCAGCCTGCCGCATCCACGGCGCGAGACCGGGTAAGCGCACCTAATGTGGGCAAAGAGGTCCAACCTGCCCTGAAGGGAAGAATGGCGATGACCGACACCACGCAGCGGAACCGGCCCGAGAGCCCCGACAAGGAATCGAGCACGCTCATCAAGCGCGGCGGGGGAGCCCCCGCCACCCGTGGCCGTACGACCATCGCCGACGGAGTGGTCGAGAAGATCGCGGGAATGGCGGCGCGCGACGTGGTCGGCGTCCACGCGATGGGCAGCGGCTTCTCGCGCACCTTCGGAGCGGTGCGCGACCGGGTGCCCGGTGGTGGCAAGTCCGCCACCCGCGGGGTGAAGGCGGAGGTCGGCGAGTCCCAGACCGCCCTCGACCTGGAGATCGTCGTCGACTACGGCGTCGCGATCGCCGATGTCGCCCGTGACGTACGGGAGAACGTGGTCGCGGCGGTCGAGCGGATGACCGGCCTGGAGGTCGTCGAGGTCAATATCGCGGTGAGCGATGTGAAGCTGCCCGACGAGCCCGATGACGACGACCAGTCCGAGCCACGTCTCCAGTAGACCTCCGCCGCGAGGAGTTGAGGAGCGCACGATGAGCATGGCTGTGGTCGGCATGGTGGCCGGCATGGCGCTCGCATTCGCCGGGTACTTCGGCGGATTCGGGGCCTTTCTGCTGGTGGCCGCCCTGGGAGCGGTCGGCTTCGTCGCCGGTCGTCTCCTGGAGGGCGACCTGGAACCCGGCGACTTCTTCCGGAGTCGCGAGCGCGGCGACCGACGGCGGTGACGGCGTTGTCGGGGGCGAGCGGCCGGATCGCCGCAGGTGAGCGCGGGGAGACCCGGATCGCCGACCGGGTGGTCGCGAAGATCGCCGCGCAGGCGGCGAAGGAGGCGATCGACGAGCCGCCGCAGGAGGGCGCCGTGCCGCACGCCACGGTCACGGTGCACCGGGACACCGCCCGGGTACGGGTGAGCCTGGAGCTCGGATACCCCTCCGACATCGGCCGCCAGTGCGGCGGGGTGCGTCGGCATGTCGCCGAGCGGGTAAGGGCGTTGGCGGGGATGGAAGTCCCCGAGGTGGCCGTACAGGTCGAGCGCCTGCATCCGACGGGAGCGAGCATCGCGGCACAGGGGAGGATCCGATGACCGAACCCCACGAACCGGAGCACCGTACACGAGGACTGTCCGCCACCGGCCCCGTCGAAGCGGCCGGAGAGGGGGGCACGCCCGCGGCGAAGGGCGATGTGCTCGAACTCGACCAGTCCGCCTCGTCCGCCACCTACGACCCGGTGCCCGCGCACCGGGAGGACGGCGGCCGGGCGGGCCGCTTCTGGTCCGCGCGCCGTGTCCCCGCCACGCTCCTCGCCCTCGTGGTCCTCGGCGGCAGCGGACTGCTGCTCTACGACGTGGCGGCGGTGCGGGCCGACCGCCCCGCGATGCGATGGCGCCGGTGGCTGGCCGACGAGCTCGCCCGCCGCCCGCTGGAGAACGCCTGGCTGCTCGCCGCCGCCGCGCTCGCCGTGGCGATCGGCGTGTGGCTGCTCGTGCTCGCCGTCACCCCCGGCCTCCGTGCCCTGCTGCCGATGCGCCGCGACCGTCCGGGCGTACGGGCCGCACTCGACCGGTCCGCGGCCGCGCTGGTCCTGCGCGACCGGGCCGTCGAGGTGTCCGGAGTGCAGTCGGTGCGGGTCCGGATGGGCCGGGGCCGGGCGGTGGTGCGCGCCGTCTCGCACTTCCGGGAGCTCGACGACGTACGCGCCGATCTGGACACCGTGCTCGGGACCGCCATCGGGGAACTGGGGCTGGCCAGGCCGCCGAGCCTGTCCGTACACGTCCGCCGGCCCGCGAGGAAGAGGTGAGCCCGTTGCTCAGGACCGTCAACCGGGTACTGCTCGGCCTGTCCGGGCTGGTACTGATCTGCTGCGGCGGCGCGGTGCTCGCGGCCGGTCTCGGCCTGTCCGTGCCGTCGTGGTGGCCCTGGCACGGCAGGCGCGATGTGCTCATCAGCGAGGCCGACCGGGACCGCTGGCACGACCAGGGCTGGTGGTGGCCGACGGTCATCGCCGTCCTCGCCGTCGTGGTCGTTCTCGCCCTGTGGTGGCTGCTGGCCCAGCTGCGCCGCGCCCGCCTCGCCGAGGTACTGGTGGACAGCGGCGACGGGGAAGGGGCGCTGCTGCGGGGCCGGGCCCTGGAGGGGGTGCTCGCCGACGAGGCGGGGACGCTGGACGGAGTGGCCCGAGCCCAGGTCGCGCTGACCGGCCGGCGCAGCTCGCCGCAGGCCAGGATCCGCCTGCTGATGGAGCCGCACGCGGCACCGGACGAGGCGCTCGGCCGCCTCACCGACGAGGCGCTGGCCCATGCGCGGGATTCGGCGGGGCTGGCCGAGCTGCCGGCCGAGGTACGGCTGAGGGCCGTCAAGCACCGCGCGGAGCGGGTGAGCTGACAGCCGGTCGCCGGACGGGACCGGGGCACGGGCTCCGGTTCAGAAGCCCTGCCGGGAGCCGCCGTCGACCGGCACCATGATGCCCGTCAGATACGAGGCCGCGGGCGAGAGCAGGAACGCCGCGGTCCGGCCGAACTCCTCCGGGGTGCCGTAGCGCCGCAGGGGGATCCGCGCCTCGTTCGCCGTCCGGGCGGCCTCCGCGTCGCCCGAGAGGGCGTCCAGCTCACGCACCCGGTCCGTGTCGATCCGGGCCGGCAGCACGCCCACCACCCGGATCCCGCGCGGACCGAGCTCGTCGGCCAGCGACTTGGCGAAACCGGCCAGGCCGGGACGGAGCCCGTTGGAGATGGTCAGACCGGGGATCGGCTCGTACACGGAGCCGGAGAGCACGAAGCCGATCACCCCGCCCTCGCCGAGCACGTTCGCCGCGGCCCTGGCCAGACGTACCGCGCCCAGGAACACCGACTCGAAGGCAGACTGCCACTGCTCGTCGGTGTTGTCGTCCAGGAAGCCGGGGGCCGGTCCGCCGACGCTGATGAGAATGCCGTCGAGCCGCCCGAACCGCTCGTGCGCCGTGTCCACCAGACGCTGTGCGGACGCGGGGTCGGCGTTGTCGGCGGCGAGGCCGGCCGCGGCCGCTCCCAGTTCGGCGGCGGCGGCCTCGGCGCGCTTCTCGTCCCGGCCGGTGATGATCACCCTCGCGCCGTCGTCGGCGAGCACCCGCGCCGTGGCGTTGCCCAGCCCCCGGGTCGCTCCGGTGACGATGTACACACGGTCCTTCAGTCCAAGATCCATGGCCCCTATCCTGCCGCGTCGGGATCCATCGTGTCCTCCCCGGACAGTGCCATGGCGGTCCCCACGAGGCCGATGTGACTGAACGCCTGCGGGAAGTTGCCCACTTGGCGGCGGCCGGTGGTGTCGTACTCCTCGGCCAGCAGCCCCACGTCGTTGCGGAGCGCCAGGAGCCGTTCGAAGAGTTCCCTGGCCTCGTCGGCGCGCCCGGTCAGGACCAGGGCGTCGGCCAGCCAGAACGAGCAGGCCACGAAGGCCCCCTCGCTGCCGGGCAGTCCGTCGATCGAGGCGCCGTCCGTGCTGTAGCGGCGGATCAGGCAGTCGCGGCCCAGCTCCTCCCGGACCGCGTCGATCGTCCCGATCAGCCGGGGGTCGTCCAGGGGCAGGAAGCCGGTGCGGGCGATCAGCAGCGTCGCGGCGTCCAGGTTCCGCGAGCCGTAGGACTGCGTGAAGGTGTTCCGCTCCGGGTCGTACCCCTTCTCGCACACCTCCCGGTGCACGGCGTCCCGCATCGCCCGCCACCGGTCGGGGTCGCCGGCCAGCGACGGGTTGCTCTCCAGGGTGCGTACGGCGCGGTCGGCGGCGACCCAGGCCATCACCTTGGAGTGCACGAAGTGGCGGCGCTGGCCACGGATCTCCCACAGCCCCTCGTCCGGCTCGCGCCAGGTGGACTCCAGGAAGCCGAGCAGGCTGAGCTGCAGACTCCAGGCGTGCGGCTTGTCGTCCAGACCCGCCTCGCGCGCCAGCCGCAACGAGTCGATGACCTCCCCGTACACATCGAGCTGCCGCTGGCGGACCGCGGCGTTGCCGATCCGGACCGGGGCGGAGTTCTCGTATCCGCGCAGCCACGGCAGCTCCGCCTCGGGCAGTCTGCGCTCGCCCGCGAGGCCGTACATGATCTGGAGGTCGGCCGGGTCCCCGGCGACCGCCCGCAGCAGCCAGTCCCGCCAGGCGGCGGCCTCCTCCAGGTAGCCGGCCGAGATGAGGGCGCCGAGGGCCAGCGTGGAGTCCCGCAGCCAGCAGAAGCGGTAGTCCCAGTTCCGTACGCCCCCGATCTCCTCCGGCAGCGAGGTGGTGGGCGCCGCCACGATGCCGCCGGTCGGGGCGAAGGTCAGCGCCTTCAGCGTGATCAGCGAGCGGATCACCGCATCCCGGTAGGGGCCCCGGTACCTGCACCGCGAGGACCATTCGGCCCAGTCGGACAGGGTGTTCTCCAGCGCCTCGTGCGGGTCGACCAGATCGGGACGGGGCGAGTGAGAGGGGTGCCAGGTCAGGACGAACGCCACCTTCTCGCCCGCCGAGACGGTGAACGACGAGCAGGTGGAGAACTGCTGGCCCCAGGTCTTGACCGGCGGCTCGCTGCGCAGCCAGGCCGAGTCCGGCCCCGCGACCGCCACCCGGTGCCCCTGCGAGCGGCGCACCCACGGCACGACCGAGCCGAAGTCGAAGCGCAGCCGGATCACGGAGCTCATCTCGACGGTGCCGCTGGCGCCCTCGACGATCCGCATGACGTCGGGTTCCCGGTCGCGCTGCGGCATGAAGTCGATGACCTTGACCGTGCCGGTGCGGGTCTCCCAGTACGTCTCCAGGACGAGGGACTCACCCACGTAGCCGCGCCGGGTGCAGGTCTCCGCGCCCTTCGGGGCGATCCGCCAGTGTCCATTGTCCTCGTCGCCGAGCAGGGCGGCGAAGCAGGCGCCCGAGTCGAAGCGGGGCAGGCAGAGCCAGTCGACAGAACCGTTTCTGCCGACCAGGGCGGCCGTCTGGAGATCGCCGATGAGGGCGTAGTCCTCGATGCGTGGGGTCACGTTCTGGCGTGTTCCCGAACCTGGGCCCCGTTAAGCAATCCCGGACGGCAGGAGTCACCCGGCCGGGACGACCTGCCCGCATCCGGCGGACACGGCTCAGGCCGTGGCGGGTTCCGGCGTCTCCGGCTTCTCGGGCTTCTCCGGCTCGGCGGGCCGCTGCTCCCCGGCGGCCTCCTTGGCCGCGGCCTCCACCCGGTCGCGCTTCTCCCTGCGTGCCAGCACCACGTACCCGACCGGGACACCGGCGGCGAAGAGCCACCACTGCACGGCGTACGCCATGTGCGGGCCGATCGAGCTGTCGTCCGGGGCCTCGATCGGTTCCGGGGAGCCGCCGACGGGCTCCGGCGCCGTCTGCTCGATGTAACCGCCGAGCACCGGCCGGGAGAGCCGCTGGGCCTCCTGGGCGCTGTTGATCAGCATCACCTGGCGGTCCGGCAGGTCCGAGATGTCCTTGATGCCGCTGGCGCTCGTCGTCTCGTCGGCCTTGAGTCGTCCGGTGACGGTCACTTCGCCGCGGGGCGCGGCCGGCACCTCGGGAAAGGCGCGCTGGCTGTCGGCGGAGGGCACCCAGCCGCGGTTGACCAGGACCGTGCCGCCGCCCTTGAGGTCGAGCGGGATCAGCACATGGACACCGATCCGGCCGTCGGTGGAGGTCCTGCGGCGTACGACCACCTGGTGCGCGGTGTCGTACGTGCCCGTGGCCGTCACCGTCCGCCAGTAGTCGGAGCGCGGGACCGTGTGCCCCGGAGCGGTGAGCGAGGCGACCGGAACCGGCTTCGCCTTGAGATTGCGGGAGATCAGGGAGTTCTGCGCGACCTTGTGCTCATGGCGGTGCAGCTGCCAGAAGCCCAGCTCGACCATCGTGGGAATCAGGACGAGGGCGAGGAGGGCGAGGATCAGCCACTGCCGGGTCAACAGGAAGCGGTACACCCCACGACGGTACAACCGGTGTCGTGGGGTGCATCGCGCAGGGGTGGGGAAGGGGGGCGCGGCGGCCGCTGCTCAGACTTTGTCGATGATGCCCACCTTCCCCTCGGCGCGGGCGCAGTGACCGCCGCAGAACCAGTGACCGTCGACCTCGACGCCCTGGCCGATGATCTGGACCCGGCAGTGCTCACAGATGGGCGCCATGCGGTGAATGGCGCAGGAGAAGCAGTCGAAGACGTGCACCGCGCCCTGCGCGTGCACCTCGAAGGACATCCCGTAGTCGTTTCCGCAAACCTCGCAACGTGCCATGCGCCACAGGGTGGGACGCGAGGCGGCGGCGGGCGAGCGGCGGAGGGGCGAGTCGTCGCCGGTTCACTCCGATGACGGCGCGGGAACCCGGGCCGGTGCGGGCGCAACATCGCGCAGCAGATGGGTGAAGGCGCTCTCGTCCAGGATCGGTGTGCCGAACGACTTGGCCTTGACCGTCTTCGACGTCGCCGAGTCCGGGTCATTGGTGACCAGCAGACTGGTCAGCCGGGACACGCTGGTCGCCACATGCAGCCCGGCCTCCACGGCCCGGTCCTCCAACAGCTCCCGGTCGATGGAGGTGTCCCCGGAGAACGCCACTCGCATGCCCTGCATGAGGGGTTTGTCCTTCTCGTACCGCCCGGGGTTCGGATACGGACACGCCGGGCGCTTGCGCGAGGGGCGCCAGCTGTTCTGGCCGTACGAGGGCTGGTAGCCGATCCGCGGTGCGACCGGGGAGTCCGACCACTCGGTCAGCGGCCGGCACTCCAGCAGCGGCAGCCGCACCCCGCTCCGCGCCGCCGCGTGCAGGCTCGGCCGGAACGCCTCGGCCAGCACCCGGGCGTCGTCCAGGGCGTGGTGGGCGCGCTGCTGCACGACGCCGAAGTGCGCGGCCAGCGACTCCAGCTTGTGGTTGGGCAGCGGCAGCCGCAGCTCCTTGGAGAGCGCGATGGTGCACAGCCGCTGCTCCACGGGGGCGACGACCGAGGCCCGTGCGTACTCCCGGGCCAGCATCGACCAGTCGAAGGCCGCGTTGTGCGCGACGAGGACGCGGTCCGCGAGCCGCTCGGAGAGCTGGGCGGCGACCTCCGGGAAGAGCGGGGCGCCTTCGAGGACGTCACTGGTCAGCCCGTGGATCCAGACCGGGCCGGGATCGCGCTCGGGGTTGACCAGGGTGTACCAGTGGTCCTCGACGTTGCCCTGGGCGTCCAGGCGGTAGACGGCGGCGGACACTATCCGGTCGTCCCGTGCGAGTCCGGTGGTCTCCACGTCGACGACCGCGTACCCCTGCGGGTAGGCGGTCGGCCACGGTGCTGCGGTCTGGCGGTCGTCGAGCATGGTCACAGAGAATACGGGCCGCGACTGACAGTCTCCTATTCGGCCGCCCCCCGCTCCTGCGCACCGGTTGCGCCGCGCGCCCCTGGTCGCGGGAGGCCTGCCAGCAGTCCATCCACCAGGGCCCGTACGGAATCCTCGAACAGCCGGTCCGGGTCGGCGGGCCGGCTCAGCGCGCGGGCCAGCGCCGGATCGTCGTCCGCGGCGGACGCGGTCCACAGATCGCCCTCGCCGGGTGACTGGACGGGGGACCGTTCCCGGTTGCGTTCGACGAGCAGGAAGCCGACGGTCTGGAACTGCACCGCCCGTACCGCTGCCGCCGCCCGTGCCCCGCGCAGCCCCGCGGCGTGCACCTCGTGGACGAGGGCCTGTTGCGCGGGCAGGAACATCCGCTCGGTGAGCCCTCGTTCGTGGACCATCGCGATCAGATGCGGCCTGGCCCGAAGCTCGCGGCGCAGGCCGCGGGCGACCGAGACGATGCGGGCCGCCGGCGTCCGTCCGGCCGGCCGGAGGGTCCCCATCTCCCGCACGGTGCGCTCGACGAGGGCGTCCAGCAGCGATTCACGGTTGCCGACGTGCCAGTAGATCGACGTCACCGCGGTGCCCAGTTCCGCGGCCAGGGCACGCATGGTGAGGGCCTGCGGACCGTGCCGCTTCACCAGGGCCGCGGCTGTGTCCAGGACCCCTTCGCGAGTCAGCGACGATCGCGCCACAGCGCTCCTCGATTCTCGAACTCCGTTACGTGCATGCCTATTTACCCTTCATCGACCTCGGTGTAACTGTGTTACAGAACCCGGCACGGAGAACCGAGACACGGAGAACCGATCCACGGACGACCGAGAAGGGTGGTACGCCATGGCACGCGTACGGTACGGCGCGCGGACCGAGGGGGAGATCGCGGCGGCCCGCGAGGCCCGCTCCGCACTCCCCGACATCTGGTCCACCGGTGTGGTGGCCCTCTGGGAGAGCGACCCCGACGCGGTGGCGGCCGTCCTCCCGCCGCCGCTCGAACCCGCACGGCGCCCGCTCGTCCGGGCCGGCATCAGTACGGTCGAACTCTCCGGCTATCCGCTCGGCGCGGGCTCCGTCGCCGTCGCCGCCGTCCACGACGGCCACGAGGGCTGGTATCCGCTCGTCATGCCGATGACCCATGAACGGGCGCTGACCGGCGGCCGTGAGGTGTTCGGCGAACCGAAGAAGCTCGGCGAGGTGACCGTCGAACGCGACGGCCCCGTCGTCCGGGCCGCGCTCGTCCGGCACGGCATCGCGTTCGTCGAGGTGCGCGGCTCGGTCGGCGGACCGCTGCCGCTGCCCCGCCCGACGGACAAGCTCGACTTCTACTTCAAGTTCCTGCCCGCGGTGGACGGCGAGGGCTTCGACTCCGACCCCGTCCTGATCCACTGCACCCGCCACGAGAAGGTCCGCAGACTGGAGCGCATCTCGGGCGACGTGGTGCTGCGCGATTCGGTGTACGACCCGGTCGCCGACCTTCCCGTACGGCGGCTGGTCGAACTCACCATCGGCGAGAAGACCAGCGACCAGCGGGGCAGGGCCGTGGAACGGGTGAGCGCGAAGGACCTGCTGCCCTACATCCACCAGCGTTACGACGACCCGCAGCAGATCCACGACGGCCCGCCGGAAGGGAGCGTCCGATGAGACTGGAGGAGGGCCAGGTCGCCGTCGTCACCGGCGCCGCGAGCGGCATCGGCCTGGCGATGGCACGCAGGTTCGCCGCCGAGGGGCTGAAGGTCGTCCTCGCCGATGTGGAGGAGGACGCGCTCGACGAGGCGGCACGCGAATTGCGCCAGGACGGTGCGCGGGTGCTGCCCAGGGTCGTCGACGTCGGCGAACGCGATTCCGTGCAGGCCCTGGCCGAGGCCGCGTACGACGCCTTCGGCGCCGTGCATGTGCTGTGCAACAACGCCGGTGTCGGTTCCGGGGCCGAGGGGCGGATGTGGGAGCACGAGCCGAACGACTGGAAGTGGGCGTTCGCGGTGAACGTCTGGGGTGTCTTCCACGGCATCCAGGCGTTCGTGCCCCGCATGATCGCGGGCGGCGGCCCCGGCCACGTCGTCAACACCTCGTCCGGGGACGGCGGGATCGCCCCGCTGCCGACCGCCTCCGTGTACGCGGTCACCAAGTCCGCGGTCGTCACGATGACCGAGTCGCTGTACGCGCACCTGAAGGCCGAGGGCGCGCCGGTCGGTGCCTCGGTGCTCTTCCCCGGCCCGCACATGCTGCGTACCGGACTGTGGGAGTCGCACCGCAACCGGCCCGAACGGTACGCCAAGGAGCGCCCGCGCAGGACCCCGTACCGCAGCCTCGACCAGTGGGAGTCCGCCATGCGGGCAGCCGGCCACGAGGTGGAGTTCACCCCGGTGGAGGAGGTCGCGGGGACGGTCGTGGACGGGATACGCGCCGACCGCTTCTGGATGCTGCCCGAGAGCGAGCACAGCGACCGGCAGATCCGCGCCAGGTCGCAGTCGATGCTGGAGCGGGCCGACCCGTCGTACCTGGAGAGTTTCATACTCGACTGAGGAGCGAGCGATGACCGACGACCCGTACCTGATCATCTCCTCCGACTGCCACGCCGGGCTGCCCACGGAGGAGTACCGGCCCTACCTCGATTCCCGCTTCCACCGGGACTTCGACGACTTCCTCGCCGGGCGCGACCGCCGCCGCGAGGAGATGACCCGACTCGGCGTACGCAACGAGGCCTTCGCCGACAAGTGGTTCCACGACAACGAGGAAGGCCTGAAAGGGGGTTGGGACGCCGCCCGGCGCCTGAAGGAACTGGACGGCGACGGGGTGGCGGCCGAGGTCGTCTTCCCGGACGCGGACGCCGTCGACAGCCGGACCGCCGCCCCGTTCGGCGTGGGCCTCGGGCTCTCCGGCGATCAGGACCCCGAACTCGGCATGGCGGGCGCGCAGGCACACAACCGCTGGCTCGCCGACTTCGTCTCGCAGAACCCCGAACGCCACTGCGGGGTCGCCCTGTTGCCCGTCACCGGGGAGGTCGACCGGGTCGTCGCGGAGATCCACCGGGCCAAGGAGTCCGGACTCGGCGCGCTCATGATCCCCTCCATGTGGGTGGACAAGGCCCCGTACCACGACCGCCGTTACGACCCCGTGTGGGCGGCCGCCGCCGAGACGGCGATGCCGGTGGTCACGCACTCCGGGGCGGCCCCGCGCCACGAGTACGGCGACCACCTCGGGATCTACGTCTCCGAGGTCACCTGGTGGCCCTCCCGCCCGCTCTGGTTCCTGCTCTGGTCGGGCGCCTTCGAACGCCATCCCGGACTGAGGTTCGGTGTCGCCGAGTCCGGCTGCTGGTGGCTGCCGAACCTCCTCTGGTTCATGGACCGGCTCTACCTCGGCGCCCACGGCGGCAAGAAGCTCTCCCCGTTCGCCGAACTGAGGCGGCCCCCGCACGAGTACCTCGACCGTCAGGTCTTCATCTGCGCCACCAACACCAAACGCCGCGAACTCGCCCAGCGGTACGAGATCGGCGTCGACAACATCCTGTGGGGCAGCGACTTCCCGCACCCCGAAGGCACCTGGCCGAACACCGCCCAGTGGCTGCGCGACACCTTCCACGACATCCCCGTCGCCGAGACCCGCCGCATGCTGGGCCTCGCCGCGGCCGAGGTCTTCGGCTTCGACACGGCGAAGCTCGCCCCGGTCGCCGAGCGCATCGGCCCCACCCCCGAGGACCTCGGCCAGAGTGCCGACCAGGCGGCGGTCGAGGCGTCCTGGGCCAGGTCGCGCGAAGCGGGCCGGCACTGGCTGACCGGCCACGACTTCCCGGTCCTGGGGGTCGGCTGATGCCCTGCGAGCGCTACACCGTCATCTCCGCCGACTGCCATGCCGGCGCCGACCTCCTGGACTACAGGCCCTACCTGGAGTCGAAGCACCACGAGGACTTCGACGCCTGGGCGGCGGCCTACGTCAACCCGTACGAGGACCTGGTCGCCGACACCGCCGACCGCAACTGGAACTCGGAGCGCCGCCTCGCCGAACTGGAGGCGGACGGCATCGTCGCGGAGGTCGTCTTCCCCAACACCATCCCGCCCTTCTTCCCCTCCGCCTCCCTGATGGCCCCCGCCCCGTCGCGGACGGAGTACGAACAGCGCTGGGCGGGCCTGCGCGCCCACAACCGCTGGCTCGCCGACTTCTGCGCGCAGGCACCGGGCCGGCGCGCGGGCGTCGCGCAGATCCTCCTCAACGACCCGGCGGAAGCGGTCCGCGAGGTCCGCCGCACCAGGGCCGCGGGTCTCACCGGCGGCGTCCTGCTGCCCGGCGCACCGCCCGGCTCCGGTGTTCCCGAGCTGTACTCGCGGGCGTACGACCCGCTGTGGGCGGTCTGCGAGGAGCTGGACGTGCCCGTGAACCACCACGGCGGCTCGGCCTCCCCGCCGCTCGGCGACGAACCGGCGGCCCGTGCCGTCTTCATGGTGGAGACGACCTGGTTCTCCCACCGGGCGCTGTGGCACCTGGTGTTCGGCGGGGCGTTCCGCCGCCACCCCGGACTGAAACTGGTCCTCACCGAACAGGGCTCCGGCTGGATCCCGGGCGTCGTCGAGATGCTCGACTACTACCACGGCCGCCTGGTCGCGGCGGCGAACCGGGCAGCCACCGCCGAATCCAGGTTCGGCGCGGGGCTCGCCGCCTCGATGGGCGCGAGCCCCAGCGAGGTCTGGCGCGACAACTGCTACGTGGGCGCCAGCTTCATGCGCCCCCACGAGGTGCCGCTGCGCGACCGGATCGGCCTCGACAAGATCATGTGGGGCAGCGACTACCCGCACGACGAGGGCACCGCCCCGTACTCACGCGAGGGCCTGCGGATCGCGTACGCGGGCGTGGCGCCCGAGGAGATCGCGGCGATGACCGGTGGCAACGCGGCCCGCGTCTACGGCTTCGACCTGCCGGCGCTCGACCGTATCGCCGCGGAGGTCGGCCCGACGGTCGAGGAGATCGCCGAGCCGCTGAAGGAGGTCCCGCCCGACGCGACCAGCCCCGCCTTCGCACCGGGCGGGTCGGTCCGCGTCTGGTGACCGTGCGGAGTGGGACCATCCCCGGATGACGGAAATCCGGACGCACGACGAACCGCACGGAAACGGCCTCGGCGCACGGCTGAACTGGCTGCGCGCCGCGGTCCTCGGCGCCAATGACGGCGTGGTCTCCACCGCGGGCCTGGTCGTCGGGGTGGCCGGCGCCACCGACGACCGCGGTGCCCTGCTCACGGCGGGCCTGGCCGGGCTGCTGGCCGGTTCCATGTCGATGGCCGCGGGCGAGTACGTCTCGGTCTCCACCCAGCGCGATTCGGAGCGGGCCGCCCTCGCGACGGAGAAACGGGAGCTGAAGGAGGCCCCGGAGGCGGAGCTCGAAGAGCTGACCGGCCTGCTGGAGGGCAAGGGGCTGAGCCGGGAGGTCGCCCGGGAGGCCGCCCTCCAGCTCACCGAACGCGATGCGCTGCGCGCCCACGCGGAGGTCGAGCTGGGCATCGACCCGGACGAGCTGACGAACCCGTGGCACGCCGCGGGCGCGAGCTTCCTGGCCTTCACGGTGGGCGCGCTGCTGCCGTTGCTGGCGATCGTGCTGCCGCCCTCGTCGGTGCGGCTCCTGGTGACCGTCCTGTCGGTACTTGCGGCGCTGGCCCTCACCGGCTGGTGGAGCGCCCGGCTGGGCGAGGCGAGGGTGGGGCCGGCGGTGCTGCGGAACATGGCCGGTGGAGCGCTGGCGATGGCGGTCACCTACGGGGCGGGGGAGTTGCTGGGGGCGGTGGGGGTGTAGGGGTGGGGGGTAGGGGTGGTGCGCGCCGCGTTTGGCAGAAGTCACCAAAGACTGCTGACACCGCGTCTCGCATACTTGTTGGTAACTACGTCTAGTCCCGGGCCGACCTGCGGCTCTACGGTGCAGGCATGCCGACGAACCTGCCCGATGTAGTGCTCTGGTCCATACCGGCCTTCGTCCTGCTCACCGTTCTGGAAATGGCCCTCCACCACTTCCACCCCGACGAGGACGCCGCCGGGTACGAGGCGAAGGACGCCGTCACCAGCATCACCATGGGGCTGGGCAGCCTGGTCTTCGACCTGCTGTGGAAAGTGCCCATCGTCGCGATCTACACCGCGGTCTACGAACTGACCCCGCTCCGCGTCCCCGTCCTGTGGTGGACCATCCTGCTGATGCTGCTCGCCCAGGACTTCTTCTACTACTGGTCCCACCGCGGTCACCACGTCATCCGGATCCTCTGGGCCTGCCACGTGGTCCACCACTCCAGCCGGAAGTTCAACCTCTCCACCGCGCTGCGCCAGCCCTGGACCTCGCTGACCGTCTGGCCGTTCTACCTGCCGATGATCGCGTGCGGGGTCCATCCGGCCGCGCTCGCCTTCTGCTCGTCGGCGAACCTCGTCTACCAGTTCTGGGTGCACACGGAGCGCATCGACAAGCTCCCCCGGCCCTTCGAGTACGTACTGAACACGCCCTCCCACCACCGGGTGCACCACGCCTCGCAGGGCGGCTACCTGGACCGGAACTTCGGCGGCATCCTGATCCTGTGGGACCGGCTCTTCGGGTCCTTCACCGCCGAGACCGAGCGGCCCGTGTTCGGGCTCACCAAGAACATCGACACCTTCAACCCGCTGCGTGTCGCCACCCACGAGTACGCCGCCATCGCCCGAGACGTGCGCTCGGCGGACAGCTGGAGCGAGCGGGCCGGGCGGATCTTCCGCGGGCCCGGCTGGCAGCCGGCCGCTCGCCGGGCCGTCCGCACGGCCGCCCCGGAGCACACCGGATGAGCGCCGGCACCGCCCCGGACCTGCGGGAACGTCTCGTACGCCCGCTGTTCACCGCCTTCCTTGTGGCCTCGGCCGTCGACCTCGTCGGCCTGCTCGCCGATGTCCAGGCCGCCCACCACGTCGCCAAGCCCCTGCTGATGCCGCTGCTGGCCGGGTACGCCGCCGCCCGGCGCGGGCCCCGGCTGCTCATCGCGGCGCTGCTGTTCGGCTGGGGCGGCGACACGTTCCTGCTGGGCGACGCCGACGCCGCCTTCCTCATCGGGATGGGCTCCTTCGCCGCGGGGCACGTCTGCTACCTGTGGTACTTCGGGCGGGTCCGCGGCTCGGTCCCTGCCGGGCTCGTCTACGCCGTCGTCCTGACCACCTTCGTCGCCCTGCTCTGGCCCGGACTGCCCGCGGACCTGCGGATCCCGATGGCCGGCTACAGCCTGCTGCTCACGGCGATGGCGTACCGCGCGGGCACCCTCGGCCGGTACGCGGCCACCGGCGGGGCGCTCTTCCTGCTCTCCGACGCGCTGATCGCCACCGGCATCGCGGACTGGCCGCAGCTGCCCGCGCCCGACTTCTGGGTGATGCTCACCTACATCGGGGCGCAGTTCCTGCTGACCGTCGGAATCCTCGCACCGGGACCGAAATGGGCTGGTGTGGACCCCGGGGCGTACCGTGAACGGATTACCGGCATCTGAGAACTGCAAGGACCCCCACGCATGCGCGCCACCGTCATCCACGCCCCCCACGACATACGCGTGCAGGAGGTTCCCGACCCGTCCGTCCAGCAGCCCACCGATGTGGTGCTGCGGGTCCTGCGGGCCTGCATCTGCGGCAGCGACCTGTGGGCGTACCGCGGGGAATCCGCCCGCGAGCCCGGTCAGCGCATCGGGCACGAGTTCCTCGGGATCGTCGAGGAGGCGGGTTCCGAGGTGGCCGGCTTCGCCGTCGGTGACCTCGTCGTCGCCCCGTTCGTCTGGTCCGACGGCACCTGTGCCTACTGCGCCGAGGGGCTGACGACCTCCTGCCCGCAGGGCGGCTTCTGGGGCTCGGCCGGTTCCGACGGCGGGCAGGGCGAGGCCGTGCGCGTCCCGTTCGCCGACGGCACGCTGATCAAGCTGCCCGCCGCCGCGGCCGCCGACGACCACCTGCTCACCGCGCTCCTGGCCCTGTCCGACGTGCTCGGCACCGGACACCACGCCGCCGTCGGCGCGGGCGTGAGGCCCGGTTCCACGGTCGCGGTCGTCGGTGACGGGGCGGTCGGACTGTGCGGCGTCATGGCCGCCAAGAGGCTCGGCGCCGAGCGGATCATCGCGCTCGGCCGCCACCGGGCGCGCACCGACATCGCCCGCGCCTTCGGTGCCACGGACGTCGTCGCCGAACGCGGCGAGGCGGCCGTCGAGACCGTACGGGACCTGCTCGGCGGCGAGGGCGCGCACGCCGTGATCGAGGCCGTGGGCACCGAGCAGTCGATGCGCACCGCCGTCGGGATCACCCGCGACGGCGGCTCCATCGGCTACGTCGGCGTGCCGCACGGCAGCGGCACCGGCCTGGACCTCGGCGTCATGTTCGACCGGAACATCGCGCTGCGCGGCGGCGTCGCCCCCGTGCGCACTTACATCCCGGAACTGCTGCCCGACATCCTGTCCGGCACGATCGACCCCTCGCCCGTCTTCGACCTGACCGTCGGCCTCGACGACGTCCCGGCCGGATACAAGGCGATGGACGCGCGCACCGCGCTGAAGGTGCTCATCAAGCCGTGAGCCAGGCGGCCGCGTCCGCCCCCAGCGGGCCGGGCGGGCGCGACCAGTCGGCGGGCGAACCCTCGAAGGCGACCGGTGGCACCGCGTGCCGCAGCTGGCCCAGCGGGCTGTCCGTCTCCGTGAGCCACTTCTCCGGGGCGTACGAGCCTTCGGCGCCGGTTCCGGTGCCGGTGCCGGGTTCCCGCCGGGCGGGCAGCTCGTCGAGCAGCCAGGAGGCGGTACGGGCCAGCGAGAGTGTCGCCGCCCGGGAGCCGCCCTCGTCGTGCTGCTCGGTCAGCGCCCGCAGCACGGCGGCGGCCAGCAGATAGCCGGTGCCGTGGTCGAGCGCCTGGGCGGGCAGCGCACCGGGCGGGCCCCCGGGCCCGGCGCCGGCCTCGACCGACGCGATGCCGGTGGCCACCTGGACCAGGCTGTCGAAGCCGCGCCGCCCGGCCCACGGACCGTGCCCCCAGGCCGAGAGCCGCGCGATCACCAGCCCCGGCCTGCGCGCGGCCAGGGACTCGGGGGTCAGCCCGAACCGCTCGAACGCCCCGGGCCGGTAGCCGATGACGACCACGTCCGCGTCGGCCAGCAGCCGGTCGAACGCGGCCGCCCCCGAACGGCCGGAAAGATCCAGGTCCACCGACCGCTTCCCGAAACCGGTGTCGCTGTGCGCGTCCGGGCTCTCCGGGAGTTGGGGGGCGTCGATCCTCAGCACGTCCGCGCCGAGCAGCGCGAGCGTGCGGGTGGCGACCGGCCCGGCGATCACCCGGGTGAGGTCGAGCACCCGCACCCCGGCGGCGGGCAGCAGCGGTCCACCGGTGAGCGGCGCCATCCGGCGCACCGGCGCGTCGTCGATGCGTCCCCGGGCCACCAGCGGCGTGCCCGCGACCGCGGTGCCCCGCGGGTCGGCCGCCCACTGACCGGGCGTACGGGCGGCCACGGCCAGGCCGCCCGCCTCGTACACCGTCCGCTCGATCTCGTCGCTCCGGCGCCCGGCGAACGAGGCGGCGACGGCGTCCACGGCGATGTCGTCCGGGGTCCTCGGGGACAGGCCCAGCGTGGCGAGCAACCGGGCCCGGTGGTGCGGGTAGTTGGCGTGCGTCCGGACCCAGCCGTCCGCGGTGCGCCAGAACCGTGACAGCGGGGCGAAGTTGGCCGGCGCGCGCCCGTCGATCCGCAGATGGTGCTCGCTGGTGAACGCCGTGGCCACCGCGCCCTCGTCGACCCGGACCCGGGGCACCGGGCCCGCGGTACGGCGCGCGGCCAGCTCGGCGGCGGCCAGCGAGCAGACCGCGACGGCGGAACGGGCCAGCTCCATGACGGGCAGCCGGGCGGGGAGCAGCGTGCCGGGGCCGTCCGTCGTGATGTGCGCGAGAAGCGCGGGATCACCGCCGAGCGCCGCCCAGGCCTGCTCCGTACCGGACTTCGGTGCATGAGTCATCCACACACTATGGCACTGAGTGCCACCAGGCGGGAGGGGCTCCGCCCCCTCGAAGTCCCTCCCGCCGCGAGCCGCGTTCTTGCTACCAGCGGACCGCGTTCAGCGCGTTCACCACACCCGCACCGTAGAAGCCGTTGCGGTTCTTGCCGCCCTCGCAGACGGCGTCGATCTTGCCGTCGTTGTCGATGTCGTACGGGGCACCGCACGCCGTGGCGTCGGCCTCGGCGAGCAGCAGCGCCTTCACCGCGGCCGCCGAGGCGTGCGGGTGCGTCGACTTGATCAGGGCCGCGACACCCGCGACATGCGGGGAGGCCATCGACGTACCGGCCTTGTAGCCGTACTTGCCGTCAGGCAGCGTGGACAGGATCAGGCCGCTGGTGGCCGGCGGGGCGGGCGTCTGGTAGACCGTGGAGTCGCCGCCCGGGGCCGCGACGTCGATGACGCCGTTCCCGTAGTTCGAGTACGAGGCCTTCAGGCCCTTGGCGCCGGTCGCGGAGACCGTCACGACGCCCGGCAGCTGCGCCGGGATGTCGAGGCACTTGCTCGGGTCGATCGTCCGGGTGACGGCCGAGGTGTCGTTCGGGCTGGTGGTGTCCTCGATCGCGTCGGAGGCCAGGTCGAAGCTGCTGTTGCCGGCCGAGGCGATGTTGACCGTGCCCTTGCTCTCCGCGTACCGCGTGGCGCGCGCGACGGCCTCGGCCAGGGCGCTCTGGTCCGGGTCGTTCTTGCAGTTGAACATCCACGGGTCGGTGTAATAGCTGTTGTTGGTGACATCGACACCGTGCTCGGCGGCCCAGACGAAGCCGCAGACGATCGACTCGGTGTAGAAGAAGCCGTCCGGGTTCGCCACCTTGATGCCGGCGACCTTGACGCCCGGCGCGACCCCGGTGACGCCGACGCCGTTCTTCGCGGCGGCGATGGTGCCCGCGACATGCGTGCCGTGGTTGCTCTCGGTGGGCGCCGAACGCCAGGCGCCGTCCGTGGTGTCCGGCGCTCCGGATACGCAGCTCGCCGACGCCGCGCGGTCGAAGTTCGGCGCCAGGTCGGGGTGGGTGTCGTCGACACCCGTGTCGATGACCGCGACCGTGACCTTGCGGCTGCCCAGCGTCTTCTTGTGCGCCTGGTCCGCCTTGATGGCGGGCAGATCCCACTGCAGGGGCTCCATCGGATCCTGGTCGCCCGTCGCCTCCGTCGCCGCGGCCTTCGCCTGCGCGGCGGTGAGCGGCTGCTCGACCCCGGTGTCCGTGGTGGCCTGGGGAACGATGGGGTTGGTGCGGGTGGCCCCCGCCGAATCGACACCCTTGACCCTGCGGACCGTCTTCGCGAAGTCCGGGTTCTGCGAGTGGGCGACGATGACGCCGATCTGCTCGTAGGCGACCACCACCGTGCCGCCGGCCTCGGCTATCGCCTTCTTCACCTGCTTGACGGTCCCATGACCGCCCCGCGTGTTGACCACGTAGGAGAGCTTCGGTCCGTCCGTCGACACCGCTGCCGTGGGCTGCGCGTCCACGGGTGCGGCAGAGGCGGCACCCGTCGGCAGGAAGCCGAGCGAGGCCGTGAGGGCCAATCCGACGGGCAACGTGAGTGCGCGCGTCCGTCTGGATCCCAGATGAGCCATGGGGTCTCCACATCATCCGTACCGGTCGACCGGACACGGGCGTGCCCGGTCGCGTACATGACCAGTGAAGTTATCGCTGATCATCCCCGCTGATCAATGAGTTCGCAGCCCCGGATTGGGCCGGACGGGCACGAAACGGCACCCGGGAGAAGTACGCGGCGGCGGTGAACCGCTCTGCCGCGCTCTCCGTGCCGTTGTCGGGGGAGGTGCACCGACAACCCGGTACCGAGCCCTCCCCGCGCGATCCACCGTCACCCACACCACCGCACCCGCGTCGCGAGGAGATTCCGTGACTACCGATGCACCGCCGCCCGAGGCCAGTACGGACACCCGCCCTGCCCGGCCCCAGCCCACGACCGAGGCCTTCACCGCGGTGCAGGAGAGCGCGGAGTTCGGCGAACTGCGCCGCTCGTACCGTTCGTTCGCCTTCCCGCTGACCATCGCGTTCGTCCTCTGGTACCTGCTCTACGTGCTGCTGTCCAACTACGCGGGCGGCTTCATGGGCACCAAGGTGTACGGCAACATCAACGTGGCCTTCGTGTTCGGCCTCGCCCAGTTCGTCACCACCTTCCTCATCGCCTGGTTCTACTCCCGGCACGCGGCCGCGAAGCTCGACCCGAAGGCCGAGGCCATCAAGACCCGTATGGAGGCCGACGCATGAGCGCCGCGTACCACTCGCACCCCGTCCTCCAGCTGGCCGCCTCCTCGACCACCGAGCACCGGCCGCTGATCATCACGCTCTTCGCCGTGTTCGTCGCCGCGACCCTGGGCATCACCGTCTGGGCCGGACGGCAGACCCGCAGCGCCTCCGACTTCTACGCGGGAGGCCGCCAGTTCACCGCCTTCCAGAACGGGCTCGCGGTCTCCGGCGACTACATGTCCGCCGCGTCGTTCCTCGGCATCGCAGGGGCCATCGCCCTCTTCGGCTACGACGGCTTCCTGTACTCGATCGGCTTCCTCGTCGCCTGGCTCGTCGCCCTGCTGCTGGTCGCCGAACCACTGCGCAACTCCGGCCGCTACACCATGGGCGACGTCCTCGCCTACCGGATGCGCCAGCGCCCCGTCCGTACCGCCTCCGGCGTCTCCACCATCGTCGTCTCGATCTTCTACCTGCTGGCCCAGATGGCGGGCGCGGGCGTCCTGGTCTCGCTGCTCCTCGGCATCACCAGCGACGCGGGCAAGATCCTCATCGTCGCGCTGGTCGGCGTACTCATGATCGTGTACGTCACCATCGGCGGCATGAAGGGCACCACCTGGGTGCAGATGGTCAAGGCCGTACTGCTCATCGCCGGTGCCCTGTTGATGACCTTCCTGGTGCTGCTGAAGTTCGACTTCAACATCTCCGACCTGCTGGGCACGGCCGCCGAGAAGAGCGGCCACGGAGCGGCGTTCCTGGAGCCCGGCCTCAAGTACGGTGCCACCGGCACCTCGAAGCTGGACTTCCTCTCCCTCGGCATCGCCCTGGTCCTCGGCACCGCCGGCCTGCCGCACATCCTGATCCGCTTCTACACGGTGCCGACCGCCAAGGCCGCCCGTAAGTCCGTCAACTGGGCCATCGGCATCATCGGCGCCTTCTACCTGATGACGATCGCCCTCGGCTTCGGTGCCGCCGCCCTCATCGGTCCCGACGAGATCAAGGCGAAGAACCCGGCCGGCAACGCGGCAGCCCCGCAGCTCGCCGAATACCTCGGCGGGGTCGGCTCCACCGGCGGCGCGGTACTGCTCGCGGTGATCTCGGCGGTCGCCTTCGCCACCATTCTCGCCGTCGTCGCGGGGCTCACCCTCGCCTCCTCGTCCTCCTTCGCGCACGACATCTACGCCAACGTCATCCGCAAGGGGAAGGCCACCGAGAAGGAGGAGATGCGGGCCGCCCGCTGGGCCACCGTCCTCATCGGCGCGGTCGCGATCCTCCTGGGCGCCTTCGCCCGCGACATGAACGTCGCCGGGCTGGTGGCGCTCGCGTTCGCCGTCGCGGCCTCCGCCAACCTGCCGACCATCCTCTACAGCCTGTTCTGGAAGCGGTTCACCACCCAGGGCGCCCTGTGGTCGATCTACGGCGGTCTGGCGAGCTCGGTGATCCTGGTGCTGTTCTCACCGGTCGTCTCCGGCAACCCGAAGACGTCGATGTTCAAGGGCGTCGACTTCGCCTGGTTCCCCCTGGAGAACCCCGGCCTGATCTCCATCCCGCTGGGCTTCCTGCTCGGCTGGATCGGCTCCCTCCTCTCGAAGGAGACGCCGGACAAGGGCAAGTACGCCGAACTGGAGGTCAAGTCCCTCACCGGCGTAGGAGCGCACTGACCGGGCAGCACCCCGGGCTCCTGCTCCGTGGCCGTGTCGTAGGGTCCTACGACACGGCCACGCCGCTCCTCGTGCCAAACGGGCCCCGCCGATGTCACCGCTCTCGCGTAGTCTCGGAAGAGTCAGCCGGAAGGGCCGGCCGGAATACCGGACCCGGCACCGGGAAGCGTTCGGGGAGGGGGCCCACATGCTCATCGACACATACGACCGGGTCGCCACCGACCTGCGCGTCTCGCTGACCGACCGGTGCAATCTGCGGTGCACCTACTGCATGCCGGAAGAGGGCCTGCAATGGCTGGCCAAGCCCGACCTGCTCAGTGACGACGAGATCGTCCGGCTGATCCGCATCGCCGTCACCCGGCTCGGCATCACCGAGGTCCGCTTCACCGGCGGCGAGCCGCTGCTGCGCCCCGGGCTCGTCTCCGTCGTCGAGCGCTGCGCGGCCCTGAACCCCCGCCCCCGGATGTCGCTCACCACCAACGGCATCGGTCTGGAGCGCACCGCCGCCGCACTGGAGGCCGCCGGTCTCGACCGGGTCAATGTCTCGCTGGACACCCTGCGTCCCGAGGTCTTCAAGACCCTCACCCGCCGCGACCGCCACCACGACGTGCTGGCCGGCCTCGAAGCCGCCCGCGACGCCGGGCTCACCCCGGTCAAGGTCAACACCGTCCTGATGCCGGGGCTCAACGACGACGAGGCCCCCGAGCTGCTCGCCTGGGCCGTCGAGCACGGATACGAGCTCCGCTTCATCGAGCAGATGCCGCTCGACGCCCAGCACGGCTGGAAGCGCGACGGCATGATCACGGCGGGCGACATACTCCGGTCGCTGCGCACCCGCTTCACCCTCACCGAGGAGGGCGCCGGGAAGCGCGGCTCCGCCCCGGCCGAGCGCTGGATCGTCGACGGCGGACCCCACCGGGTCGGCGTCATCGCCTCCGTCACCCGCCCCTTCTGCCGGGCCTGCGACCGGACCAGACTCACCGCCGACGGCCAGGTCCGCACCTGCCTCTTCGCCCGCGAGGAGACCGATCTGCGCGGAGCCCTGCGTTCGGACGCGCCGGACGAGGAGATCGCCCGGATCTGGACGCTCGCGATGTGGGGCAAGAAGGCCGGATCGGGCCTGGACGACCCGTCCTTCCTCCAGCCCGACCGGCCGATGTCGGCGATCGGCGGCTAGGGTCTTCCGTTCGGATCAGGCCGGACCCCGCGAGCCCGGCATGATCCGGACGAGAGGCTCTAGAGGCGGTCCCGACCGCCGGACTCCCACTCCGCCAGCGTCACGACATCCTTGAGGAACCCCCGGACATCGAGGAACGAGGAGAGGTGCTCCCGGTGTTCCTCGCAGGCCAGCCAGGTCTTGCGGCGCTCCGGGGTGTGCAGCTTCGGGTTGTTCCAGGCGAGCACCCAAACGGCCTCGGCCCGGCAGCCCTTGGCGGAACAGATGGGTGCGGCGGCAGCGCTCTCGGTCGCGGATTCAGGGGAGTTCACGGACTCAACCCTAGATCCTCCCCTCGTGGGTCGGACCATGGCCCGACCGCATCCCGGCCGTAGAAAAAGCGACGCCGGGCAGCCACGGGGGGAGCTGCCCGGCGTCGGTCCGTCGCTCCGACGGGGGATGCGGAGCGCTTTCGAAGTATGTCACGCAGACCGGGGTGCGGTGCACCGTAACTTCATGATTGATCTGAGGTTTTCTTGAGGATCGGACGCGATGCGCACCCGGCCGGGCTCAGACCGATTCCCCGTCGCGGCGGACCCCGACACCCTCCGGACCGGCTTCCGCGGCACCGGCCAGGGGCGCGGCGTCGAGCGCCGGCCGCATCGGAGCCGGTACGAAGGTGGAAGGGAGCGAAGGGGCGTTCTCCCGGCCCGCGTTGGCGATGACCACCGCCACGTACGGCAGCAGCACCCCGAGCGCGAGCGCCACGATCGCGACATACCGCTCGACGTTCCACAGCACCGCGGCCAGGATCACCGACACCGTCCGCACGGACATCGAGATCACATAGCGCCGCTGCCTGCCGCGCACATCGTCCGCGAGTCCCTGCCGGGCCCCCGTGATCCGGAAGACCTCGCCGCCGCTCCGCTTCCGCATCACGTCTCCATCACCTTTCCCCCGGCGCCTGGAGGGCCGGGGGAACACCCCACCCCCGCGCCGGACCGCAAACCACGGTACGCCCGGCACCCGGCGGCTTCGAGACCGGGGCACGCCCTGTTCGTGCATGTCGGTGTCCGGGTCGCACGTACGGACCCCTCCGGCGTGCGGTGCACGGCCCGCGGGCCGAGACTGGGCGGCACATGCGCGACATCGCGTCGCACGAGGAGGCGACATGGGCTGGTTGTGGGCAATCATCGTGGGTCTGGTGCTCGGTCTGATCGCGAAGGCGATCCTGCCCGGCAAACAGAACATCCCACTCTGGCTGACGATCATTCTCGGCATGATCGGCAGCGTCCTCGGCAACGCCGTCGCCACCTGGATCGGTGTCAACGACACCAAGGGCATCGACTGGATCCGCCATCTGCTCCAGCTGATCGGTGCGGTGGTGGTCGTGGGCGTCGGCGACATGCTGTGGGCCTCGTTCCGCAGTACCAGAAAGAAGACCTGAACACCCCGGCACGACGCACCGCGGCCGGACACGCATGGCGCGTGTCCGGCCGCGGTCCGTACGTGGCCCGGGATCAGCCGGTGACCTCGACGGCGGCGAGATTCTTCTTGCCCCGGCGCAGCACCAGCCAGCGCCCGTGCAGCAGCTCCTCGCGGGCCGGTGCGCTCTCGCCGTCCGTGACCTTGACGTTGTTCACGTACGCGCCACCCTCCTTCACCGTGCGGCGGGCGCCCGACTTGCTCGGCGCCAGGCCGACCTCCACCAGGAGATCCACCAGCGGGCCCAGCTCGGTGACCTGCGCGTGCGGCACCTCGGACAGCGCGGCGCTCAGCGTCGCCTCGTCCAGCTCGCCGAGCTCACCCTGGCCGAAGAGCGCCTTCGACGCCGCGATGACGGCGGCGCACTGCTCGGCGCCGTGCACCAGCGTCGTCAGCTCCTCGGCCAGCGCGCGCTGCGCCGTCCGCGCCTGCGGACGCTCCTCGGTGACCTTCTCCAGCTCCTCCAGCTCCGTGGGGCTGAGGAAGCTGAGGATGCGCATGTACCGGGAGATGTCCCGGTCGTCCACGTTCAGCCAGAACTGGTAGAACGCGTACGGCGTCGTCATCGTCGGGTCGAGCCAGACGGCCCCGCTCTCGGACTTGCCGAACTTGGTCCCGTCCGCCTTCGTCATCAGCGGCGTCGCCAGCGCGTGCACCTCGGCGCCCGGCTCCAGGCGGTGGATCAGGTCGAGACCGGCGGTGAGGTTGCCCCACTGGTCGCTGCCGCCCTGCTGGAGGGTGCAGCCGTAGCGCCGGTACAGCTCCAGGTAGTCCATGCTCTGGAGCAGCTGGTAGCTGAACTCGGTGTAGCTGATGCCCTCGTCGGACTCCAGCCGCCGGGCGATGGAGTCCTTGGTCAGCATCTTGTTGACGCGGAAGTGCTTGCCGATGTCCCGGAGGAACTCGATCGCGGACATGCCCGCGGTCCAGTCCAGGTTGTTCACCATGACCGCAGCGTTCTCGCCCTCGAAGGACAGGAACGGCTCGATCTGGGACCGCAGCCGCGACACCCAGTTGGCGACCGTCTCCGGATCGTTCAGCGTGCGCTCCGCGGTCGGCCGCGGGTCACCGATCTGCCCCGTGGCCCCGCCCACCAGGGCGAGCGGACGCAGCCCGGCCCGCTGGAGCCGGCGCATGGTGAGCACCTGCACCAGATGGCCGACGTGCAGACTCGCCGCGGTGGGGTCGTAGCCGCAATAGAAGGTGACGGGACCGTCCGCGAGAGCCTTGCGCAGTGCGTCCTCGTCAGTGGACTGGGCGAACAGCCCACGCCACTTCAGCTCGTCGACGATGTCCGTCACGGTTCCGGTGCTCCTCGTGGTGCGTACGGGTAAGGGGTTTCCTGCTCAGTCTAGGCGGGTCAGACGCCCGGACTCACCGAGCTCATGTTGAAGTCCGGGATCCGCAGCGCGGGCATCGCGGCCCGGGTGAACCAGTCGCCCCACTCACGCGGCAGCGTCTTCTCCGTACGGCCCGCCTCCGTGGCCCGCGACAACAGGTCCACCGGCGACTCGTTGAACCGGAAATTGTTCACCTCTCCGATGACCTCGCCGTCCTCGACGAGATACACCCCGTCGCGGGTCAGCCCGGTCAGCAGCAGCGTGGCCGGATCGACCTCGCGGATGTACCACATGCAGGTCAGCAGCAGCCCGCGCCCGGTCGTCGCGGCCACCATCTCCTCCAGGGACCGCTCACCGCCGCCCTCCAGCACCAGGTTGTCGATGGCCGGCGCGACCGGCAGACCGGTCAGCCCCGCCGTGTGCCGGGTGGTCGTCAGGTGCTCCAGCCGGCCGTCCCGCACCCAGTCGGTCGGCGTCAGCGGCAGACCGTTGTCGAAGACGGAGGCACCGTCCCCGGAGGCGTGGGCGATCACGAACGGCGCCGACTCCAGGCCCGGTGCGTTCGGGTCGCTGCGGAGCGTCAGCGGCAGCCCGGAGAGCCGCT
Source organism: Streptomyces sp. NPDC002403 (assembly GCF_053593015.1). Lineage (NCBI taxonomy): Bacteria > Bacillati > Actinomycetota > Actinomycetes > Kitasatosporales > Streptomycetaceae > Streptomyces > Streptomyces sp. NPDC002403. The sequence goes on along the minus strand of NZ_JBSFBQ010000004.1, from coordinate 25,644 downwards.
CACCGATCCGGGTCCCGCCGCCCGGCTCGGAGAACACCGTCCGGCCCTCCGCGGCGTCCCGCGCCGTCGACGACCACAGCTGGTAGATCAGCAGATCGGCGACGGCGGTCGGCGGCAGCAGCGTCTCGTACCGTCCGGCGGGCAGCTCGATACGGCGCTGTGCCCAGCGCAGCCGCTGCGCCAGTTCCGCGTCCAGCTCGGCCGGGTCGACATCCTTGAAGTCGCGCGTCGCGCGGCCCGCCCAGGACGAACGGGTGCGGTCCGGGGACTTGGCGTTGAGCTCCAGCGTTCCGGTCGGCTGGTCGTGGCGCAGCCGCAGCCCCGTCGACGTACCGAGGTAGGTCGTGGTCAGCTCGTGGTTGGCGAAGCCGTACAGCTCACGGCCGCCGGAGCGGGCGCGGGCGAAGGCATCGCCGAGCGCCGGGGCGAACTCCGCGAAGACGCCCGAGTCCGTCTCGGCCGGCGCGTCCGTGAAGTCGGGCGACCCGGGCACCCCGGCCACCAGCGGCTGCGCGTCCTCCGCCGGACCGGCCCCGCGCGCCGCGGCCTCGGCGGCCCGCACCAGCGGCTCCAGGTCGTCGGCGGTCACCGCGGACCGTGACACCACGCCGGACGCGGTGCCCTGCGCGCCGTCGACGGTCGCGATGACGGTCAGGGTCCGCCCCCGGGTCACCCCGTTCGTCGTGAGCGCGTTGCCGGCCCAGCGCAGATTCGCGGACGAATGCTCGTCGGCGATGACCATGCAGCCGTCGGCGGTGGACAGTTCGAGCGCCCGCTCGACGATCTCGTGCGGCTTGCTGACGCGGCTCATCGTCCGGCCTCCTGCGTCGTGTTGAGGATGTTCACGCTCCGGAAGAGGGCGGAGGGGCAGCCGTGCGAGACGGCCGCGATCTGGCCCGGCTGGGCCTTGCCGCAGTTGAAGGCGCCGCCCAGGACATAGGTCTGCGGGCCGCCGACCTTCTCCATCGAGCCCCAGAAGTCCGTCGTCGTGGCCTGGTACGCGACATCGCGCAGCTGCCCGGCCAGCCTGCCGTTCTCGATCCGGAAGAAACGCTGACCGGTGAACTGGAAGTTGTAGCGCTGCATGTCGATCGACCAGGACCGGTCGCCGACCACGTAGATCCCGCGGTCCACCCCGCCGATCAGGTCCTCCGTGGACAGCCCGCCCGGATCGGGCCGCAGCGACACATTGGCCATCCGCTGTACGGGGACATGGCCCGGCGAGTCCGCGTACGCGCAGCCGTTGGAACGGCCCAGCCCGGTCAGCTTCGCGATCCGCCGGTCCAGCTGGTACCCGACCAGCGTCCCGTCCTTGACCAGGTCCCAGGACTGTGCCTCGACGCCCTCGTCGTCGTACCCGATGGTCGCGAGCCCGTGCTCGGCGGTACGGTCACCGGTCACATTCATCACGGGGGAGCCGTACGTCAACTTCCCCAGCTGGTCGAAGGTGGCGAACGAAGTCCCGGCGTACGCCGCCTCGTAGCCCAGCGCCCGGTCCAGCTCGGTGGCGTGGCCGATCGACTCGTGGATGGTCAGCCAGAGGTTGGACGGGTCGACGACCAGGTCGTACGCTCCCGCCTCGACGCTCGGCGCCCGCATCTTCTCGGCCAGCAGCCCGGGAATCCGCTCCAGCTCGTCGTCCCAGTCCCAGCCGGTCCCGGTCAGGTACTCCCAGCCGCGGCCCACCGGCGGGGCGATCGTCCGCATCGAGTCGAACTCACCGGTGGACCCGTCCACGGCGACCGCGGTGAACTGCGGGTGCAGCCGCACCCGTTGCTGGGTGGTCACGGTGCCGGCCGTGTCCGCATAGAACTTGTTCTCGTGGACGGTCGTCAGCGAGGCGTCCACATGCGCGACGCCCTCGGCACCCAGGAGCCGGCCGCTCCACTCGGCGAGCAGCCCCGCCTTCTCCTCGGCCGGTACGCCGAAGGGGTCGATGTCGTACGCCGAGACCCAGGTCCGCTCGCCGTGCACCGGCTCGTCCGCCAGCTCGACCCGCTCGTCCGATCCGGCCGCCGCGATCACCTTCGCCGACAGCTTCGCCATGGCGACGGCCTGCGAGGCCACCTTCGCCGCGGCGTCCATCGTCAGGTCCACCCCGGACGCGAAGCCCCACGCCCCACCGTGCACCACCCGCACCGCGTAGCCGAGATCGGTGGTGTCCGAGGACCCGGCGGGCCGGGCGTCCCGCAGCCGCCAGGACGCGCTGCGCACCCGCTCCAGCCGGAAGTCGGCATGCGTGGCCCCCAGCGCCCGCGCGCGGGCGAGCGCCGCGTCGGCGAGGGCGCGCAGCGGCAGGCCCAGGAACGACTGATCTACCTCATGAGGCATGTAGTACTCCGTCTTTTCGGCATGTGTCCGCAGTGAACCATGTCGTGTGACGAGCACGACCGGCCACAGGTTTCCCGGACGAGCGCGCCGGGCCCGTCACCCGGTTCGGCGCGGGCCGCGGGACGGTCTGCCGGGCGAGCCGCCCCGGCCGGTCAGAGAGTGCCGTCGATCACGCCCGCCCTGAACGCGGCCCACCCCGGGGCGCTGAACCGCAGGGGGGTGCGCGAGAGGTCCTTCGAGTCGCGTACGGCGGTTGCCCCTCCGGGGAGGCCGGCGACTTCTACGCAGTTGTTCTCGGCTCCACTGGCGGAGGACCTGCGCCAGGCCGCTTTCGAGAGGTCGTGTCCGAACAGCTCCGCTTCGGGCGCGTTCACTTCCTGTGGCCTTCTTCCATCTCAGCTATGCGTGCGACCGAGTCCTCCGTGGACAGCGCCGTGGCGCGAATCCCCTCGAACGCCTTCGCGAAGGGCGACGCTTCTTCGCCCTCAAGGTAGGTCTCTCCGCTGAGGTTTTCCAGCAGAACCACGTCCGGGGCAGGGCCGGGGAAACCGACCATGCTGAAGCCGCCCACGACTCCGGGGTGCGCGGTGGAGTCCAACGGCATCAGCTGCACGGTCACGTTGGGCATCTCCGCCGAATCGAGCAGACGCCGCAACTGGTCGCGCATGGTGGCGGGGCGGACGGCGAATCGCTGGTGGAGCGCGGCTTCGTGGATGATGGCCCACAGCTCCAACGGCCTTCCCGGCCGGGTGAGCACGGACTGCCGGGCCAGCCGCACCTCGGCGAGGGCCGCAACTTCTTCGGTGCTGCGGAAAGTTGTGATTCCCGCGATGTTCTCGCGTGCGTACGCAGCGGTCTGCAACAGGCCCGGGACCACCAGTGGCGACCATTCGCAGATCTGCGAGGCGTCCGACTCCAGCGAGATGTAGTCGGCGTAGGCAGGTGACACGATTCCGCTGTAGGTCTGCCACCACCCCCTCTTGCCGGCGTCCTTGGCCAGATTGTCCAGGGCGTTGAGCGTTTCCGGATCGTTGATCCCGTAGACCGCGAGCAGCGCCACGACATCACCCGGCCTGATGGCCTGATTGGCGCTCTCGATCTTCGACAGCTTCGGGCCCTTCCAGCCCATGGCGACAGCGGCCTCGTCGAGGGTCAGACCTGCGCCGTTCCGCAGGCGTCTGAGCGTGGATCCCAGGCGTCGGCGCCGGACGGTCGGTACCAGGGGAGAGTTGGGCATGTCGCAGTCATACCTCAGCAGTTGGCGGTGTCGGCCGCCTTTCGGGAAGTCATAACCGAAAGGGGTAGAAAACTTGCTACCCGAGGTGGGTGGAGTGCAGTATCGCAACCCATCGCCACACAGCGTGCATATGCGGTTGCCCGCTGTGGTGGAAGTCAGTACTTCCCGCGGCCCCGCGCCGCAGGCTGGAGGCGTCATGTTCGGCATGGCCGACGAGGAAGACCACGACCCGCAGTCCCCGCCACCCGCCGTCGGGCACTACGTGCGCTACCGGAGCCGCGGCTTCGCGGCGCACATCAACGCCTCCGGCCCGAACCTCCGCTCCGTACGTGAGCTCACCGCCAAGGCCCTGGCCGAACTGGGCGTGCAGGGCGATGTGGCCGACGCCGCGCAGCTCGTCGTCTCGGAGCTCGTCGGGAACGCCGTCCGGGCCTGCGGGGATCACGTCCCCGTGGTGGTGGAGGTGTACGCCGCGGCCTTCGGGGTCGCGGTCAATGTCCATGACCCGGACCCCCGCACCGTTCCGCGGCGTCGCGGCATCGCGCTGGACGACGCGGAGGCCGAGGCCGGTCGCGGCCTCGCCCTGCTGGATCTGCTCGCGCCGGGCCGGCACGTGGTCCGGTCGTCGATCGGCAAGCAGATCCGGTGCCGGGTCCCCTGTCCGGCCGGGTGAGCGCTGCCGGGCCGCGTCGATGCGCCCTTGTTGTAGGTATGATTCGAAAATGTAGGTACTTTCCCTGACCGTCATCGAAGGGGGCCCCGATGAGCACCATCTCGGTCCGAGAGTTCTCGTACAACCCGAGTGCCGTCTTCGCCCGGGTGGAGAAGGGCGAGGCGATTCAGGTGACGAGACACGGCAACGTCATCGCGATACTGCTTCCCGGTACCGGCGCCTCGGAGCGCTATGCCCTCGTCGCGAAGGGGCAGATCAGGCTGAAGCCGGCCACGACGGCCGATCTCGACCGGCTGCCGGTCTGCGAGCCGCCGGAAGGCGTCTCCCCCCTGGATATCCTGCTCGCCGAGCGTGAGGACGATCCGCGTTGATCTACATGGACAGCTCGGCGATTGTCACTCTGCTGAGTGGGCGCGAGCACGCTCGTGAGCTGCGGGCGCATCTCGTGGGGCGGCCGGTGGCGCCGCTGGCGACCAGCAGTCTCGGCTTCGTGGAGACCGTTCGGACGCTGGACCGGGTCGGTAGCTTTCCCCTACTCATGAGGGATCTGACCCGGGACTTCACCGAGATCCTCCTGACCGATGAGGTACGGGACGCGGCCGCCGCCCTGCCGGGAAGAGTCCGGACGCTCGACGCGGTCCATGTGGCCAGTGCCCAAGTGCTGGGAGCGTCGCTCGACGTACTCATCAGTTACGACAAACGGATGCTGGAGGTTGCCGAGGACGTCGGCCTCCCCGTCGAAGCGCCGGGCTTTCGCTGAGGCGCTTGCCGGTACGGGAAGCGTTCATCCGGGCCGGGTGCTGTAGGAACCCCACAGTGCCCGGGGGGAGGCGCTGTCAGGGGCCGATTGCTCGCGGAGCGCCTGGTACCGATAGGTTTTCGATGTACCAGACCGCTAGGGAAAGGGTGATCCGTTGAGCCGCTCGGTTCTCGTCACCGGAGGAAACCGGGGCATCGGCCTCGCCATCGCCCGCGCTTTCGCCGACAACGGCGACAAGGTCGCGATCACCTACCGCTCCGGCGAGCCGCCCACGGTGCTCACCGAGGCCGGTGTTCTCGCGGTCCGTTGCGACATCACCGACGCCGAGCAGGTGGAGCAGGCCTACAAGGAGATCGAGGAGAAGCACGGCAACGTGGAGGTGCTGGTCGCCAACGCCGGTATCACCAAGGACCAGTTGCTGATGCGGATGTCCGAGGACGACTTCACGTCCGTCGTCGACACCAACCTCACCGGCACCTTCCGGGTCGTCAAGCGCGCCAACCGCGGCATGCTGCGCGCCAAGAAGGGCCGTGTCGTCCTCATCTCCTCCGTGGTCGGACTCCTCGGCTCGGCCGGGCAGGCGAACTACGCCGCTTCCAAGGCGGGTCTGGTCGGCTTTGCCCGGTCGCTGGCCCGTGAGCTCGGTTCCCGCAACATCACTTTCAACGTCGTCGCACCCGGTTTCGTCGACACCGACATGACGCAGGTGCTCACCGAGGAGCAGCGCAAGGGCATCGTGTCCCAGGTGCCGCTGGGCCGCTACGCGCAGCCCGAGGAGATCGCCGCCGCGGTGCGCTTCCTCGCCTCCGACGACGCGTCGTACATCACTGGAGCCGTCATCCCCGTTGACGGCGGATTGGGCATGGGTCACTGATCACCATGAGCGGAATTCTCGACGGCAAGCGCATCCTCATCACCGGTGTGCTGATGGAGTCGTCCATCGCTTTCCACACCGCCAAGGTGGCCCAGGAGCAGGGTGCCGAGATCATCCTGACAGCCTTCCCCCGGCCCACGCTGACGGAGCGCATCGCCAAGAAGCTGCCCAAGCCGGCCAAGGTCATCGAGCTGGACGTGACCAACGCCGAGCACCTGGACCGGCTCGCCGGTCTGGTCAAGGAGGAGCTCGGTTCGCTCGACGGTGTCGTCCACTCCATCGGCTTCGCGCCGCAGGACGCGCTCGGCGGCAACTTCCTCAACACCCCGTTCGAGTCCGTCGCCACGGCGATGCACGTCTCGGCGTTCTCGCTGAAGTCGCTCGCCATGGCCTGCAAGCCGCTGATGAGCGAGGGCGGCTCGATCGTCGGCCTCACCTTCGACGCGCAGTTCGCCTGGCCGCAGTACGACTGGATGGGCCCGGCCAAGGCCGCGCTGGAGGCCACCTCCCGCTACCTCGCCCGTGACCTGGGCAAGGAGGGCCTGCGCTGCAACCTGGTCTCCGCCGGACCGATCGGCTCGATGGCCGCCAAGTCCATCCCGGGCTTCGGCGAGCTCGCCGACGTGTGGAACACCCGCTCCCCGCTGGCGTGGGACATGTCCGACCCGGAGCCGGCCGGCCGTGCCATCGTCGCGCTGCTCTCGGACTTCTTCCCGAAGACCACGGGCGAGATCATCCACGTCGACGGTGGCGTGCACATGATGGGTGCCTGACCCCTCACGACGGGCCCTGATACAGCCGCGTACCGCCTCCGAGCAGGCGTTGCGCGGCTGTTCCGTGTCCGCGCCCGGCTCCGGCCCGCTCAAGTCGAAAAGATGGTCGATCCACCGCAGAATGTGATGAACCAGACTTCGGGTCGGGCTACGGGGAGGAGGTCGCCATGCGCTCCACACGTCGCCGGACCGGGATACTGCTCGCGGCCTCCATGGCCGTCGCCGCACTCGCCGCCCCGGTGGGGATATCCGCGGCGGGCCGGGCGGGAGCCGGGGCATCCGCCCCCGACGCTCCCACCCCGGATCCCGCCGGAGCCGAATGCCGTACGTCGGTCCGGGGTTCGCGGGTCGTCGCCTACTGCCACAACCCGTACCCCTCCACCGACCGCGTACAACTGCACACCGAATGCCGCCGCTGGTGGGACATAGACGCCGACGCCGCCCCGGTCGACGTGGGTCCCGGGCGGACCGTGCGGCTCGACGACCGCTGCTGGAAGGAAGTCGGCTCCGCCTGGGTCACGCACCGGGTGCAGGACAGGGTCTAGGGTCGCCGGGCCGCCCTCAGGCCCGGTCCACCAGACAGCTCAGCGCGTGGCTCGCGGCCTCGGCCGCCGCCGTCTCCCCGTCGCCCGCCCGGATCGCCTCGACCAGCCTGCCGTGATCCATGTGGTTCTCCGGCCGCAGCTCGTGCCCGATGTCGCCCCTGAGATAGTCGCGCAGCAGATCGCCCAGGTCGGCGTAGAGGCCGGTCAGCACGTCGTTGTGCGAGGCGGCCACCACGGCCAGATGCAGCGTCGCGTCCGCCGCGACGAACGCCTCGGCGTCACCCGCGGCCCAGGTCTCCTCCCGGCGCGCCATGAGCGCGTCCAGCTGCTTCAGATCCCGCTCGGTACGCCGGGCGGCGGCCAGCCTCGCCGCCGACGACTCCAGGGTGGAGCGCAGCTCGGCGACGTGGCGGGGATCGGCGGAGGCGAAACGGCGGTGCATCACCCCGGCCAGCTCGCTGGTGGCGACGACATAGGTGCCCGAACCCTGCCGGATGTCCAGCAGCCCGTTGTGCGCGAGCGCGCGCACGGCCTCCCGGACGGTGTTGCGTGCCACCCCCAGCTGCTCCACCAGTTCGGGCTCGGTGGGAATGCGTGAACCCACGGGCCACTCGCCCGAGGTGATCTGATTCCTGAGCTGGGCAATCACCTGGTCGGCGAGTGCCGAACGCCGCGGAGACGTCAGCGCCATGGTGCTCCTTGGTCGGGTTGCTGGGGTGAGGGGGTGGGACGGGAGTTGTTGCGGTTGCCGTGCCCGGAGCGAATGGTCTCAGAGAGGCTCCGGGCTGATTGGACAATCAATCATCCCATGATTCTATGATGGGCCTCATGCCCGAAGACGAGACCCGGCCCCAGACCCGGAACCCGAGCCCCGCCACCACGATGGACGCGCCCACGAAACCCACGGCCTCGCCGACCCGGCAGGACCCGCAGACGGCACAGGCCGCCGACGGGCCCTCCCCCTGGGTGCTCCGGCTGGTCGTCATCGGCCTGGTCCTCACCGCGCTCAACCTCCGCCCCGCCATCACCAGCCTCGGCGCCCTCCTGGAAGAGGTACGGGACGGGCTGCACATGAGCGGCAGCGTGGCCGGTGTCCTCACCTCCGTACCGCCGCTCTGCTTCGCGGTCTTCGGCATCATGGCGCCGCGTCTCGCCCGCCGCTTCGGCCCGGGGGCGGTCGTCTGCGCCGGCATGACCGCCATCACCGCCGGCCTGGTGATCCGGCCGCTCGTCGGCGGGACGGCCGGCTTCCTCGCCGCGAGCGCCCTCGCCCTCATGGGCATCGCCGTCAGCAACGTCCTGATGCCGGTGATCGTCAAGCGCTGGTTCCCGGACCGGGTCGGCTCCATGACCGGGCTCTACTCGATGGCCCTGGCCCTCGGCACCTCGCTCGCCGCCGCGGTGACCGTGCCGATGACCAGCGCGATGGGCGGCAGCTGGCGTCTGGGGCTCGGCGTCTGGGCCGCGCTCTCCGCCGTCGCGATCCTGCCCTGGATCCCGGTGGTACGGGACCGCACCGGCGCTCCGCGGCAGCCCGCCGCCCAGCACGCCGGCACCCCGGCCCTCAGGATCACCCGCAGCCGGACCGCCTGGGCCCTCGCCTGTTTCTTCGGCCTCCAGGCCACCGCCGCGTACATCACCATGGGATGGATGCCGCAGATCTTCCGCGACGCCGGGGTCTCGGCCGGTACGGCGGGTGTGCTGCTCGCCGTCACCATGGCGATGGGCGTACCGCTCGCCTTCGTCATCCCGGGGGTCGCTGCCCGGATGAAGAACCAGGGCCCGATCGTCGTCCTCCTCGGCAGCTGCGGCCTCATCGGCTACGCGGGCCTCTACCTCGCCCCGGCCGGCGGTGCCTGGGCCTGGGCGGTGCTCCTGGGCATCTCGAACTGCTCCTTCCCGCTGGCCCTGACCATGATCGGCATGCGCTCGCGCACCGGCGCGGGAGTGGTCCGGCTGTCCGCGTTCGCCCAGTCCGTCGGCTATCTGATCTCGATCCCGGGACCGCTGCTGATCGGTGTGCTCTACCAGCACAGCGGCGGCTGGGAACTGCCGATCGCACTGATGGCGGGCCTCATGGTGCCGCAGATGGCGGTCGGAATCCTGGCCGGGCGGGCCCGGACGATCGAGGACGAGTGCTGAGATGCGAGACTGACCCCATGTCTCCTGTGCTCGACCCGAATCCCCAGAACGGTCAGAAGAAGCTCCTGCTCGTACTCGGAGCGATGCTGCTGGTCACCGTGATCGTCGCGGTGATCGCCTCGATCGCGTCCCCCTGAGCGGCTCGGCCGCGGATGGTGGGGTTAACCCCCGTGTCCCCTAGGGTGCCAGGTTCAGGGGGAAGTGGGTGGGTCACCGGATGGGAACCCCGGGCCCGGATCCGTAGATTTTCGGTATCAGTACCGATGACCCACGGAGGCGGACATGCAGGCCCGAACGCACCCCCCGACCACCCGCCCGGCCACGGGCAGTGTCGAGGTGAGGCTGCCGTGGTGGGCCGTCGCGCTGCCCGCGTTCGCGTTCGCCGCGCTGCTGCTGCTGATCGTGGGAAGCGGTGAGGCGCACGCCGCGACCACCGACCCTGCGGTCACCCGGTTGCTCGCGCGAATCGCGGCCCTGGTGACCGGCTGACCGTGCCCGATCGCCCCGCACAAGCCCGTCAACACCCTGCGCCGGGTGGCACATTTCATGCGAAGCTGAGGTGTATGAGCGTCGATACACCTCGCAGGATCGTCCTTCTCAGGCATGCAAAGGCGGAATGGTCGCAGGACTCCGACCATGAGCGGCCGCTCGCGGAGCGCGGCCGCAAGGATGCCCCGGTCGCAGGCCGCAAACTCGTCGACTCCGGGATCGACCTCGATCTGGCCCTCTGCTCCACCGCCGCCAGGACGCGCGAGACGTGGAAGCTGGCCGTCCACGAGATGCCGCACCGCCCCAGGACCGTGTACGAGGAGCGGCTGTACGAGGCGTCCCTCGGTGAGCTCATCGCCCTGATCAACGAGACCCCCGACGATGTGCACGACCTCCTGGTCATCGGCCACAACCCCGGCATGCACGCGGTCGCCGACGCCCTCTCGGAGTCGGCCGAGGGCGACGCCCTGACCCGGATGACCCGCGGCGGCTTCCCCACCGCGGCGTTCGCCGTCGTCGAGTTCACCGGCTCCTGGAAGGGCGTGGAGCACGGAGTGGGCAGGCTGGTCGAGTACTGGACGCCCAACGACTGATCCCGTTGTCGTACGGAGCAGGGCCCCGGCGTTTCCCGCGCCGGGGCCCTGCTCCGTATGCGCGAACGCGCCGGCGCTCGCATGCGCCGGCGCTCGCATGCGCCGGCGCTCGCGCGCGAACGCGTCAGTCGACGAGACCGTCGGCGGCCTCGACCTCCTCGCGGGTGATGCCGAGCAGATACAGCACGGTGTCCAGGAACGGCACGTTCACCGCGGTGTGCGCGGCCTCGCGGACCACCGGCTTGGCGTTGAAGGCCACCCCGAGCCCGGCGGTGTTCAGCATGTCCAGGTCGTTCGCACCGTCACCGATCGCGACGGTCTGCGCCAGCGGCACTCCGGCCTGCGCGGCGAAACTGCGCAGCAGCCGGGCCTTGCCGGCCCGGTCGACGATGTCGCCGACGACCCTGCCCGTGAGCTTCCCGTCGACCACTTCCAGGGTGTTGGCAGAGGCGAAGTCGAGCCCGAGCCGTTCCTTCAGATCGTCGGTGACCTGGGTGAACCCTCCCGAGACCACACCCACTTGGTAGCCGAGCCGCTTCAGCGTACGGATCAGGGTGCGCGCGCCCGGCGTCAGCCGTACCTCGGCGCGGACCTTGTCCACCACCGACACATCGAGCCCGGCCAGCAGCGCCACCCGCGCGTGCAGCGACTGCTCGAAGTCGAGCTCGCCGCGCATCGCCTGCTCGGTCACCTCGGCGACCTTGTCCTCGCAGCCCGCGTGAGCGGCGAAGAGCTCGATGACCTCGTCCTGGATGAGCGTCGAGTCGACATCCATGACGACCAGCCGCTGGGCCCGCCGGCTCAGCCCGGCCGACACCACCGCCACATCGACACCGATGCCGGCGGCCTCCGTCGCCAGTGCGGTCCGCAGCTCCTCGGTCCCGGTGCCGGACACCGCGAATTCGACTGCCGTGACCGGGTACTTCGCGAGCCGGAAGATACGGTCGATATTGCCGCCGGTGGAGGTGATCGTGGCCGCTATGGCGGCGGTCGACTCCGCGGTCAGCGGGTGCCCGAGCACCGTCACATGGGAACGCCCGTCGCCACGCGGCCGGTTGTCACCCGTGCCGGAGATGATCTCGGCCTGGAGCTTCAGCGACTCGGCCCAGCTGTGTACGGTCGCCCGCAGATCGCCCTCGGTGGTGCCGCCCGCGGTGGGGGTGGTGACCAGCGCGCACAGGACGATGCGGCCACGGGTGACGACCTGCTCGATGTCGACCACATCGACCGAGTAGGCGGCGAGGGTGTCGAAGAGCCCGGCGGTGATGCCGGGACGGTCCTTCCCGAAGATCTTCACGAGAAGGGTGGGGGTGTCGGTGCCCCGATGGGACTCGGGGGGCTCAGAGGACTCAGGAGACGAGGAGGACCGAGGTGGCTGAGATGCGCTCATGGTGCCTCCCACCGTATCGGTCCGCCGCGAGACACCGGAGGCCCGTCCCGAGGACCGGACAGCGCGTCGGCCCCGTGCCTCCGCCGGGGGCACACGGCCGGTGACGGACCGCGTGCGTCCGTATCCGCCGGGTGGGCGCGGACGGAAATCGGGCGGACCGGGGGCGGAAATCCGGCAGGCCGGGAACGCCCCGGATATTCCTTTTGCTGGTGGTTCGTGATTACTCGGGGTGCTTACCGCGTACTGCTCCCTTTATTCGTGTCGGCACCGTAACGATGCTGGTCCAGGTAGGGACTTCACCCCGCCCGACTTTCGTATCCGGGACCGGTCCTGGAATAGTTCCTCACGATGTTCAGCATCCCTAGGCCCCCTGCGACGGGGGCGACTCGGGGGACAACTAGTGGGGCGCGGAGTGCCGGAACTCGTACTGGAATTGAATGGAAGGACCTGGACGCTCGATCCGTCCAGGTCGTACACCCTCGGGCGCGATCCGCAGGGCGACCTGACGATCGATGACGCCAGGGTGTCGTGGCGGCATGCCACGATCAGCTGGGATGGCCGGAGTTGGTCCATCGAGGACCACGGCAGCACCAACGGCACCTATATGCAGGGCAGCCGGATCCAGCGGCTGGAGATCGGCCCCGGCTCCGTTGTGCACCTGGGCAACGCCACCGACGGCCCGCGGCTGAGTCTCACCGCCGCGGCGGGAGCCGGTGTGTACAGCGGGCAGGGCGCGGGTGCCCAGCAGGCCCCCGCCCCACAGCCCCAGCAGGGCTGGCCCGGCGGGCAGGGTCCCGCTCCTCAGCAGCCGCAGCAGGGCTGGCCGCAGCAGGCGCCCCAGGGCGTGCCGCCGCAGCAGCCCGTACAGCCACAGGTCCCGCAGCAGCAGGGCATGGCGAGGACTCCCGGCGCGGGCGGTCCCGGCGGGGCCGCGGGGGCCCCGCCGGTGTACGGCGACCGCAGCCCGACCACGTTCCACCAGCTGGCCCTCGACCGCGTCATGCGCATCGGTCGTGCGCTGGAGAACGAACTGGTCGTCTCCGACCTCCAGGTCTCGCGCCACCACGCCGAATTCCACGCGACCCCCGACGGCCGCTTCCAGATCCGTGACCTCGGATCCCACAACGGCACGTACGTCAACGGTCAGCCGCTCTCCAAGTCCGGCGCCGCGTTCATCGGCCCCAACGACATCGTCGGTGTCGGCCACTCGACCTTCCGCCTGGTCGGCGACCGGCTGGAAGAGTTCGTCGACACCGGTGAGGTCTCCTTCTCGGCCCGTCACCTCACGGTGACGGTCGACGGCGGGAAGCAGATCCTCAAGGACGTCTCCTTCGGCGTCCCGGAGAAGTCGCTCGTCGCGGTCATCGGCCCGTCGGGATCCGGCAAGTCCACCCTGCTCAAGGCGCTCACCGGCTACCGGCCCGCCAACCAGGGCGACGTCCTCTACGACAACCGGAACCTGTACAAGCAGTTCGCCGAGCTGCGCCAGCGCATCGGTCTGGTCCCGCAGGACGACATCCTGCACAAGGAACTCACCGTCACCAAGGCGCTCAAGTACGCGGCCAAGCTCCGCTTCCCCGCGGACACCACCGAGGCCGAGCGCCAGGCCCGGATCCACGAAGTCCTCGCCGAGCTCAAGCTCGACATCCACAAGGACAAGAAGGTCACCTCGCTCTCCGGCGGTCAGCGCAAGCGCGTCTCCGTCGCCCTGGAGCTGCTCACCAAGCCGTCGCTGATCTTCCTGGACGAGCCGACCTCCGGCCTCGACCCGGGCATGGACCGCGATGTCATGCAGCTGCTGCGCGGACTGGCCGACGACGGCCGCACCGTCCTGGTCGTCACGCACTCGGTCGCCGAGCTGGCGATCTGCGACAAGCTGCTCGTCATGGCGCCGGGCGGTTCCGTCGCCTACTTCGGCCCGCCGGAGGAAGCGCTCAACTTCTTCGGCTACACCACCTGGGCCGATGTCTTCTCCGCGTTCGAGAACTACCGCGACTACGACTGGGCGGGCCGCTGGCGCGGTTCGCAGCACTACCAGATGTACGCCGCGGACATCGACGCCGTCGCCGCGCAGTCCGTACACATGCCGCCCCCGCAGCAGATGCGCCCGCCGAAGCCGCAGAGCTGGTCGGCCCAGCTGTGGACGCTGATGCGCCGCTACGTCTCGGTGATCGCGTCCGACAAGGGCTTCATGGGCCTGATGGTGATCCTGCCCGCCGTGCTCGGCATCGTCAGCGTGGTGATCCCGGCCAAGTTCGGCCTGGCCCCGCCGGACCCGCCGTCCCGGTTCAACAGCGCCGCCGGAACGATCATGCTGATCCTCGCGGTCGGCATGTGCTTCTCCGGCGCGGCCAACTCCGTACGAGAACTGATCAAGGAACGCGTCATCTACGAACGGGAACGGGCCACCGGTCTGTCCCGCTCCGCCTATCTGATGTCCAAGGTGATCGTCCTCGGCGTGATCACCGCCATCCAGGGCGTCATCATCTGCGGCATCGGCTTCGCCACCCGCGAGCTGCCGGCCGAGGGCCTGGTCATGCCGCCGGCCGTCGAGATCTGCCTGACGATCATCGCGCTCGGCTTCACCTCGATGATGTTCGGCCTGGTGATCTCCTCGCTGGTGAAGACCGCCGAGAAGACCATGCCGCTGCTGGTCATGTTCGCGATCGTCCAGGTCGTCTTCACGGGCATTCTCTTCCAGGTGTACGGATCGCCCGGCCTGGAGCAGTTCGCCTGGCTGATGCCGTCCCGCTGGGCCATCGCCGGAGCGGGCGCGACGCTGGACCTCTCGCACCTCATGGCGCCCTGGGACCCGAAGAACCCGACCGATCTGGACCCGCTGTGGGAGCACTCGGCCGGCCAGTGGGGGATCAACATCTCGGTACTGCTGCTGCTCGGGATCATCTGCGGCATCGTGGTCTCGCGACTGCTGCGCCGCCACGAGCCGGAGGTCATGCGCAAGTAGGCGCGGAGACCGGCACCGGACGCCGAAGGGCGGCACCCCGCGCGGGGTGCCGCCCTTCGGCGTGTGCGGATACCGTCCGGCGAACCGCGGCGCCGGTCAGTACGCGCTGTTGACGTTGTCCATCGAGCCGTACTTGTCGGCCGCGTAGTTGGCCGCGGCCGTGATGTTGGCGACCGGGTCGTAGATGTTCCACGAGGTGCCGGGGACGTGGTACGCGTTGAACGTCGGCTGGATGACCTGGAGCAGGCCGCAGGACGGGGTGCCGTTCTGGGCGTTGATGTCCCAGCCGTTGACCGCGTTCGGGTTGCCGGTCGACTCGCGCATGATGTTGCGGTGCAGACCGTCGTACGAGCCGGGGATGCCGTGGGCCCGCATGATGTCCAGGGACTGGCGGATCCAGCCGTCCAGGTTGTTGGCGTAGACCGGCGTACGGACCTCGGAGCGGCTGGCGGCCTGCGTCTCGGCGCGCTTCGCAGCGACGGCCTCGGCCTTCGCCCGGGCGGCGGCCCTGGCCTTCGCGGCGGCCTCGGCCTTGACCCTGGCGGCCTCGTCGGCCTTGGCCTTCGCGGCGGCGGCCTGCTTGGCCCTGGCGAGGTCTGCGGCCTTCACCAGCTTCTCGGCGGTGGAGTGCTGCTCGATGATGCTGGCCTGCACGGCCTTGGCCTGCGGAGTTCCGGCGACCGACGTGAAGACCACGGGCTCGGCGGACACGGGGGTCGCGGCCTCGGGCTTGGGGTCGGCGTTGGCGGGGACGAGCGAGAACGAGAGCGCGGCGACAGCCATGGCGGAGATGCCCGCGACGGAGAGCTTCTGGGTCTTGTTCAGACGACGACGACGGCCGGGGATGCTGGACATGGACATGCAGGCATACCTCTTCGAATCGCGGGAGTCCTCACGGAGGACGAAGACGGGAAGCGTCGTTCTCGCAACTCCGTCGGGGACGAGTGCAATTCTTAGCGCCAGCAAAATCTGGTGGCAAAGGTGTGACGTACGAACTCGGGTAGTGGATCCGGGCCCCGCTCGAACGGGTCGGGCCGCGCTCATAACCACTGATGTGGCACTTACGTGTCCACTAGTGGGCTTCGTAAGTGACGTGGGTCCTATGCGCGGCCTCACATCGAGCGGGTAACAACCTCACCAACCGTTGCTCCAGCAATCCGGAGTGTCAGATTTCGTTTGAATGAAGCCCGTGGCGCGGCCTCCGCTCCTGCTCTGCACGGCAGTCGGCCTAGTCCCTGCGCCCTAATCCGCAGCCGTCCACAGGCCGATACGGCGTTCGAACCCCGCCGGTACGGTGAGGCCATGAGCCATCGCCCACCGTCGGGTCTCGCAGCCGTGAGCGCCGCGCTGCTCGCCATGAGCCGGCATCTCGAAGTACGCGACGTCCTGAAGACGATCGTCGCCTCGGCCCGCGAACTGCTGGACGCCGAGTACGCCGCCCTGGGCGTTCCCGACGACCACGGAGGCTTCGCCCAGTTCGTCGTCGACGGAGTCAGCGACGAGCAGTGGAAGGCCATCGGCCCGCTGCCCAGACAGCACGGCATCCTCGCCGCGATGCTCCACGAGGCCAGGCCCGAGCGCCTCGCCGATGTCCGCAAGGACCCCCGCTTCGAGGGCTGGCCCGCCGCCCACCCCGACATGTCCGACTTCCTCGGCCTGCCCATCAGGGACGGCGAGGAGATCATCGGCGCGCTCTTCCTCGCCAACAAGCGCTGCCCCAAACCCGAGGGCAGCTGCGGCTTCACCGCCGAGGACGAGGAACTGCTGGCCATCCTCGCCCAGCACGCGGCGATCGCCCTCACCAACGCCCGCCTCTACGAACGGAGCCGGGAACTCACCATCGCCGAGGAGCGCTCCCGGCTCGCCCACGAGCTGCACGACGCGGTCAGCCAGAAGCTCTTCTCGCTGCGGCTGACGGCCCAGGCCGCCACCACCCTGGTGGACCGCGACCCGGCCCGCGCCAAGGGCGAGCTCCAGCAGGTCGCCGCGCTCGCCGCGGAAGCCGTGGACGAACTGCGCGCCGCCGTCGTCGAGCTGCGCCCCGCGGCGCTCGACGAGGACGGCCTCATCGCCACCCTCCGCACCCAGATCCAGGTCCTGGACCGGGCCCACACGGCCCGGGTCACCTTCGAGAGCCTCGGCATCAGGGCCCTGCCCGCCGCCCAGGAGGAGGCACTGCTCCGGGTCTCCCAGGAGGCCCTGCACAACGCACTGCGCCACTCCGGGGCGGAGCACGTCGGTGTCACCCTGGCCCGGCACGGCAGCGGCACACTGCTGCGGATCACCGACGACGGCAGCGGCTTCGAACCCGCGGCGACCCGGCAGGCGGGCCGGCATCTGGGCCTGGTCTCCATGCGGGACCGCGCGAACGGCGTCGGCGGCAGGCTCACCGTTGAATCGGCGCCCGGCAAGGGCACCACGATCGAGATGGAGGTACCCGGTGGCTGACAGGATCATCAGGGTGCTGCTGGTCGACGACCACCAGGTGGTCCGCCGCGGTCTGCGTACGTTCCTGGAGGTCCAGGACGACATAGAGGTGGTCGGCGAGGCGGCCGACGGCGCCGAGGGGGTCGCCAGGACGGAGGAGCTCCGACCCGACGTCGTCCTGATGGACATCAAGATGCCCGGCACCGACGGCATCGAGGCCCTGCGCAGGCTCCGCGAGCTGGAGAACCCCGCCAAGGTCCTCATCGTCACCAGCTTCACCGAGCAGCGCACCGTGGTCCCCGCCCTGCGCGCCGGAGCCTCCGGCTACGTGTACAAGGACGTCGACCCGGACGCCCTGGCCGGTGCCATCCGTTCGGTGTACGCGGGCCACGTCCTGCTCCAGCCGGAGGTCGCGGGAGCCCTGCTGGCCCAGGAGGACCCGGGCAGCGGTACGGGCCGGGGGAGCACGCTCACCGAACGGGAGCGGGAGGTGCTGGGCCTGATCGCCGACGGCCGTTCCAACCGCGAGATCGCGCGGGCGCTGGTCCTCTCCGAGAAGACCGTCAAGACACACGTCTCGAACATCCTGATGAAGCTGGACCTCTCGGACCGGACCCAGGCGGCACTCTGGGCCGTCCGGCACGGGGCGGCGAGCTGACCGGCAAGGAAGCGGACCGCCTTCCCCCGGAATGAGATTCAGACTGCCGGGTGGATGCCACCCGGGCGGCGCAAGCTGTTCGGGCCCGGGGCGTGCGGCAACGTCATCCGGGTCCCGGTTCACGTCCCGGTGAACACGGTCGACATGACCTGCCTGCTCGACCCGGCCTCCGGCAACGCTGGCCGGAACGGCCGGCCGACCCCGCAACGGCCCCGGCCCCGACACCGCACCCGCTGACCGGACCCATGGTCATACGTCGCCGGACGAGGCACACCCCGCCCGTCCGGCGACCCCCGGGCCCGCCCGGCCGGGGATCAGGCCCTGTCCGACCCCGATCCGCCGGGCAGGCCCTACCGCTCCCGCTCACGCTCCTCCACATACGCGTTGTACGCGGCGACCTGCGCCCGCCGGGCCACCCGCTCCACCGGCCGCAGCGCCTCGCCCCGCGCCGCGATCTCCGAGGCGCTCACCGCTCCGCCGTGCCCGTTCTCGTACGCCACCGAGATCAGCAGCCCCACCCGCTGCGCCAGCTCCAGCACCCGCACCGCCCGCGGCGGATACCCCGGAGCCAGCACCTCGCGCCCGCGCTCCGCCCGTGCCCGGTACGCGTCCACCGCCGCCTCGGCCACCGGCCCCGAACCCGCCACGTCCAACCGCGACAGCACCGCCGTCGCGTCCCGCAGACCCTCGGCGAGCTCCCGCTCCGCCTCGCTCAGCGACGGCACATCGGCCGGCGGCGCCTCCCGTACCGGCAGACAACGCCACACCACCTCGACGTGCAGATCCCCCTCCGGCCCCGCCTCACGCACCTCGGGAACCAGCCCGTACGGCGCGCCGTGGGCCACCACCGCCTCCTCGGCCTCCAGCGCCCGCGCGTTGAACTCCGGCGGACCGCTCAGCCCCAGGGGATGCCCCGGAGCCGGCAGCGCGACCCGGAAACCCGTCACCCCCAGACCCCGCAACCGTCCGAGCGCCAGCGTGAGCCCGACCGGCCCCGCCTCGCCCGGCAATCCCTCGACGCGGTGCACCGCGTCCTCCCCGACAATGGCGAGCGCCGCCTCGTCCGGCGACACCAGTCCCGCCAGAAGCGCGTTTCCCCAAGCGGCCAGCAGCCCTGAGCGTGGTTCCGAAAGCATGGGAACAGCCTAGGGAACCGGCCCGGGGCCCGTCGTCACGCGGGCCCAGCGCCGGGAGCACTCGTACGGTGGCGTAGATTTCCCTGGGAGCTGTGCCCACAGGCACCGACGATCTCGACACTGCATGGGGAGACAACGCGCCATGAGCGATGTACTGGAGCTGGTGGACGTATCCGTGGTCCGCGACGGACGCGCTCTGGTGGACGACGTCTCCTGGTCGGTCAAGGAGGGGGAGCGCTGGGTCATCCTCGGACCGAACGGCGCCGGCAAGACCACCCTCCTCAACATCGCGTCCAGCTACCTCTTCCCCAGCACCGGCACCGCCAAGGTCCTCGGCGAGCGGCTCGGCGGCGTCGGCACCGATGTCTTCGAGCTCCGCCCCCGCATCGGCATCGCGGGCGTCGCCATGGCCGAGAAGCTGCCCAGGCGCCAGACCGTGCTGCAGACGGTGCTCACCGCCGCGTACGGCATGACCGCCACCTGGCACGAGAACTACGAGGCCGTCGACGAGGAGCGCGCCCGCGCCTTCCTCGACCGTCTGGGCATGACCGAGTACCTCGACCGCAAGTTCGGCACCCTGTCCGAGGGCGAGCGCAAGCGCACCCTGATCGCCCGCGCCATGATGACCGACCCCGAACTGCTGCTCCTCGACGAGCCGGCCGCGGGACTCGACCTCGGCGGCCGCGAGGACCTGGTGCGCCGCCTCGGCCGGCTGGCCCGCGACCCGTACGCCCCCTCCATGATCATGGTCACCCACCATGTCGAGGAGATCGCCCCCGGTTTCACCCACGTCCTGATGATCCGCCAGGGCAAGGTGCTCGCCGCCGGGCCCATGGAGACCGAACTCACCTCCCGCAACCTCTCCCTCTGCTTCGGACTGCCGCTCGTCGTCGAGCACGCCGGCGACCGCTACACGGCCCACGGACTGCCGCTCTCCTAGGCACGGCCGGCGACAGCCTCCGGGCCCGCAGGGCCCAGCGGGCACAGTGGCGCGCTTGCGCCCTGTCCGCGAAGGCGTTCGCGGTTCTACCATGACCACGTGGACATCGACGCGTGGGTGTGGTGGCTGATCGGCGCGGTGGGACTGGGCATCCCCCTCGTCATGACCGCGATGCCCGAGTTCGGCATGTTCGCCGTCGGAGCGGTCGCCGCGGCAGTGGTCGCGGCACTCGGCGGCGGCATCGTGGCCCAGGTGCTGGTATTCGTCGTGGTCTCCGTGGCGCTCATCGCCGTGGTCCGCCCGATCGCCGCCAGACACCGCACCGACCGTCCCCAACTCGCCACCGGCATCGATGCGCTGAAGGGCCGTCAGGCCGTCGTCCTGGAACGGGTGGACGGCAGCGGCGGCCGGATCAAACTGGCCGGGGAGGTCTGGTCCGCCCGCGCGCTCGACGAGGGCCAGAGCTTCGATCCGGGCCAACAGGTCGATGTCGTCGACATCGACGGAGCTACGGCAGTCGTCATGTGACCGAACCACCCACAAGGCAGCGCGCGTTCTGTCAGACTCGATGTCGATCATCATGAGATCGGGGGCCGGCGCAGCGTCCGGCTCCTCCCGCGAACTCGACCTCGATCATCGCGATCCGTCGGCAACCGAAGGGCAACGAGGAACACGATGCAACCGATCATCATCGTCCTGATCATTCTGGTGGTGCTCGTCTTCATCGCCCTGATCAAGACGATCCAGGTCATCCCGCAGGCCAGCGCCGCCATCGTGGAACGCTTCGGCCGCTACACCCGCACGCTCAACGCAGGCCTGAACATCGTCGTTCCATTCATCGACTCCATCCGCAACCGCATCGACCTCCGTGAACAGGTCGTGCCGTTCCCGCCCCAGCCGGTGATCACCCAGGACAACCTGGTCGTCAACATCGACACCGTCATCTACTACCAGGTGACCGACGCCAGGGCCGCGACGTACGAGGTCGCCAGCTACATCCAGGCGATCGAGCAGCTCACCGTCACCACCCTCCGCAACATCATCGGTGGCATGGACCTGGAGCGGACCCTGACCTCCCGCGAGGAGATCAACGCGGCCCTGCGCGGAGTCCTCGACGAGGCCACCGGCAAGTGGGGCATCCGCGTCAACCGCGTCGAGCTCAAGGCGATCGAGCCGCCCACCTCCATCCAGGACTCGATGGAGAAGCAGATGCGCGCCGACCGTGACAAGCGCGCCGCGATCCTCCAGGCCGAAGGAACGCGCCAGTCCGCGATCCTCACCGCGGAGGGCGAGAAGCAGTCCGCGATCCTGCGCGCCGAGGGTGAGGCCAAGGCATCGGCCCTGCGCGCCGAGGGTGAGGCCCAGGCGATCCGTACGGTCTTCGAGTCCATCCACGCCGGAGACCCGGACCAGAAGCTCCTCTCGTACCAGTACCTCCAGATGCTTCCGAAGATCGCCGAGGGCGACGCCAACAAGCTCTGGATCGTGCCCAGCGAGATCGGCGATGCCCTCAAGGGCCTCAGCGGCGCCTTCGGCAACCTCGGCAACGGCGCCCCGGGCTTCGACACGGGCAAGGAGCGCCGGGAGCAACCCCCGGTCGAATGACGCGTACACGCCCCGTGCATGATCGGTGCACCAAGCACCGATCACGCACGGGGGTTTCGCCATGAACATCTGGGAGATGCTCGCCGTCTTCGCGGCGGGCATCAGCGCCGGCACGATCAACACGATCGTCGGCTCGGGGACGCTGATCACCTTCCCCGTGCTCCTCGCCACCGGCCTGCCCCCGGTCACGGCCACCGTCTCCAACGGCCTCGGCCTGATCCCCGGCTCGGTCAGCGGCGCCATCGGCTACCGCAAGGAACTCGAAGGACAGGGCCGCCGCGTCCTCAAGCTCTCCGTCGGCGCCCTCGTCGGTGGCCTCACCGGCGCCACCCTCCTGCTGGCCCTGCCCTCCACGGCCTTCGAGACCATCGTGCCGATTCTGGTGGCCCTGGCCCTGGTCCTGGTCATCCTGCAACCACGCATCAGCAAAGCGGTCCAGCGCCGACGTGAACACAGCGGCACTCCCACCCGCTCCGACGGCGGCCCGCTGCTGTTCGTCGGACTGATGCTCGCCAGCGTCTACGGCGGCTACTTCACCGCCGCCCAGGGGATCATCTACCTCTCCTTGATGGGCATGCTGCTCGACGACACCATGCAGCGCCTCAACGCCGTCAAGAACGTGCTGGCCGCCGTCGTCAACAGCGTCGCCGCGCTCTTCTTCCTCTTCGTCGCGGACTTCGACTGGACGGCCGTCGTGCTCATCGCGGTGGGCTCCGCGCTGGGCGGCCAGATAGGCGCCAGGATCGGCCGCCGCCTCAGCCCCGTGGTCCTGCGCGTCCTCATCGTCGCGGTCGGCACGGCCGCCATCGTCCAGCTGGTGCTCCGCTGACACACGGAAGCCCGTCTCCCCCAAAGACGGGCTTCCCTCACGACGAAATGCGTAGGCCGACTACGCCGCGGCACTCTCCAGCCACTCCGGCAGCTCCGAACGCTCACCGGCTCCCAGGGCCAGCAGCATCGCCTGCGCGGGAGACGGCACGAACGGCTGACGCAGCAGTGGCATCCCCGCCTGCTCCGGCGTCCGGGCCGCCTTGCGGTGATTGTCCTCGGCACAGGACGCCACCGTGTTGAGCCAGGTGTCCTGACCCCCCTGGGCGCGCGGCACGACATGGTCGACGGTGCTCGCCCGCCGCCCGCAGTACGCGCACCGGTGCTGGTCCCGTATCAGCACCCCCCTGCGGGACCACGGGGCATGTCTTCGGAACGGCACCCGTACGTACCGGCAGAGCCTGATCACCCGGGGCACCGGAATGTCCACGGCGGCGCCACGCATACGGAGATCGGGATGCGACTGCTCGACGACGGCCTTGTCCTGCAGAATCAGCACCACCGCACGGTTCAGCGTCACCGTCGACAGCGGCTCGAAGCTCGCGTTCAGTACCAGCGTGTCCCGCATCCCGCCCACCTCCCGTGTGCCGCCCGCCCCCTGGCAGGCCCGGATCAACTCTGGCCGGGCGGGCCGTGATGGACAACGCAATAAAAATGCCCTGCCCTGATCTCTCCAAGACCAGGGCAGGGCAAACAGCGGGGGAACTCTCGGCTCGGCGGGATTCCCGGACGGGCCTAGGCGGGACCCGTGTACTCACCGATCAGCTGAGCACGGCCCAGCGTGTGGAACCGCAGATTGAACCCCACGACTGCGGGCGACGCATCGCTGTCGACACCCAGTTTCTCGGTGTCCACCGCGTAGACGGTGAACACATAGCGGTGGTTCTCCCCGGCCGGCGGCGCGGCACCGCCGAACTCCTTCGACCCGTAGTCGTTACGGACCTGTACGGCACCGGCGGGCAGCCCCTCGAACCTCCCGCTGCCCGCACCGGCCGGCAGCTCCGTGACCGACGCCGGGATGTCGAAGACCACCCAGTGCCAGAATCCGCTGCCGGTGGGGGCATCGGGGTCGAAGCAGGTCACCGCGAAACTCTTGGTCTGCGCCGGAAAGCCTTCCCACCGCAGCTGCGGCGAGGTGTTCCCGGCCGCGAACACCTGAGCGTCCGCCAGCACGGCGCCGGGAGCGAGATCCTCGCTCACCACCGTGAACGACGGCACCTCCGGGTGGAAGTCGTGCGGCAGCGGCGCCCTCTTCGGCTCGGTCACGTCAGCACCTCTCCTGATCGCTGTACTGCAGTGGGCAGGTCTCCCACCGACCCTAGAGCCAGTTGCGCTGACCGCCGACCTGGGCCAGCCACTGATTGAGGTACGCCGCCCAGTCGGTCCCCTGGAAGTCGTTCAGCCCGACCTTGAAGGCGCGGTACGAGTCGCTGCCCTCGCTGAAGAGCCCGGCCTTCTTGTCCATCTCCAGGACGACATCCATCTCACGGTCGTCCGCGACGAACGTCAGCTCCACCTGGTTGAGACCGCGGTACTGCTGAGGCGGGAAGAACTCGATCTCCTGGTAGAACGGCAGCCGCTGACGCGTACCGCGGATGTGACCGCGCTCCATGTCCGCGCTGCGGAAGCCGAAGCCGAGCTGCCCGAAGGCGTCCAGGATGGCTTGCTGCGCCGGCAGCGGGTGCACATTGATGGGGTCCAGGTCGCCCGAGTCCAGCGCCCGCGCGATCTCCAGCTCCGTGGTCACGCCGATGTTCATGCCGTGCAGGTGCTGACCGGCGAACATCGTTATCGGCGTCTCCCACGGAATTTCGAGCCCGAAGGGAACGACATGCACGGCACCGGCCCGCACCTCGAACGCGCCACCGAGCCGCAGCTTGGTGAACTCGATGTCCTGCTTGGTCTCCGTGTCCTGGCCCTCGACCTCGACGCGGGCCTGCAGCCCCACGGAGAGTCCCTCGATCTGCTGATCCACGGACCCGCCCTGGATCCGCACCTCACCCTGGACGACCCCGCCCGGTACGACGTTGAGCTCGGAGAGCTCGGTCTCCACCGAGGCGCCGCCGGCGCCCAGACTCGCGAGCAGCCGCTTGAAGCCCATGTTTACTCCTCCTTGGTCCTGACCCCTACATACGCGCCACGACCGTAGTCGGTTCCCGGTACCCTCGACCGCCATGATCGAGGGCTTGGACCGTACGCCGCTGACACGCGAATTCTTCGACCGCCCCGTACTGGACGTGGCACCCGACCTCCTGGGCCGGATCCTGGTACGCGCCACACCGGACGGGCCCATCGAGCTCCGCCTCACCGAGGTGGAGGCGTACGCCGGTGAGATCGATCCCGGATCGCACGCGTTCAGAGGCCGCACCGCGCGCAACAGCGTCATGTTCGGACCGCCCGGCCACGCGTACGTGTACTTCACCTACGGGATGTGGCACTGCCTCAACCTGGTGTGCGGCCCCGAGGGCAGGGCCGGCGGGGTTCTGCTCCGCGCCGGCGACATCCAGGTCGGCGCCGAACTCACACGAGAACGTCGGAACTCGGCCCGCAACGACAAGGAACTGGCCAAAGGTCCGGCCCGCCTGGCCACCGCCCTCGATGTCGACCGAGCACTGAACGGCACCGACGCCATCGCCCACCCCGGCGCCCCGCTGTCCGTGCTGCACGGCACCCCGCCACCACGCGACCAGGTACGCAACGGCCCGCGCACCGGAGTGGGCGGCGACGGAGCCACGCACCCCTGGCGTTTCTGGATCGACGGGGACCCCACGGTGAGCCCCTACAGGGCCCATGTTCCACGCCGCCGCGCAATTTGACTCGCCGTTGAGGGCCGCCTAATGTAGTCCGAGCCGCTTGAGACGGGCACTGCTGTCGGTACGGTCCATCGGACCTCATCCGAGCATCCCGGAGCGACCAACCACTACCTACGAATCACCCTGGCGGGTGCGAATTCGGCATGCCGTAATTCAATCCCCTCGACTCGATTATGAGTCGCCAAGAGAATCGGCTAATGTGGTGGACACGCCGAAAGGCAAGGCCAATCCAAAGGCCACCGGAATTCAAATTCGGACCGGAAACGGAACGAAAAAGAGTCTGGTAAGGTTGGAACCGCCGGAAAGGGAAACGCGAAAGCGAAGAACTGGAAAGCGCAGTAAGAATTCTCCTGCTCCGCAGGGGGCCCGCTTCGACCGGGAATCGGACACGAAAGAGTCTGATAGAGTCGGAAACGCAAGACCGAAGGGAAAAGCCCGGAGGAAAGCCCGAGAGGGTGAGTACAA